>JAKFDW010000056.1:0-10574 GCA_036675955.1 Orrella sp. | reverse complement strand
GGGCTTGTGGGTCAAGCTGCTGAATGTGCCATACCGCATTCTGTTTCCCGCCATCCTGGTGTTCTGCACCATCGGTGTGTATTCGCTGAACTACAACGTCTTTGACATCTGGATGACCGCGGCTTTCGGCTTCATCGGTTATCTCTGGAGCAAGCTCAAATGCGAAGGCGCGCCCTTGCTGCTTGGCCTGGTGCTTGGACCGATGATGGAAGAAAACTTCCGTCGCGCCTTGCTGCTGGCCCGCGGCGACTTCACCACCTTCGTGACCCGGCCTTTGTCGATGTCCTTGTTGATTGCCGCGGCCATACTCGTGGTGCTGGTGGCGCTTCCTTCCATCCGGAAGAAACGGCACGAGGCTTTCGTCGAAGAGGACTGACATGTAGTCAGTGAGTCCCTGCGACTGCAAGATCGCCCCAAAGCCTGGATACCCATTCCAGGCTTTGGGGTTTTTTCATGGCCGTTGATGTTTCGGTCCCGAGCATGAGCGGTTCGGGCATATGGCTTGCTCGCCATGGCGACACGAAACAATACGCGGAGAAAATGATGAGAGCACTCAGATGGCATGGCAAACACGATATCCGATGCGATACCGTCCCGGATCCCATTATTGAGCATCCTCGCGATGCCGTGATCAAAGTGTCGGCATGTGCCATTTGCGGGTCGGATCTCCATCTGTTCGACGGCTTCATGCCCGGCATGAAATCGGGCGATATCATGGGCCATGAGTTCATGGGGGAGGTCGTTGAAGTCGGTAAAGAAAATCGAGCCCTGGCGGTTGGCGACCGTGTGGTCATTCCGTTCACAATTTTCTGTGGCGAATGCGATCAGTGCAAGCGGGGCAATTATTCGGTGTGCGAACGGAGCAACCGGAACAGGGACGAAGCGGCAAAAGTGTTCGGCCACACGACGGCGGGCCTGTTCGGCTACACGCACCTTACTGGCGGCTATCCGGGCGGCCAGGCCGAGTATGTACGGGTACCGTTCGCCGATACGACGCATGTAAAGGTGCCGGATGGGATGACCGATGAGCAGGTCCTCTTCCTGGGCGATATCCTGCCTACGGGTTGGCAGGCCGCTGTGCAATGCGATATTGAACCTGCTGATACGGTCGCCATATGGGGCGCTGGCCCGGTAGGTCAAATGACAATACGCAGCGCGATATTGCTGGGCGCCAAACAGGTTATCGTCATAGACCGCGTTCCGGAGCGGCTCGCGATGGCCAAGGCCGGGGGCGCGATTACGATCAACTTTGACGAGGAAAGCGTTCTGGACCGCCTGAAAGAACTGACGGGAGGCAAGGGGCCTGAAAAGTGCATCGATGCGGTCGGTATGGAATCGCATGCCACTCGGTCGGTAGATGCCGTTTATGACCGCGTCAAGCAAGCCGTCATGCTGGAGTCGGATCGCCCGCACGTACTGCGAGAGATGATTTATGTGTGCAGGCCTGGCGGGACGCTTTCAATACCGGGTGTATACGGCGGCCTGATCGACAAGATACCGTTCGGGGCCTCCATGAATAAAGGGCTGACCTGGCGCATGGGGCAGACTCACGTCAATCGCTGGACCGATGATTTGCTGGACCGGATAGTTCGGGGCCAGATCGACCCTTCATTTGTCATAACGCATAGCGTGGGTCTTGAGGAGGGGCCGGAGATGTACAAGACCTTCCGCGACAAGAAGGACGGCTGCATCAAGGTGGTGCTCAAACCCTAGCTCGGCCAGGTGCTCCGGGCGCCCGTGGCGATCTGGCGTTATCCTGCCCAGCCTGGATACGCCAGAGGGCGCTGTAGAGTCCATTCTGGCAACGCAGCCTGGCCGGAGTTCCGTCTTCGACGATCTTGCCGGCGTTCAGCATGATGATGCGGTCGAAATTATCCAGCGTGGACAGTCGGTGGGCTACGGCGATGACCGTCCGGTCCTGAATCAGGTTCTGAAGGGCACGTTGTACGTCACGTTCCGAACGACTGTCCAGCGCCGCGGTGGCTTCGTCCAGGATCAAAATCGCGGCATTTTTCAGGAATGCGCGCGCAATGCCTAGCCGCTGGCGCTGCCCGCCAGAAAGCGTGGCGCCACGCTCACCGACTATGGTTTCATAACCGTTTTCAAGATTGCGTACGAACTCGTCGCAATGCGCGTTGCGCGCAGCGGCATACACCTGCTCGTCTGTGGCGTCGGGCCGCCCGTATCGGATATTTTCCATGATCGACCGCCGAAACAGGCCGATCTCTTGAGGCACGACCGCAATGCCTGCGCGCAGGTGATCCTGGGCAAACTCGGTAATTGGACGGCCGTCGATAAAAATGCAGCCCTCCTGCACGTCGTACAGCCGTTGTATCAGTCCAAGAAGTGTGGATTTTCCGCCTCCTGAAGGGCCTGCTATTCCCAGCCGCTGGCCTGCCGGGATGGTAAGACTGAAGCGGTCGAACAGCTGGTATCCGTCCGAGTATGCGTAGGAAACATCGCGAAACTCGATACGGCCATATTGCGGCGCTACAGGAACGGCATCGGCGCGGTCATGCAGACTGTGTCCCTGCCCAATAATACGCAGCATTTCGGTAATCACCCCGAACTCCTGGGCGGTGCCGACCAGGGCGAGCGCCAGGTCCCGGGAGCCATGCAGGATCCGGAATGTGAGGGCGCTGATCAGCACCACATCCCCCGGCGTAAGGCTTCCTCGCTGCCAGGCAAGCAGAGCCCACGTCAGCATGGAGCCTGCCATTACCCATAGGCATACGTCATGGATGACCCTGGCCTTTTCGAGATACATCCAGCTTTTGCGCTGGGCATACGCCTCTTCGCCGAAGGCGGCATTCAGTCGCGCCCGTTCGCGCCGGCGCGCAGAAAAGGCCTTGATGGCCCATACGTTCGAGACAGTGTCCACCAGCTCGCCGCCTACCTGTGCGGCCTGTTTGCCGTATGCCTGGTGCAAGAAACGGCCGCGTATGCCGAAGACCACAATAATTGAGGCGACCACCGCCACGAAGGCGATCAAGGCAATCGCCATCCGGTAATCGATGATGGCCAGGACGACGACGGCGCCGAGAAAGTCGACGCAAGGCGGCATGACGTTCCAGACGAAAGTGCTGAATATGGCGCCGGCAGATCCGGCAGTGGCGGTGATTCGACTACCCAGAGATCCTGATAGCTGTTTGCTGAAATAATGCATTGGATGGCCGATCAAATGATCGAACAAGTCGGTCCGGATGTCCACGCCGGTGGCGACTATCGTGCGGCAGCCCAGCCAACCCGTCAGTCTCCACAGGACGTTCTCCACGGCAATAAGGCTGACAAACATCAGCAGCGGAGACCAGAAATCGGCCGACGTCCTGTTTGGCGCGGCCATGGCATCCACGATCAGTTTCATCCCGTACTGCACGGCGATGGCGCATGTGCCTGCGCCAATGACGAGGCCGGCCAGCACGCCGAAATGCCATCGCCTCGCCCTGACATAGCCAAGCAGAAACGCTAAAGGGCTGTGCGCCCCGGAGAGCGGCGTCATAGTCGTAGCCTCTCTTCGCGTTACGCGCTTACGCTGCGGCCACGATGGCCTTGTAAGCCGGTCGTTGCTTGGCCTCTTGCTCCACGATTCGAGCGTAGACTGTCAGCGCCTGGGCCACGACCTGGTCCATGTTGTAGTAGCGATAGGTTGCAAGTCGCCCCACAAAGGTGACCCCAGCCGACGTATCGCCCAGTTCCTGGTATTTCTGGAACCGTTCGAAGTTCTCCGGACGGGGTACCGGATAGTAGGGCTCGCCTTCCGAGCAGGGGATCTCGTAGGTAATGCTGGTCTTGCGATGCTGCTGTGCGGTCAGATATTTATACTCGGTTATACGGGTATGCGGAACATCTTCGTCAGGGAAGTTGACCACGGCAACCGGCTGAAATTCCGGCTGGTCCAGTGTTATGTGACGGAAATGAAGAGACCGGTAGGGCAGTTTTCCATAGCGGTAGTCAAAAAATTCGTCTATGGGCCCACAGTAGATCAAGTGATCGTATTTTACTGAAGTGCCGATATCCTTGAATTCCGTCCCGGTAGCCACCGTAATATTCGGATGGTCGAGCATGCTTTCGAACATACGTGTATAGCCGTGCAGAGGCATGCACTGGATGCTGTCGGTGAAATATCGGTCATCCAGCGACGTGCGGGTGGGAACGCGCGCGGTTACCGATTTGTCCAGCTCTGAAGGGTCCAGCCCCCATTGTTTGCGCGTATAACCACGGAAAAATTTTTCATAGAGCTCCCGGCCCACCGTACTGACGACCACGTCCTCCGAAGTTTTGACCTCATCGGGATGCTCGGCGCGGGTCGCCAGAAACCGGACGGCTTCATCCGGGTCAAACTTGCGTCCGTACAGCATGCCCAGCGTCGTAAGGTTGATGGGCATAGGTACCAGCATTCCGTCGACCTGGGCCAGGACGCGGTGCTCATAGGGCCGCCAACGGGTGAAGCCAGACAGATACTGGAAGACTTTTTCCGAGTTCGTATGGAAGATGTGGGGTCCGTATTTGTGAACCAGCAAGCCGTGATCGTTGCGGAAGTCATAGGCATTGCCGCCAATATGCGGCCGTCGGTCGACGATCAGCACCCGCTTGTTCAGTCCGCTGGCGAGCCGCTCGGCCAGGACGCTGCCGGCAAAGCCTGCTCCGACTATCAGGTAATCGTAATCGACCGCGGTTCTGAATCCAGGCGACGTAAAACGTGTCGCCTGGGATTTCGGCAGGCTTTTCTCCATGAGACGGCGCATTTGTCGCCATGTCCGGTCCCACGACATTCCGTCAAGTATCGCGTCGGCTTCGCGCAAGAGGGCTCCACGATCTTCAGTTCTTTGCAAGGCCTGCTGGATGGCCTGGGCGAAGTCCTGTGCGGTTCTCGCAATGCTTACCATTGTGCTGCCGCCATAGCTGCGCACCACATCTGCGATCGGCGATGAGACGACTGCACAGCCTCCCGCCAGGTATTCCGGAGTTTTAGTCGGGCTGATGAACCGGGTCGATTCATTCATTGCGAAGGGCATTAACGCAACGTCCCAACCCGCGAGGTAATTCGGCAAATCGTTGTAGGCCTTAGCGCCCAGATAATGGATATTCGATCGTCGGGGCAAGCTTGCCGGGTCGATTTTAACGACCGGCCCTATCAGAACCAGTTGCCAATCCGGCCGCAGCGTTGCCAGCTCGTCGATAAGTGCAATATCCAGTCGTTCATCCAACACTCCGTAGAAGCCGAGTCGCGGCCGCGATATATCGGCTTGGTCCGCCGGATCGGGCAGCCGTTCCCGCGCCTTGGCGAAATGCGCGATGTCGACGCTGCTGGGAAAGGAATGAGCATTGCCGTGCAACAGGCGCTTTGCTTCATAAAGGCTGTGCCCGCCCGTAAAAACGATATCGGCACGCTCCATCAGATGCCGCTCCAGTTCGACAAGCCGCGCAGGGGCGCCGCGGAATGCAGAGAGCTCGTCCATGCAGTCATACACGACAAGACGAGGGCGCAAGTGCTCCGAAAAGGTGAGGCTCATGGGTGTGTAGTACCACAATATTATGTCTGCGGCGCAACGCAATCCCAGATGCATATCCAGGAGCCGGCGCTGCTCTAGGTCCGGCTGCGGTTTGGCGCCATCGCCCAACTGAGGCACCAGCACCTGGACTCCTATCGCCACATCCCGAGACTCAAGCCGCGAGTGGGGCGTATCGGTATAGACCGGTTCTTCAACGTAGAGCACATTGAACTCGGTCGCGAAACGAGACATTAGGTGTTGTGGACGTTGATAGACGAAATCCCAGCGCAGGTGGGAGTAGCATATAAGCGTCGGCCGATCCGCGGCGTTCGGCGGGCAGGATGCTGAAGGGAGCATGTTCGGAACCTTTATTTGCGCTGCAAAGGAGGGTTTGGATCGACCTACAGGCCTGGTGGGAAGCAACTTATGTGCCGACTGGGCTTGCTGGCATGTCTGTGGAAAGACAATGAAGACAGATGCTTACGTGTCGATATGCGGCGCATAAATTGCTGATTCATCCGGATAGCCACCGCCATGGGAGGTATCCTTGGCATCGTACTGACGATGTCCTTGGCGGGAACCGGAGGCGCATGGAATGATTCGCATCACTTTACGGACAAGCAAGGCGGGCATCTTCATCGGGATTGCCGTGGCAGCCCTGGCCAGCTTTGCATTTTTTACGTCGAGCATGGCCGAAACTACCGAAAAGGCGGTTCCGCCTGGAACCGACGAAACGACCAAGACAAGGGTGCTCGAGGCGGGCGCCGGAGTCTTGCAGGACAACGCGCCACTGGAATCCATGGACGTCTACCTGGTGGGATTCCACCCGATTAAGGACGACCCGGAACACCAGATGGAAGCTCACCATTTCTGCAATCAGGTCAACCAGGACTTCGCGCAGTGTGTACTGTTTGACGGCAATGAGGCGGGCTCCAACTTGAATGGCGTGGAGTACATCATCTCGCAAAGCTTGTTCGACGAGTTGTCCGAGGATGAGAAACAGTACTGGCACCCCCATAATGGCGAAATATTGTCGGGGCAATTGGTCGCCCCGGGCATTCCAGCTGTTGCCGAAAAACAATTGATGAAGGACAAGATGAACAGCTATGGCAAGACCTGGCATTTCTGGCAAAGCGGGGCGTTCAATATGACGGCCGATAAAATACCCCTTGGGAAGCCCAAGCTTGCGTGGTCATTCAATCGTGACGGCGAAGCGATCCAGGGCTTGATCCAGCAACGCGACAAACGCCTGGGCGTGAGTACGGATAAATCGCGCGACGAACGTAGCGACCTGGTCGAACTGGCCAAGCCGCAATCGGGGGTGGATGCATTGAAAGACGCGTTTTCACGTCCAACATCGGCCATTCCCGGTGTAACAGACCAGGCCAGCGGCACACGCCCTTGATCCGTTGCGCCATTGGCGGCATCTTCTATGACATTTCCCTTGCTATTTGCAGGAAGTCAGTGGCTGCGAGCAGACGTGAGCAAGGAGTCCTTCGAACCGCGCCGCCTGTATCAGCAGTTCCGCCGCCAGCGGCTCGTAAACGGGTCGCCGTCCCTGCCCGTCGGCATAACCGAGCAAGCCAGTAGGGCAATGACGGTCGTTCGACCAGCCGGGGTAGTCGGTGACGGGATACAGGCAGATGCCGCCCACCGGTACACCGTTTTCCCTTGCCGCGGCGGCTTCATCGCACACATACCGCAACCAGGGCACCCGGTGTTCTGCCTCCGCTCCGGTTTCGGCAATAAATAAAGGCCTGCCATATCTCAGCCAATTCTCTGCCAGAATGTCCCGCAAAGGGCGATATAAGGATTCGCCTTGCCTGATGCTGGCGCCATTCAGGAACCACTGGTTGTGCGGGTAGTAATTGACGCCAATGATATCCAGGTATTCGGGCTTGCCGCCGAGTTCCGGCATCAGGCGGCCAGCGACCATATCGAAAGCCTGATACTGTGCAAGGCGTGCGTTCTCCGCGTGAATGCGCTGGCGAGGACTCTTGGGCAGTATGTGAATGGCCGGGTCGACGCTCACGAAACGCGCGCGCGTATCCACCGCCCGTATCGCTTCAATTGCCGCCACCGTTGCCCTGACTAGCTGGCGCTTCAAGTCCATGCCGCGCCGGCGCGCGAACGGGCCTATCGCGGCCGTGTCGCCACCGGCCCACGCCCAGAACGAAATTTCATTGATCGGGCAGTAGTAGGGAATGGCATCGCATTCGTCGCGTACGACGACGGCCAGGGCGCCGGCAAACCGGGCGAACCGGTCGACAAAAGTCGGCGACCATATGTCAATGTCTTCGGGCCAGCCGTAGTGGCAGACGTCCCAGACGGGCTGCACGCCGACCGCTTGCGCCGCACGCAATTGCGGAAGGAAGCTGGACCAGTCATATAGCCCGGCGGATTGCTCAACCAGATGCCATCGCAGACCATCGCGCACGGTTGTGATCCCGTGCGCGACCATAGACCGGTAATCGTTCTCCGCAAACATGTCATGACGAGTGCCACGCAGAAGATCGAGACGCAGGCCATCGGTTCGGTGTTGAGTCGAACACTCGAATCCACCAACGAAATAGCTTTGGAATAGTCGGGTCATTCCGTTGGCTGCGCCTTGTTGTCAATGCTTTGCGGTTGTATCCGGGGTGGCGTCGCGGGTCAGGAATTGTCTGGTGATTTCGGCGAGATGATCACTCAACCATTGAGCCATTGCTTCTTCCTGGGGAAGGATGATTTCGCACACGCGTTTGGTTTCCAAATCGCCCGCGAGCTCGGCGGCGACAATCAGCGACTTGTACGAAGCGATCTCCATGTGCTCAAAGGTATAGCTGGCCATTGTTGCCTTGACCACTTCGTCCGAAACAAACATGCCGCTCAGTCCTTGCGCGGTGGCCATGGCCTTGGCTGCCATGTCTTTCATTGTGGAGCTGTCGTCGCCGAGGCGGTCCAGACATTCCCGTATCATGATCGCCTGCTGGCGCGTTTCCTCACAATGGGCCTCGAGCTTGGCGCGCAATTGCGGATAATTTTCCAGCCGTTCGGCGGTTGAGGTCAGCATCTTCTCGGCCTGCTTTTCCATGGCATGAGCGTCTCTCAACCAGTCCAATAAGTTCTCTTGTACGTCGTTCATTGTGCCCTCCGCAGGGATAAAGAGTTCGCAGTACACCAAAAAGGGTGCATGGACGGCATTCAGCAAGCAACATGCCGCTGCAGCACGGACTGCGGCGCTACTGATCCGGTCTCGGTCACTTGCGCGATCACGTCCAGCCAATCGCCGATGAACCGTTCGATGCCGAAACGCTGTGTCGCGGTTCGCCGTCCGGCTTCGCCCCAACTCCGCGCCAGGTCGGGCTCGTCGATAAGCTGGCGCATCACATCAACCAGCAGCGCCTTGTCGTTGTGCACATAGCCGTTTACGCCGTTGACAATAACGGTAGGCAATTCTGTTGCCGCCACCCCAACGACCGGCATACCAAGCAGCATGGCTTCAACCAGCGCCAGACCCAGACTCGTATACCTTATGGGCGTGAAGAAAAATCGATATTGCGCCATGGTCGCCGCGACGCTGAGATTCG
This sequence comes from Orrella sp., assembly GCA_036675955.1. Lineage (GTDB taxonomy): Bacteria > Pseudomonadota > Gammaproteobacteria > Burkholderiales > Burkholderiaceae_B > Pollutimonas. The sequence goes on along the minus strand of JAKFDW010000056.1, from coordinate 1,513 downwards.
GCACCTCGCCCAGGCCTCCCATCTCTTCGCTCTGCATGCCGATCAGGTCCAGCGGCACTTGCCGGCGGGACCATTCGAACAGGTCCGCACCCATCCGCCGGCCACGGTGACGCAAACCGTTGATCACGGTGATGCCTGCAGGTTTGTCGCCGGAATACCGCACGTCGGGGTTTAGGGGGACGCCGTGTTCAATCACCCTGGTCGGCATGAGGCCGGCATCCCAGTTGAGCTCGTTGTAGTGCGTCACGTGTACGAGAATTCCGCGTTCATGGCGGAACCAGTGTTCAGTATCGACCGGAAAAGGCCGGGGCGGATCGTGCTCTATATAGATGGAGGGGAGGGCACGCTGCGAGGACGTCAACAAACGGTGGCTGTCGTCTTCGTAGGCGGATCGTGACTGATAGATTACACAGTCGAAATGCTGCTTGGCGATTTCCTCGGGGTGGATCTGGATCACATTGTCCGTCCAGGGTATTTTGTTGCCGAGCGGTGCATAGCCGGCGCGCCCATCTGCCTGAACTGGAATGACGAACTCATGAGGAAGCTGAGTCAATGCATAAAGGTAATTGCCGTGGACATGCCAAGTGAGGATGCGCAGCTTGCGAGGTGCTTCTGTAACGGTCTGGTTCACGCTTTCCTCCGGTTCGGTAAATCTCCAATGAAAACGTCAAGCAAGTTTCATACCGAAGCGTCACAGGAGAAAGCGGGACACCCTGGCCGTTTGGCATATGGCTTGCTGGCAGAATTCCGGGAAGGGGTCGCGATTTTTTGCAATCGTGGATTTGTATCAGCATCCGATCAGAAAGGGGGAGTCTTTATGGCTGAAACCACAACCGACCATCAGACCATTCAAGAATGGGCTGCCAAGCACAAGGGCAAGCCTGCCGCCGTTAAGAAAACCCATAGCGACAACGTTGTAGGAATATTACGCATCATGTTTCCCAGAACCCCGAACTCCGAGCATGACGACCTGGTGGAGATATCATGGGAGGATTTTTTCAGGGAATTCGAGGATAAAAAACTGGCTCTTTTATATGAGTCCGGCAGCATGTTCAGCAAGCTGGTCGAGCGAAAAGCCACGAGCAATGGCAAAGGGCGGGGGACGGCCCAAAAACCGGAGCATGGATAGGTCTTGCAAGGACATATGCGAATCGCAGGGAGTCCGGACCCAGCGTTGTATGATCGTGAATAGCGCGCGGGTGCAGAAGCCCGGACGGTTGCCCGGGCTTCTGACCGGATTCAGATGACTTGAATGGACTTTGCCTGCGGTCCCTTGGGGCCTTCCGCCGCCTGGTACGAAACTCGTTGGTTCTCTTCCAGCGATTTATAGCCCGTTCCGAGAATATCCGAGTGATGAACGAACAGATCCTTGCCGCCGCCTTCGGGTGTGATGAAGCCAAATCCCTTTTCGTTGTTGAACCATTTAACAGTGCCGGTTTGTGTTTGCATCTTTACGTCCTTGAAAGTAAAAGGGAACATGCCCCATCGAAATGCCAGTTTTCAGTCGGATATG
>JAKFDW010000055.1:0-2362 GCA_036675955.1 Orrella sp. | reverse complement strand
GTTTCCGTATCTTGGGGGGCGCATGCCGCCGATTACGGTGATTCCCACGTGCGCAGATCTGACGCGCTTTCGGCCGATGGCAGGAGCGACAGACGACCACTTCGTGCTGGGTTATGTAGGATCTGCAGGGACTTGGTATTCATTCGATGCGGTGGCGGCGTGTTTTCGTCAATTGCTCCACCTCCGTCCCGATGCGCGGTTGCTTGTCATCAATCGGAACGAACAGAAATACATCCGGGAGCGCCTCGCTGCGACGAACATCCCTGAGGAAGCCGTAGAGATCAGGGCCGCCAATCATAGTGAAGTTCCTGCGCAGATGGTTCGTATGCATGCCGGCATATTCTTTTATACGCCTTCCTACTCCCGTGCCGCGTGTTCGCCGACAAAGCTGGGCGAGTTCCTGGGGTGCGGAATTCCTTGCTTGTCGAACCAGGGCGTCGGGGACATGGCTGAGATCCTTGAAGATGAATGCGTTGGCGTGGCCTTGGCTGATCTCGATGAGGCTTCCCTGCAGGTCGGCGTTGAGCGACTGCTGGAGTTGGCGGCTACTCCCGATATTTCCAAGCGCTGCGTTGCGTCGGCTCAGCGTCATTTTTCTTTGGATGAAGGAGTGGCTCGTTATAGAGCCGTCTATGAGAGCTTGGGTGCGGCATGACATTGCGTGTGCTCGCGCTACCGCGATATGACCAGTTGGGGGCCAGTAGTCGCTTGCGCACGTTGCAGTACCTGCCGGCATTACGAGCCGAAGGGATTGAAGTTGATGTGCACCCGCTGCTGGACGACAGGTATGTTGGGGGTATCTACAACGGAAGCATATCCAAGCCGAGGGTCATGCGCGCCTACCTGTCCCGATTGAAAGACGTGTTTCGGGCCAGGCGGTACGATGTCGTCTGGACGGAGAAGGAACTTTTTCCTTGGCTGCCGGGCGCGATTGAACTGGGGTTGATCCCTGCCGCAACGCGACTGCTTGTGGATTACGATGATGCGGTGTTCCACCGCTACGACGAACATCGTTTGGGGTTCGTTCGGCACGTCCTCGGGCGGAAAATAGACGCAGTAATGAAGCGTGCAGACCTGGTGACGGCAGGGAACTGCTACTTGGCGGATCGTGCCCGGGCTGCAGGTGCGCGGCGGGTGGAATGGGTGCCGACGGTGGTTGACCTGGAACGCTATCCTGCACCTCAAGCGCGCGCCCATCAGGATGAGGTAATCATCGGCTGGATTGGCTCGCCATCCACGGCTGATTATCTACGGATACTCACGCCTGCATTGGAAGGACTCCGGGGGCGCCATGCCATCCGCTGCGTGGCGATTGGCGCTCGGTCCGATCAGCTTGCCGGTACACCGTTCGAAGCAAAGGAATGGAGTGAAAGCGCAGAAGTCGATCTGCTGAGTCAGTTGGATATTGGAGTGATGCCGCTGCCGGATGCGCCTTGGGAGCGTGGCAAGTGCGGCTACAAACTGGTCCAGTACATGGCGTGCGGCTTGCCCGTCGTGGCTTCTCCGGTCGGAGTGAACAGCGACATCGTCACTTCAGGCAAGAATGGTTATTTGGCATCGACCTCGGAGGAGTGGACCGAAGCGCTCGAATTGCTGATAACCGACCCAGTATCGCGGCATCAATTCGGTCGGATGGGAAGGGACAAGGTAGAGCAGACCTACTGCATGCAGGCACAGGCGCCGCGGCTGTCCGGCATGTTGCGTGGATTGGTCTCAGAGAGGGCCGGCTCTTGATCCTGTACTGGGGCCTGTTCCTGGCCGCTGCGTTGGGCGTGCTGACGCCCCGTCACTTGCCGCCACAGCAGGCCCGCTGGGTCTGGTGGATAGTGGGCTTGCTGATTGCCGTGGTGATTGGTTTTCGCCACGAGGTGGGCGGCGACTGGTTCAACTATATACCGCACTTCCAGGACGCGGCGGCTCACAGCCTGAGCCATGCGGTTGACGGGAAGGACCCGGCTTATTACGTGCTCAACTGGGTGGTCGCGCGCTTGGGTGGGGACATCTATTGGGTGAATTTTGCCTGTGCATCAGTGCTGATGTGGGGCACCGTCGCGTTCTGTCGGCATCAGTCAAACCCATGGCTCGCCTTGCTGGCCGCAGTGCCGTACATGCTGATTGTTGTTGGCATGGGCTACACGCGTCAGGCGGCGGCGCTGGGCTTCGTGCTCCTGGGTCTGGTCGCGCTGGCGGATGGAAAGACCCGTGCTTTCGTCGTATGGGTTGTCCTTGGTGCCGTGTTCCACAAGTCCGCGGTACTGCTCTTGCCCATTGCGGCGCTTGCCGCCAGCCACAATCGATTGGTAACGGGCGCGCTGGTTTTGGTCGTCACCGCTTTAATGTATTACCTGTTGCTGATGGATCA
>JAKFDW010000054.1:0-26906 GCA_036675955.1 Orrella sp. | reverse complement strand
GTTTTATTGACTTCACAGAGAGCTAAATTCATGGCCAAGCAAATTATCCAAACCGATGCGGCTCCGGCTGCTGTTGGTCCCTATTCGCAGGCAGTCGCAGCGGGTCCCGGAAAAACGGTATTCTTGTCCGGCCAGATAGGCCTGGAACCCGGCACCGGGGAACTCGTCTCGGAAAACTTCGAAGGACAGGTGCGCCAGTCCTTCGCCAATATGCAGGCCGTCATCGAGGCCGCGGGCGGCTCGCTGGAACATATCGTCAAGCTCACTCTGTTCTTGACCGATCTCAGTAAATTCGCCAGCGCCAATTCCATCATGGCCGACGTCATTCCTCAGCCATTCCCGGCGCGCTCCACCATCGGGGTCGCCAGCTTGCCCAAGGGCGCGCAGTTCGAGGTCGAAGCGATTATCGTCATTTGATCCTCCCATCCAGGATGGCAGCTGTGGCTGTATCTGGCACCAAAGCATCCGTGCCGGCGCAGGGTGCGACGGGCCCGGGCTCCTTGCTCAAGCGCAAGCTATTGCGTCTTGGCCTGAAAGAGCCGGCGGATTTCGTGGTGCATTTGCCCTTGCGCTACGAAGATGAAACGCACATAACGCCTATCCTGTCGGTGTATCCGGGTGCGCCTGCGCAAGTCGAGGGCGAAGTGGTGCGCAGCGAAGTGCAATTTCGTCCACGTCGCCAGCTCGTGGCGGTCGTGGAAGATGACACGGGTTCCCTGGTGCTGCGCTGGCTGAATTTCTACCCCAACCAGCAAAAGCAGGTGGCTGCGGGAAAGCGCGTGCGGGTGCGCGGCGAGGTCCGCAGCGGTTTCGGCGGTTACGAAATGGTCCATCCCAGGGTTACCGTCGCGGGAACCGCACTGCCGCAAGCACTGACACCGGTATATCCGACCACCGACGGCCTGGCCCAGGCGAGTCTGCGCAAGGCCATCGACGAAGCCTTGGCTGTTGCCGACTTGTCCGACACCCTGCCGCCCCAAATACGCGAGCGCTATAGCCTCATGCCGTTTGATCAGGCCATCCGCGTGCTGCACCATCCTTCGCCCGATATCTCGTACACGGGACTTGTGGAACGCGGGCATCCGGCCTGGACCCGCATCAAGTTCGATGAGCTGCTGGCCCAGCAATTGTCGCTGGCGGCAGCCCGCGCCGCGCGCCGCCGTCAAACGGCGCGTGCGCTGACTGGAAATCACGGGCGGCTGCTGGACGCATTGCGGGCCAGCTTGCCATTTGCACTGACCGGCGCGCAGGAACGCGTCATTGCCGAAATTATCAGCGACCTCTCGCGTTCTTTTCCCATGCACCGCTTGCTGCAGGGAGACGTAGGCAGCGGCAAGACCATTGTGGCGGCATTCGCTGCGGCGCAGGCTATCTCCAGCCAGAGCCAGGTTGCCATCATGGCCCCAACCGAGATTCTGGCCGAACAGCATTTCCAGAAACTGGTAGCCTGGCTGGAGCCTTTGGGCGTTACAGTGGCCTGGCTTACGGGAAGCCTCGCCACCAAGGCCCGCAAGGCTGCCATCGCGTCGATTGAATCCGGGCAGGCCCAATTGGTAGTCGGCACCCAGGCCCTGATTCAGGATAAAGTCAACTTCGCCAACCTGGGCCTCGTTATTCTGGACGAGCAGCATCGCTTCGGCGTGGGCCAGCGGCTGGACCTGAGCCGCAAGGGCGAGGAATCCGAAGGCAGCCTGGCCCTGATTCCACACCAGCTCAGCATGAGCGCGACACCGATACCGCGCACCCTGGCCATGACATTCTTTGCGGATCTGGACGTTTCCGTCATTGATGAGCTGCCGCCTGGACGCAGTCCCGTGCTCACCAAACTCGTCTCCGATGCGCGGCGCGATGAGGTGCTGTCCCATGTTATTGCCGAGGTACGGCAAGGCAGCCAGGCATACTGGGTATGTCCCCTGGTTGAAGAAAGTGAAGCATTGCAATTGCAAACGGCGGTGGATACCCACGCCAGACTCGTCCTGGCCCTGTCGGGCATGCGGGTAGGACTGGTGCATGGACGCCTGCCCGCAGCGGAAAAGCAGCAGGTAATGCAGGAATTCCGGGCCGGCGCCATAGATTTGCTGGTTGCCACCACAGTCATCGAAGTCGGCGTCGACGTTCCCAATGCTTCCTTGATGATTATTGAGCATGCCGAACGCTTCGGCCTGGCGCAGTTGCATCAATTGCGTGGACGGGTAGGGCGGGGAGGCCGCAAGTCGGTCTGTGTATTGATGTACCAATCTCCTTTGTCGGCGGTGGCGCGGCTGCGTCTGCGCGCCATGTACGAAACCGCGGACGGTTTCGAAATTGCCCGCCGCGATCTCGAACAGCGCGGTCCTGGCGAGTTTCTCGGGGTCCGTCAGTCGGGACAGGAGCTTCTGCGCTTTGCCAGTCTCGATACCGATGCGATGATCGTCGAACAGGCCCAGGAGGCTGCTTGTGAACTGCGCGACCGCTACGCGGAACACGCCGCTTCCCATCTGCAGCGGTGGATGCGGGGCAAACAGGACTTTTTGCGCAGCTAGCGCAATTCGAGCCTTATTTAATTGCGAGATACGTAATGACCTTGACCGAACTGAAGTATATCGTTGCAGTGGCGCGCGAGCGGCATTTTGGCCGGGCCGCCGAAGCCTGCTTCGTCAGCCAGCCGACTTTGTCGGTGGCCATACGCAAGCTTGAAGACGAACTGGGCGTGGTGCTGTTCGAACGCGGAGGCACGGAAGTGGGCATCACTTCTATCGGCCTGCGCGTGGTTGCACAGGCTCAACGCGTGCTCGAAGAGGGCGCCAATCTGCGCGAGATTGCGCGGCAGGGGCATGATCCGCTTGCCGGGCCCTTGCGGGTTGGCGTGATCCACACCATCGGACCCTACCTCCTGCCGCGCCTGGTCCCGACGCAGATCCAGGCCACGCCACAGATGCCGCTGCTTCTTCAAGAGAATTTCACAGCCCGCTTGCTGGAGCTTTTGAGACAAGGTGAAATCGACTGCGCAATCGTGGCCTTGCCTTTGCCGGAGTCGGGACTGATGGTGCACCCGATCTACGATGAGCCCTTTGTGGTGGCGGTCCCCAAGAACCATCCATGGACGGCACAGAAAGAAATCGATGCGCGGGCGCTCAAGGATGAGACCATGCTGCTGCTGGGCACGGGGCATTGCTTTCGTGATCAGGTGCTCGAGGTATGCCCCGAGCTGTCGCGTTTTTCGGCATCCAGCGAAGGGATACAGCGCACATTCGAAGGGTCGTCGCTGGAGACCATAAGGCATATGGTCGCCGCAGGCATAGGCGTCACCGTATTGCCGGCCAGTGCGCTGTACATGCCCGGCCTGGAAAACAATCTGCTGGCCTACATCCCTTTCAAGAAACCCGCTCCGGACAGGCGCGTCGTACTGGTGTGGCGCAAGAGCTTCCCGCGGCCCGCTGCCATCGATGCCCTTGTCAATGCAATCCGCGCCTGCGACTTGCCCGGTGTGAACTATCTGGATGCGGCCGTTACGCCGGTACCTACTGCCGCATGACCATGAAAACCGGATCAGGCCTTGCGTGATGAACGGTCATTCCGGCGTGGTATCCTTGGATGAACAGATTTAATCAAAACGACTTGGAGGTCTGTATGGCTAAAGCAGTTAGGCTGGGCAACAAAACGGCGAAAACGAGCGACAAGGGTCTGCCCATCGATATCGGTATTTCAGATAAAGACCGGTCCACAGTGGCTGTCGAGCTTTCGAAAATGCTGGCCGATTCGTACACGCTATATCTGATGACGCACAATTTCCACTGGAACGTCACAGGGCCTCTGTTCAATACGCTGCACAACATGTTCATGACCCAATACACCGAAGAATGGCAGGCGCTCGACGCCATCGCCGAGCGCATTCGGGCATTGGGGCATTACGCGCCAGGGACTTATGCCCAGTATGCCGAGCTCTCGTCCATCAGCGAGCCGTCTACCGTTCCTTCCGCCGAAGAAATGATACAGCTGCTTGTCAAGGGCAACGAAGCCGTGGCAAAGACGGCCCGCGCTGCCTTCAAGAAGGCGGATAGCGTCGACGACCAGCCTACGGCCGATCTGCTTACGCAACGCCTCGATATCCACGAAAAAAATGCCTGGATGCTGCGCAGTCTGTTGCAATAGCGTTTTATGCTTGCACAGGCCCCGCTTTCAAGCGGGGCTTTTTGATGCTGCCCTGGCGGCCGAATCGATGAAATCATAGAGGAAACCCTGTGCGGAACGACGCCACGCCGCAGGGCTTTAGGTGTATGCTTTCCTGCGTACCTTCAGGAGGCTATATGAAAATTCGTTTTACTCCAGTCGCAGCTGCCTTGGGGCTTGCCGCAGGCATGCTTCTTTCATCGGGCGCCATGGCCGATACCATAAAGATAGCCATCGCCGGCCCCTTTACCGGACCCGTCACCCAATACGGCGCCATGGTCAAGCAAGGGGTCGATACCGCTATAGAACAAATCAATGCAGCAGGGGGCGTGCTCGGCAAACAGCTTGAAGCCGTTTCCATCGACGATGGCTGCGAACCCAAGCAAGGTCCTGTTGTCGCCAACCGCGTCGTGAACGATGAAATAAATTATGTCGTCGGACATGTATGTTCAGGAGCCACCATCGCGGCGACCAGCGTATATAACACCGAGGGCGTGCTGATGGTTACGCCGTCAGCGACGGCGCCGGGTGTCACCGACGGCAAAAACTTCGACATGATCTTTCGCACCATAGGGCGGGACGATCAGCAAGGTCCGGCCGCCGCCAAGTTCATTATTGAGCAGATCAAACCGAAAAACGTTGCCATCATTCACGACAAGCAGTCGTATGGCCAGGGCATAGCCAACTCGGTAAAGAGCGAGCTTGAAAAGGCCGGCATCAAGATTGCGTTTTTTGAAGGCATCAATGCCGGCGATACCGACTATTCGGCCGTCATCACGAAGCTCAAAAGCACCGGGGCAGACTTTGTCTACTACGGCGGCTACCATCCCGAAATGGGCCTGTTGTTGCGCCAGGGCGCCGAGCAGGGCCTGAAAACCCAATTCATGGGCCCCGAGGGCGTCGGCAACCCCGACATCAATGCCATCGCCGGTGCAGCCGTCGAAGGCATGCTCCTGACCTTGCCGGCCGACTTCACTCAAGACCCGGCCAATGCGGGCATCGTAAAAGCATTCAAAGACAAAAAGCGCGATCCCGGCGGCGCCTTCCAGCTAACCGCCTATTCGGCAACAAAAGCCATTGCCGATGGAATCAAGGGCGTAGGGGCCGACGACCCAGTCAAAGTGGCCGCCTACTTGCACGCCAACACCATCGCAACGCCCATAGGCAAAATTTCCTGGAACAAACAGGGCGACCTCAACGAATTCAAATTCGACATCTTTACCTGGCATAAAGACGGCAGCAAGTCCGTCTACAAGTAAACCGCTATGCCGCGACAGTAACGATCAGGGCGCCGGATGGGCGCCCTGATCGTTATCCTTTCAATCCGGATTCACTTCTTTTCGCCTCGGCGGTCTCGCAATGAGCGGCCGGGCGTACGGCAAAGCGCCATCGTCCTGTCAGTCGGCAATTCGCCGGCCTGTCGAGGCGTCGAACCAATGCAGCGCATGGACCCCGTCCGGCCCCGCCTGGACTGTCTCTCCGAGCTGCAAGGGAAAATCCTTGGTCAGTCCGACCGGGCACCGCAGCACAACCGCCGTATCAGCATGCCGCCCGTGTATCAATTGCTCCGAACCCAATATTTCCACCATCTCGATATCTATGGCGAGTCCCGGCGCATGCAGTTTCATGTGCTCCGGACGCATTCCCATGATCACCTTCTGGTTTACCAGCGAAGGCGGAACCGATTCGACATCGATCTGGAGTGCTGCGCCGCTTTCATCCGTGACTTGCCGATGTTCGTCGACCTGGACCGGAATCAAATTCATGGGAGGCGAGCCGATGAAGCTGGCGACGAAGATCGATGCGGGCTTCTCGAACACCTCGATGGGCGTGCCGATCTGCTCGGGTACGCCTTTGTTCATCACCACCATGCGCTGGGCCAGCGTCATTGCTTCGACCTGGTCGTGCGTGACATACAGACTGGTTGTTTTCAGCCGGAAGTGCAGTTTCTGGATCTCCAGGCGCATCTGCACGCGCAGCTTGGCGTCAAGATTCGACAAGGGCTCATCGAAAAGAAACACTTTGGGATCGCGCACGATCGCGCGGCCCATGGCGACACGCTGGCGTTGTCCGCCAGACAGCTGGCGGGGACGGCGGTCCAGCAAATGCGACAGCTCGAGTATCTTGGCTGCCCGGTCCACGCGGGACTGGATTTCCTGTTTGCTGAACTTGCGTATCTTCAGGCCGTAGGCCATGTTCTCGAAGACCGTCATATGCGGATAGAGCGCATAGTTCTGAAACACCATAGCAATATCGCGTTCCGCCGGCTCCAGCTTGTTGACGACTTTGCCGTCGATGCTGATCTCGCCGCCTGTAACGCTTTCCAGTCCTGCGACCATGCGCATCAGGGTTGATTTACCGCAGCCCGAGGGGCCGACAATAACAATGAACTCGCCGTCCGCAACATCCATGTTTATGCCGTGTATAACGGCAATATCTCCGGGGTAGGTTTTGGTGACGTCGCGAAAACTCAGTGTAGCCATGTGTTTGATTCCAAAATCGGTGTGCCGGGCAGGGCGGCCAGGTTTCAATATTGCGGACAGTGCGCAGCGTTTATTTTTCGGCGTCTACCAAGCCTTTCACGAACCATCTCTGCATGAGGATCACCACGGCGGCAGGCGGGATCATGGCCAGCAAGGCGGTAGCCATGACCAGGTTCCATTCCGTCACGCTGTCGCCGCCGGCAATCATGCGTTTGATGCCTATGACCACGGGATACATGTCTTCTTGCGTGGTCATGATCAGCGGCCATAGATACTGGTTCCATCCATAGATGAACTGGATGACGAACAGGGCGGCAATACTTGTGCGCGACAAGGGCAGCAATACGTCCTTGAAGAAGCGCATCGGTCCGGCTCCGTCGATACGTGCCGCCTCGATCAGCTCGTCGGGGACGGTCAGGAAAAACTGCCGGAACAGGAAGGTGGCCGTGGCCGAGGCGATGAGCGGAAGGGTAAGGCCGGCATAGGAATTGAGCATCCCCAGGTCGGCGACGACCTTGTAAGTGGGCGCGATACGCACTTCAACAGGCAGCATCAGCGTGACAAAAATCATCCAGAAAAAGAACATCCGGAAGCGAAAACGGAAATACACCACGGCAAACGCGGACAGCATCGATATTGCGATCTTGCCGATGGCAATGGCCAGCGCCATTACCGTGCTCACCCACATCATTCTTGCTACAGGCGGCGTGTTGGCGCCGTCGCCGAACAACACGGCGCTGTAGTTCTCGAGAAAATGGCTGCCGGGTATCAGCGACATTGGTGCTTGCGCGACTTCCTGCGCGGTTTGCGTAGACGCAACCACCGTGACGTACAGCGGAAAAGCGATAATCGCCACCCCGATGATCAAAATGATATGGGACAGGATATCCAGATAGGGACGGCGTTCGATCATGTGTGGCCTTGCCAGCGGTAAAAGGGTGTGTCAGTAATTGACTTTGCGGTCAACGTAACGGAACTGGATGATGGTGAGCAGTATGACGATCATCATGAGAATGACCGACTGGGCCGCCGACGAACCGATGTCCAGTCCTTTGAATCCCGCGTTGTACACCTTGTATACGAGTATCGACGTGCTGTCTCCTGGCCCGCCCTGGGTCATGATGTCGATGATGGCGAAAGTGTCGAAGAAAGCATAAATCACGTTGACGACCAGCAGGAAAAACGTTGTGGGCGACAGCAGGGGGAAAACGATAGTCCAGAACCGGCGCGCGGGGCTGGCGCCGTCGATGGCGGCCGCTTCGATCAAAGAGCGGGGAATGGATTGCAAGCCGGCAAGGAAGAACAGAAAGTTATAAGAAATCTGTTTCCATACCGAAGCCATTACCACCAGGATCATGGCGTCATTGCCGTTCAGGCGGGGATTCCAGCTGATACCGGCTTGCGCCATGTACACCGCCAGCGTACCCACAGAAGGCGAGAACAGGAAAAGCCACAGCACGCCGGCCACGGCTGCCGCGACGGCGTAAGGCCATATCAGCAGCGTCTTGTAAATGCCGGCCCCCCGCACAACACGGTTTGCGATGACTGCCAGCAATAGCGAGATGGTAAGGCCCAGTACAGCTACCAGTACGGAAAAGACCGCTGTAACCTTGAAGGAATTCAAATAGCTTTCGTTGGCGAACAGTTCGGCAAAATTGCTCAAGCCTACGAATTGTGAAGACAGCCCGAAGGGGTCTTCGAGCCGGAAGGATTGCCACACGGCTTGGCCGGCCGGCAGGAAAAAGAACACGATAGTGATGGCCAGTTGTGGTGCCAGCAGCAAATAGGGCAGTGTCTTATGGCTAAAAACGACGCGTTTTTCCATAGGGAGGAAGTGTCTTATATTGCCATGGTGATGCGGCCTGGGCCGGACCATAGGGCTAGGGTGAAAAAAGCGCGCCATTGTGGCACAAATGAAAACCGCGAGGGTGCCGCCGAGGGGGCACCGCTCACGGTGGGGATTTTAGTACAGGACCTTACTTGACGCTTTTCTCGAAACGCTCCAGCAGTTCGTTGCCGCGCTTGACCATATTGGCCAGACCGGCTTCCGGTGTGACGGAACCCGAAAAGATTTTCTCCATTTCACCATCTTCGATGTCGCGAATCTGCGGCAGGTAGCCCAGGCGTATGCCACGCGAGTTTTCGGTAGTGGTGGCGTCCAGTTGCTTCACGGCCACGTCGGATCCTGGATTCTTGGCATAGAAGCCGGATTTCTCGGTAAGCTCGAAGCCAGCCTTGGTCACCGGGACATAGCCGGTGCCTTGGTGCCATTGAGCTGCCTTTTCAGGGCTGGAAATGAACTTGAAGAATTTTGTCACGCCTTTGTAGACTTCCGGGGTCTTCTTGGCGAACACCCACAACGACGCTCCACCGATAATAGTATTCTGGGGAGCGCCCTTCACGTCGGCGTAATAGGGCAGGGAGGACGTGCCGAATTCAAAGTTGCCTGTCTTGATGATATTGGCCCGGTTGCCGCTTGATCCGGTAAACATGGCGCATTTGCCCGAAGTGAACAGGGAGTTTGGCGCATCGCCGCGGCCGCCATAGGTAAATGTGCCTTCCTTGGCCATCTTCGCCAATTCAGTCATGTGACGCACGAACAGGGGCTTTGTCACTTCAAGGCGTGCATCCAGGCCACCGAAGCCATTGTCTTGCGATGCGTATGGCGTGTTGTGCCATGCGCCGAAGGTTTCAAGCTGTATCCATGCGGGCCATGAAGTGGTGTAACCGCATTCAAGGCCGGCGGCACGGACTTTCTTGCCGGCTTCAGCGACTTCCGCCCAGGTCTTGGGCGGTTTTTCGGGATCGAGGCCGGCCTTCTTGAATGCATCTTTGTTGTAGTAGAAAACGGGTGTCGAGCTGTTGAAGGGCATGGACACAAGCTTGCCGTTGGGAGCCGAATAGTAGCTGGCAACCGCGCCAAGGAAATCGGCCGGGTTGATGGGGTCGCCCACCTTTTCGGACATTTCCTGGACAGGCTGGATGGCGCCCTTCGCGTACATCATGGTGGCCGTGCCGACCTCGAAGACCTGAAGGATGTCCGGGGCGTTGCCGGCGCGGAAGGCTGCAATACCCGCATTCATCGATTCGCCGTAGGCACCCTTGTAGACGGCGTGCACAACGTAGTCGGACTGGCTTTTATTGAATTCGTCAACCAAACCGTTGACACGTTCGCCCAGGGCGCCTTCCATCGAGTGCCAGAAATTGATATCGGTGGCAGCGTTGGCGCTGCCCATGCTGGCGATTGCGGCCGCAATCGATAGTGCTAATAGCTTTGCTCGCATGAGTTTTCTCCTTGATTTTCCCGGCCAGTCTGATCGTTGTGGCCAAGTACGCTGCGTAGTCTATGACATGTTTGTTACTTGGGCGTGACTGTAACGAAATTCCACAGCGCAGGTCAACGTAAATATACCCCTTCAAATCGCGAAAACCGTACAATGTTGTCCCTATGACTAAAGAACTTACTATTGCATTCATTGGCGGTGGCAATATGGCTACCGCGTTGGGAGCGGGCCTTATAGGCAAGCGCTGCGGTGCTCATGATGTGCACGTCATCGATCCCAATTCAGCCGTCCAGGAACGCTGGGTGCAGCAGGGTGTCTCGGTGGCGTCCGCAGCCGATGACACGCTCGCCACGCGCCGTGTCTGGATCTTCGCTATCAAGCCCCAGAACATGCGGGCGGCCGTGGAGGCCTGCCGACCATACTTGCAGGAAGACACCCTCGTCATCAGTATTGCCGCGGGCATTCCGGCTACCGCCATCGCCGAATGGCTGGGGACCGGCCAGGAGGGTCCATGCACGCGGGTCATCCGCTGCATGCCGAATACGCCGGCGCTCATAGGCGCGGGTGCCAGTGGCCTGATGGCCATGGGAGGCGTGACCGAAGACGACAAGTTGATGGCGCAGCAACTGCTGCGAGCGGTCGGCGACGTCGTCTGGGTCGAAAGCGATCACGACATCGATGTGGTCACGTCCTTGTCGGGCAGCGGCCCGGCTTATGTTTTCCTGTTTCTTGACGCCCTGATACAAGGAGGCGTCAGCCAGGGGCTATCCGAAGACAAGGCGCGCACCCTTGCCCTTGCAACGCTCACCGGCGCTACACAGTTGGCTGCCTTGTCGCATGAAAGCCTTGCGGTCCTGCGCGAACGCGTCACGTCCAAGGGCGGTACCACCGCCGCGGCTGTGGCCGTGTTGCAAGATCACCGCTTCCCCGAAATTGTTCAATCGGCAATGCTGGCTGCCACGAACCGGGCCGCGGAACTATCAAGCGAATTTTCCAAATGAGCCGTACTGCATCAAACTTGTTTGTCCGCATGACGGGATGGCAGTTTTTCGTAGCCGTGCTGGCAATGGGCCTGGTGGTGGTGGGCTCGAACGTGCTGGTGCAATACCCGATCAACCGCTGGTTGACCTGGGGCGCGCTGTCTTATCCCGTGGCATTCCTGATTGCCGATTTGCTGAACCGGCGTTTTGGTCCCGACGCCGCGCGCAAGGTTGCCTATGTGGGTTTCGTCGCTGCATTGATTATTTCGGTCTGGGTCGCCACGCCGCGCATTGCATTGGCTTCGGGCCTGGCCTTTCTTTGTGCGCAACTAGTCGATATCCGCATCTTCGATACTTTGCGGCATCAGCGCTGGTGGCGTGCGCCACTGCTGGGCGGCGTTGCCGGCGCAACCCTCGATACCTTCGTGTTCTTCAGCGTGGCGTTTGTTGCAACCGGCGTGCCATGGGTTTCGTTGCTCATGGGCGACCTTGCCGTCAAACTGGTCGTAAACGTCACCATGCTGGCGCCGTTTCGGGCCTTCATGTGGAATCTGGCCCGGCCCGCCGAAATCCGTGCCAGCCAGCGGGTCGAGGGTTGATGAAAGGTCTCCGGTAAGGGCTTATCCGTAGTGACATTGGCATGGTGAATAGGCAGAATACGCTAGCCAATCGAGGCGGAAGCTAAACATCATGGCTGGCCGTAATAAGTGTGCTCTCGGAACATGGGGGCGATACGCGGCGGGCTGAACCGGAGATCTGTAGGCATGAAGTTCATAAAAAGAGTTACGCCATTAGTGGTGGCTATCAGCGCTATGGCATTTGCCGGTAGCGTCTACGCAGCCGATACGATCAAAATCGGCATACCCCAGCCCATGACCGGACCCGCAACGCAATACGGCGACCAGATTCAGGCCGGTGCGCTGACTGCCATCGAAGCCATCAATGCCGCCGGAGGCGTCAAGGGCATGCAGCTCGAACCGCTGCTCATCGACGACGGTTGCGAACCCAAGCAAGCCGTGCCCGCGGCCAATCGAGTCATCAATTCCGGCGCCAAATTCGCAGTAGCTCATGCTTGTTCGGGCACCACCGTCCCGGCTGTCAATGTTTACGAGCAGGAAGGCATTGTGGCCATCACCCCCGGAGCCACCTCACCGCTGGTCACCGACACGATCAAACCGCATTATTTCTTCCGGACTATCGGCCGCGACGACCAGCAAGGTCCATTTGCCGCCGACTATATCGCCAAGCAGCTCAAGCCTAAATCCGTCGCCATCCTGCACGACAAGCAAACCTACGGTACTGGCGTAGCCAGCCAGGTCCGCGACAGTCTCACCAAAGACAACGTCAACGTGGCTTTCTTTGAAGGCATCAACGTTGGCGACAGCGACTATTCGGCGGTCATCACCAAGCTCAAGTCCCTGAATCCCGACCTGATCTATTTCGGCGGCTACCATGCCGAGCTCGGTCTCTTGTTGCGCCAGGCGCGCGAGCAAGGGCTCAAGACGCAATTCATGGGTCCGGAAGGCGTCGCCAACAAAGACCTCGTCGCCATTGCCGGTCCCGCCATCGATGGCCTGCTGGTCACATTGCCATCCGACTTCACCAAACTGCCCGGCAACGAGAAGATTCTCGAAAACTTCAAGAACGCCAAACGCAGCCCAGACGGCGCCTTTACCCTTACGGCCTATGCCGCGGTGCAAATCCTGGCCGACAGCATCAATGCCGTGGGCACCGACCCTGCCAAAGTGGCCGACTACATGCACGCAAACCCTTTCAATACCGCCATCGGTAAAGTCGAATACGACGCAAAGGGCGACCTTAAACAGTTCGAATTTGCCGTCTTCAAGTGGGACAAGGCCGGCAACATGGAGCAGCTGAAGTTCTAATTGCCGTACTCTGTGCTCCAGCCCGCGTGGCTGGAGCATTTCTTTTCTTCCTCGGCCAGCGCGTGTAACCCCATCCGCTGACGCATCGGAATACCGGTTTTATGTCTGAACTCCTTCCTCAGCTTACGCAACAGCTATTCAACGGGCTGTCGCTGGGCGCTATCTATGCGCTCATTGCCATCGGCTATACCATGGTCTACGGCATCATCGGCATGATCAATTTCGCCCATGGCGAGATCTACATGATCGGCGCCTACGTCGGCCTAGTCACGCTTTCGGCCATCGGCGTCAACAGCGGCCTGCCTTTGCCCGTCATCATTCTCATCATGCTCGTCATCGCGGTACTCGTTACCGGGGTTTACGGGTATGCAATCGAAAAAGTGGCCTACGCCCCCCTGCGCGGCGGTCCTCGTCTGGTTCCCCTGATCTCGGCTATCGGGATGTCCATCTTCTTGCAAAACTGGGTTGCAATAGGTCAGGGCGCACGCGACATGGCGGTGCCCGCACTCATTACCGGTTCGGTGCAATTCAAGCTGGGAAGCGATTTCGTCGTCACCGCGCCTTATTCGCGCATCATGATCATCCTGGTCACAGTGGTGCTCATGATTGCGCTTTCCCTGTTCATCAAGCATTCGCGCATCGGCCGCGCATCCCGTGCTTGTTCGCAGGACTTGCGTATGGCCAATCTGCTGGGCATCGACACGAACCGCATCATTTCCTTCACGTTCATCATAGGCGCCATGCTGGCAGCCGTGGGGGGCGTGCTCATCGCGCTCGCCATCGGCAAGCTCAACCCCTTCATCGGTTTCCTTGCCGGCATCAAGGCGTTCACCGCCGCGGTGCTGGGCGGCATAGGCAGCATACCCGGCGCCATGCTGGGGGGAGTGTTGCTGGGCCTGGCTGAAACATTTGCGGCGGCTTATATCTCGTCGCAATACAAGGATATCGTTGCCTTCGGTCTGCTGGTGTTCATTCTGCTGTTTCGCCCAACCGGCCTCCTGGGCAAACCCGAAGTGGAAAAAGTGTAATGGGTAACAACATAAAAAACGCACTGATCGCCGCCTTCATGGCGGGGGTCATTATCGCGCCGATATTTGGGTTTCAAATAGCGCGGATAGGGATGCAGACGCATCTCGAACCCGACTGGGGCATCATCCTGGCCGGCATGGCCATCGTGTTCGTGTTCCAGCTTGTACTGCGGCCCGCCTTTGCCCGCGTCTTTGCCAAGAAAGCCGTCAAACGCGCGCTTCCGGTGCTTTCCGATTCCGCCCGGCGCGGACTGATATTCCTGCTGGTGGCCATCGCCATCATATTTCCGTTCTTTACCGGTCGTGCCCAGGTGGACATCGCCACGCTGGTCCTCATCTATATCATGCTGGGCCTGGGCCTGAATATTGTGGTGGGCTTTGCGGGCCTGCTCGATCTGGGTTTCGTCGGTTTCTATGCCGTGGGCGCCTACACCTACGCCTTGCTGTATCACTGGGCCGGCTGGGGCTTCTGGCAGGCCTTGCCCCTTGCTGGCGCAATGGCGGCCCTGTTCGGTTTTATTCTCGGCTTTCCGGTACTCCGTTTGCGCGGCGACTACCTTGCCATCGTTACGCTGGGTTTCGGCGAAATCATCCGTTTGCTGCTGATCAACCTGTATGGCTTTACCGGCGGGCCGGACGGAATCTCGGGCATTCCCAAGCCCACCGTCTTCGGTTTTCCTATGGCCAGGCGGGCCGCCGAAGGCCAGACCACTTTTCACGATCTGGTCGGTTGGGAATTTGCCACCCAGGATGTCATTGTCTTTCTGTACCTGATGGCGCTTGCCCTTGCCTTGCTAGCCTTGTTCGTGTCGAACCGGGTCATACGCATGCCCATAGGCCGCGCATGGGAAGCCTTGCGCGAAGACGAAATCGCCTGCCGATCGCTCGGTTTGAACCCCACCCGCGTCAAGCTCTCGGCGTTTACGATGGGCGCCATGTTCGCCGGACTGGGCGGGGCGTTTTTTGCCGCGCGCCAAGGCCTGGTCAATCCGGAGTCGTTTACCTTCATGGAATCGGCACTCATTTTGGCCATCGTCGTATTGGGCGGGATGGGTTCGCAGGTGGGCGTGATTCTTGCGGCTATCGTGCTTACTGTTGTGCCTGAAATAGCACGGGAGTTCGCCGAGTACCGGATGTTGATTTTTGGATTGGTGATGGTGTTAATGATGATGTGGCGCCCGCAAGGACTGTTGCCTGTCAAACGTCCGCATGTGGAGCTGAAGACATGAGCGAAGTATTGCTTGAGGTATCCGAGCTCACCATGCGATTCGGCGGCTTGCTGGCCGTCGACCAGGTAGCGTTCCAGGTAAAACGCGATGAGGTCTTTGCCATCATAGGCCCCAACGGCGCAGGCAAGACCACTGTGTTCAACTGCGTGGGCGGTTTCTATAAGCCGTCTTCCGGCAACATCATCATGGACGGCAAGCCCATTACCGGGTTGCCCAGTCACAAGGTTGCACAGCAAGGGCTGGTGCGCACGTTTCAGAACGTGCGCCTGTTCAAGAATCTTACTGTGCTGGAAAACCTGCTGGTGGCGCAGCATACGCGCATCCAGACGGGCCTGCTGCAAGGGTTGCTGAAACTTCCGTCCTATCGCAAATCCGAAGACGGGGCCTTGCAGCGCGCCGGCGAGTGGCTGGACTTCATGGGTATCCGGCAGTATGCCAATCGCGAAGCCGGCAATCTTGCCTATGGCCATCAGCGACGGCTTGAAATTGCGCGGTGCATGATTACCCAACCGCGCCTGCTTATGCTGGACGAACCAGCCGCCGGCCTCAATCCCCAGGAGAAGCGCGATCTGCAGCAGCTTATCGATCAACTGCGCAAGGAATTCGACGTGGCCGTCTTGCTGATCGAGCACGATATGAGCCTGGTCATGGGCGTATCGGATCGCATCATGGTCATGGAGAACGGCAAGCCGATCACCACCGGACTGCCCGCCGATGTTCGTGTCGACCCTCGCGTCATCAAAGCTTACCTGGGGGAAGAATAAGTGCTCAAGCTTCAAAATGTACACACCTATTATGGTGCGATCCAGGCGCTCAACGATGTCTCGGTCGAGGTCAACAAGGGCGAGATCGTAACCCTCATCGGCGCCAATGGCGCAGGCAAGACCACTTTGCTGATGACGGTCTGCGGTTCGCCGCGGGCACGCAGCGGGTCCGTCTTCTTCGAGGACGAGGATATCACCCAGGCGGAAACACATACCATCATGCGCCGGGGCATAGCCATTTCGCCTGAAGGCCGTCGCGTTTTTCCCGAACTTACCGTGGTGGAAAACCTCAAGATGGGCGGCTTTTTCCTGGGCTCAAAAGAAATCGAAGAGGGCGTCGCGCATGTCTATACTTTGTTTCCCCGGCTGAAGGAACGCTCGAATCAAAGGGCGGGAACGATGTCCGGTGGCGAACAACAGATGTTGGCCATTGGGCGGGCGCTCATGACCAAGCCGAAATTGCTGTTGCTCGACGAACCTACGCTGGGCCTGGCGCCCCTTATCATTGCGCAGATCTTCGATATCATCCGCACCATCCGGGAGCAAGGCGTCACCGTCTTCCTGGTGGAACAGAACGCCAACAAGGCGTTGCAGGTCGCGGATCGCGGCTACGTGCTGGAAACCGGCAAGGTCGTGCTGGCCGACACCGGAGCCAATCTATTGATCAATGACCAAGTGCGTAAGGCTTATCTGGGCGCCTAGGGCCTGTTAACCCTTCGCGAGTCCTTGAGTAGGGTTGACAGGCTTAGCGCCAGGGCCGCGCGTATGGCCAGGCGCTGGAGCCCGGAATATCGCTAGGACAGGCCTTGTGCAGTCAATGCCGCCCGCACGCCCGGGTCGGCGTCCATGTGCGTGGCGAAGGCTTGCAGATTCTTCATATTGCCGACGTCCACGTTCTTGGCGCGGGCCCAGCGCAATACCGTATAAAGGTAAGGGTCTACGACGGATCGCTTTCCTGTCACCCATTGCTTGCCTTCCAGTTGCTTGTCCATGACTCCGAACAGCTGTACCAGTTTGGCGGAGGTCTTGGCGATGAGCTGGTGCTGGAAGTCGGCGTTGTCTGTGTAGTAGCCCACGGAAAATATGGTACCGAATGTGCGGTGCAGGTCGGCATTGCAGAACCCCAGCCAACGTCGAGTCTCGGCTTTTTCGCGCACGTTTTCGGGCATCAGCGCGGCATCGGGGTTAAGCTCGGCCAGATATTCGAGGATGGCATTGCTTTGCGTCAGCACAAAATCCCCATCGACCAGAACCGGCACAGCACCGAGCGGGTTCAGCGCAAGAAAGGGTGCTTGCTTGAGCTCGTCGCGCCCGACGCGCTGCGTCTCGTACGGTTTGCCTATCCACTCCAGGACGATATGTGAAGCGAGCGGGCAGGCGCCGGGCAGGTAATATAACTTCATTGCAAACTCCATGAAAGTGTCGCGCTTCGCGCAGAGGGTGAAGGTGTGGATCAAGGATTCAGGTGCTGCCGCAGGAAGGCTTCCATGGCCTCATAGAACTCGAACTTGTTCTCGTCGTTATGGAAACCATGGCCTTCGTTATCCTTGACCATGTATTCAACGTCGACTCCGCGCGAGCGCAAGGCGGCGACCATCTGGTCGCTTTCGTCTTTATTGACGCGCGGATCATGGGCGCCCTGAGCAATAAACAGCGGCGTCTTGATCCTGTCGGCGTTCAGCGCCGGTGACGTGGCCTCCAGCCGCTCGCGGTCCACTTCGGGATTGCCCACCATGCTGTGCATTTTGGTGAGCATCGGCTTCCAGTAGGGCGGTATGGTATTCATGAACGTAAGCAGGTTTGCCACGCCGACGTAGTCGACGGCTGCCGCGTACAGGTCTGGTGTCGACACAATGCCGGCCAACGTGGCATAGCCGCCATAGCTGCCGCCGTAGATCGCAATACGCGCTGGATCGGCGATGCCCTGATCGATAAGCCAGTGCACTCCGTCGGTGATGTCGTCTTGCATGCGCAAGCCCCACTGACCGAAGCTCGCTTCCCAGAAGCGGCGTCCGTATCCGGTCGACCCCCGAAAATTCATTTGCAGGACGCAATAGCCCCGGTTTGCCAGAAACTGCGCTTCCGCATTGAACCCCCAACTGTCCCGCAGCCACGGACCGCCGTGGGGGTTGACTATGCATGGAAGTCTCTTCGGATCGCGGCCCACTGGCAGTGTCAGATAACCGTGTATGGTCAAGCCGTCGCGCGACTGATACGTCACCGGCTGCACGGTTGCCATGTCTTCTTCCGGCAGCGCCGGGTTGATGTCGGCCAGCTTGTCCAGCGTATCGTTATTCGCGTCGTAAATATAGCGGCTGCCGGGGGTGCGGTCGTTGTAGGCGGCCACAATATACTTGGTTTCATCGCGCGTGCCGCTTTGCAATGCAATTTCGTATCCCGGCAGTTTCGCCGATACCCGGGCATGCCGTTGCGCGCTGATATCGTCAAAGAAATGATGCTTGGGTTTGTCTGTCTGGTATACCGCTACGGTAAGTGCCTGTCGCAAACGTGAATAGCCCGCGGCGTCGAGGTCTACATTTTGTGCTCCGAAAACAAGCTCTTCAAGATCCGGCTGCGCCGGATCAATAATGACCAGGGCCAGGCAATCGCGCCCCCGGTTGCTCAGGGCGTAAAGCTTTTGATTATCGAAGGTGAAGAATTCGGGACTTACGACAGTGCGGAAATCGGTGGAGAGAATCGGACGGAACGCTTCGTTCTCGTTGTCCCGGTACAGCAGAGTGGTATCCAGTCCGTCGCTGGCTATTGCCGCGCGAACCCGCCCCTGGTGGTCGGTTTGCCAACCGACAATATTGCCGGGGTTCTCGGCAACCAGCAGCAATTCCCCAGTATGGATATTTGCCCGGTAGACGTCGAATACTTCTGGATTGCGCTGGTTATGACTGATCAATACGTGGTCCGGGTCGTCGGGCAGATCGTCTTCAATGCTGGCGCGCACGCCCGGAAAAGGCGTCAGGTCGGTGAGTTTTTCGGTTTGGGCGTTGACCGCCAATACGTGGAAATTCTCATCGCCCTTGAAGTCTTTTTCATAGATGATGGTGTTGGAACCCTTCCAGAAAAACTGGCTGATGTCGCGCTCGGTTTCGGCGGTCAGTCGCCTTGGCGCTCCAACAGGTGTGCTGCCCTGCAGTTGCTGCACGAAAACGTTCATTCGCGCCGGCTGTTCGTTTACCGCAGTCGGCTCCATGAACCCCAGCATCGCCCCGTCGTCCGCAAGCCGGAAAAAGCCCCTGGCCGGATTACGAAAGAAATCAGTGATGGGATAAGTACGTGGCAGCATAAATGGATATCCGGAAGTTCAGAATAGGGCGAGAATCCTATTACTATATAGGATAGGCCGGCTGGCGGCTGTCTTGTACTCTGAAGAGGATGTCTTATGGCGCAACGCCCCATGCAAATTGTTTTCCTTGACCGCGAGACCATATCGCCGAAAACCGTCTTGCGGCCCGTATCGTTTGATCACCAGCTTACGGTTTATGGCCGAACCACCCGCGATCAGGTTGTCGAACGCATTGCCGACGCCGACATCGTCATCACCAACAAGGTACCTTTGCGGCAAGAGGCCATTGAGCAGGCCAGCCGCTTGAAAATGGTGGCGGTTGCCGCCACAGGGACCGACAACGTAGACCTCGCCGCTTGCGCGCGCAAGGGCATCGTGGTTTCCAATATACGCGGATACGCCATCAACACCGTACCGGAACATGTATTCGCCCTAATTTTTGCCTTGCGGCGCAGCATTGTGGCGTACCGCGAGTCGGTGAAGGCCGGACGCTGGTACGATGCCCAGCAGTTCTGCTATTTTGACTATCCGATCAAGGACCTGGCCGGCTCGACGCTGGGGATCATCGGCAAAGGAACACTGGGCCAGGCAGTGGCCCGCATCGGACAAGCCCTGGGCATGCGTGTGCTGTTTGCGGGTCGCAAAGGCGAGCAGAACCCCGAAAACGGCTATACCGCTTTTGACCAATTCCTTGCCGAAAGCGACATCATTACTCTGCATTGCCCGCTCAACGACCACACGCGAGACCTTATCAACACACGGGAATTCGAACTGATGCGGCGCAAACCTATTTTGATCAATACGGCCCGGGGCGGGCTGGTCAACGAGCCGGCACTGGTCAATGCGCTGCGCCAGGGCCGGATCAGTGCCGCCGGGTTCGATGTAACGACTCCGGAGCCGCCAGATAATCAGAATGCTCTGATACAGCTTCTGGATATGCCCAATTTCATACTCACGCCGCATGTGGCCTGGGCCAGCGAGCAAGCCATCCAGACCCTGGCCGACCAGCTTGTCGACAATATCGAGGCCTATCATCAGGGTACGCCCCGTAACGTCGTTGCAGCGCCTGTGTCAGCGTAAGCCTTATATCAATTTCCTCCAGCCGGTTTGTATAACAAGGTCGTTTCATTATGCGTGTCGTAATTGCCCCTGACTCCTTCAAAGAAAGCCTTAGCGCGTGGGATGTGTCGCAAGCCATTGCCCGAGGCGTGCGCGAGGCCGAGCCCTACGCAGACGTCGTATGCGTTCCCATGGCCGACGGTGGCGAAGGGTCGCTGGATGCCGTACTGGCCGCTACCTCGGGGGAACGGCGCCATGCGCGCGTACGCAACGCCAACGGCCAGGACTGCGACGCCAGCTGGGCCTGGCTGGGCGATGGCAAGGCGTTCATAGAAATGGCTGCCGCCGCAGGCCTGGAGCAGATTCCGCCGGCGCAGCGTCGTCCGCTGGAGGCAAGCAGCTATGGCGTGGGGCAGTTGATATCCCAGGCTCTCGACGCCGGCGCCCGTCATATTGTGCTGGGCCTGGGCGGAAGCGCCAGCAATGATGCAGGCGCCGGCCTGCTCCAGGCTCTCGGTGCGCATCTGCTCGATGACGGCGGCAATGAACTGCCTGTGGGCGGTGCCGCGCTGCAGCATCTGGCGCATATTTCCGTCGAAGGTCTAGACCCGCGTCTGAAAGACGCCAGTTTCGAGATCGCTGTCGACGTGGATAACCCCTTATGCGGGCCGCGCGGCGCATCGGCGATCTTTGGGCCGCAGAAGGGGGCAACGGCGGACGACGTCGCCGTACTGGACGCTGCGCTGGCGCATTTCGCCCAGATATGTGCGACGCAGTTGGGCAAGGATGAAAAGGACACGCCGGGCATGGGGGCGGCGGGCGGCTTGGGCTTTGCCGTTAAAACCTGCTTCACCGCCAAATTTCGGCCCGGCGTAGAGCTTATTGCCGAGCTCTCCGGCCTTGCGTCGGCACTGGAAGCAACGGATCTCGTCTTCACGGGCGAAGGCCGCATGGATGCGCAGACTCTGCTGGGCAAGACGCCTGCGGGAGTGGCCAAGTACGCAAGTCGGCGGGGCATTCCCGTCATCGCCATTGCCGGATCCTTGGGAGAGGGCTACGAAGCCCTGTACGAAATCGGCATTACTGCCGCGTTCAGTCTCGCTCCCGGCCCCATCACTCTGGAGCATGCCTGTCAGAATACGTCCGAATTCCTTCGTCAGCGCGCCCGCGACTGCACGCGCTTATGGCTGGCCGCCGGGCGGGCGCGGGACGCTGCGAAGGCAAGCACGGCGAGTAGTGTTAACAGGCCCTGATTCATGAGCACATCTTTCAAGCCCGACTTTTCACTGCGCGGCAAAACAGCCCTGATTACCGGCTCGACTCAAGGCTTGGGCCTGGTCATGGCGCGCGCTTATGCCGCCAGCGGTGCGCGCGTGATCATCAACGGACGCTGCGCCGATCGAGTCACGTCCATCGTGCAATCTCTGGTCGCGGAAGGCCACGATGCGCATCCTTATGTGCAGGACATCAGCAG
This sequence comes from Orrella sp., assembly GCA_036675955.1. GTDB lineage: Bacteria > Pseudomonadota > Gammaproteobacteria > Burkholderiales > Burkholderiaceae_B > Pollutimonas. Next base: position 5,272 of record JAKFDW010000054.1, on the reverse strand, counting down.
GCTTGCGGAACAGGAACAGGCATTTCAGCAGTTATGCAGGGAAATCGGCACGCCCGATATCCTGGTCAACAATGTCGGCATACGGATCCGCAAGGCACTGGGCGAAGCAACGCTTCAGGACATTGTGCAACTGATCAATGTGGATTTGATCGCCGCCGTACAGTTGTCCAGGCTGGCCGCCGGGGCGATGGCCGACCATGGCATTCAGGGTCGCCTGATTACGTTGACATCGATTGCAGGCGAACTCGCCCGCTTGGGCGACGCCATTTATCCTATCGCCAAGCAAGGGTTGTGCGGCATGATACGGGCCCTGGCCGTCGAGTACGGTCCCCGGGGCATCACCAGCAACGGGATAGCGCCCGGCACTTTCGCCACGGAATCCAATGCCGAGCTGGCCGCCGATCCGGTAAAGGGGCCCGTGGTGGTGGGCCGCAATCCACTGGGACGATGGGCGCGGCCCGACGAAATAAGCGGCGCCGCCGTATTTCTGGCGTCGCCGTGCGCATCATATGTGAACGGCCATATCCTCGTCGTCGATGGCGGATTCTCCGTCACGTTCTGACGCCACGTGGCGGCGGTGCTCAACGCTGGCCGTCGTTGACTGTAACGCCTTCCTTCAACAGGCCGCCAAGTCGCGAGTGTAGTCGTCCGCCTGTCCGGTACAGATCGTCAAATCGGGACAAGTAGCACTGCTTAAGTGTTCTAATCAAGGCTCGCGTGTCCGACAGACTGATCGTGACACTTCCCGTGGCTTTTCATCCGAGCATTTACTCATGAGTCGTCCTGTTCGTCTTGCCATCAACGGCTATGGCCGCATTGGCCGTTGTGTATTGCGTGCGCTGTACGAGTCGCCGCTGAAAGATCGCCTTCAAATCGTTGGCATCAATGAGCCGGCCGACCTCGCAACCATGGCGTATTTGTCCCAGTTCGATTCGACGCACGGCGTATTTCCGGGCAAGGTCGAGCAGGGCGCGGATTGTCTGATCATCAATGGCAGGGAAATCCGCGTAAGCCACGCGCGCACGCCGGAAGAAGTGGACTGGTCACATCTCGCTCCGGATATCGTGCTGGAGTGCTCCGGGCAGTACAGCGCCCGTCACGAAATCCAGCGTTTCATCGACGCCGGATGCCCCCGTGTCCTGGTTTCGCAGCCTGGGAACAGCGCCAGCGATGTCGACGCAACCGTGGTCTTCGGCATCAACCACGAAGCCTTGTCGGGACAGGAACGTATCGTGTCCAATGCTTCGTGTACGACGAATGCCATTGTTCCCGTGTTGGCGGCGCTGGACGACGCATACGGCGTCGATCACGCCTTCTTGACGACGCTGCATTCGGTCATGAACGATCAGCCTCTTATCGACGGTTACCACCATGCCGACCTGCGACGTACAAGGTCGGCAATGCAGTCTATCGTTCCGGTGGCGACGGGACTGGCGCAAGGCGTGGAACGGCTCTTGCCGCGACTGGCGGGCAAGGTGCAGGCCAAGGCGATCCGGGTGCCCATATTGAATGTATCGGCAATCGACATCATGGTAAAACTTGAGCAGGACGTCACTACGCAGCAGTTGAACGCGCTGTTGATGGAATCGACCAATCGCTATCCCGGCTTGCTGTCCTATTCCAACCATCCGCATGCCTCGATAGACTTCAATCACAATCCTCATTCCGCCATTATCGACGGCAGCCAGACACGTACCAACGGCCACGGCTTCGGCAACCTCTTTGTATGGTTCGACAATGAATGGGGGTTCGCCAATCGAATGCTCGATGTGGCTGCCATATGGTCCGAGCGCTTCCGCAGTAGTGACGCAAGCGGTGGAAGGGTATAGTTGAAAGGCAACGGGATCTTTCGTCCACCGTGAACAAGGAGCAAATGATGGCGGCAACGCGTAAAGAAACTGATTCCATGGGCGAGATCGACGTCCCGGCCGAGCGATATTGGGGCGCGCAAACCCAGCGTTCAATCCAGAACTTCCCCATCGGCGTCTCGCGGTTTCAATGGCAACCGGCCGTCATCTCCGCCCTGGGAATCCTGAAGAAAGCGGCAGCCCAGGCCAATGCCGATCTGGGCGAGCTTCCCGCCGATATTGCCGAACTCATTATCAAGGCCGCTGATGAAGTCATCGATGGCAAACTCGACGACGAATTCCCATTGGTGGTCTTCCAGACGGGTTCGGGCACCCAGTCGAACATGAACGCCAACGAAGTCATCGCCAATCGAGCCATTGAGCTGGGCGGCGGAGAACGTGGCAGCAAGACTCCCGTGCATCCCAACGACCATGTCAATCGCGGCCAGTCATCGAACGACACTTTTCCCACGGCCATGCATATTGCCGTGGCGCAGGAGCTCGCGCGCAAGCTCTTTCCTTCAGTGGGAAAGCTGCGCGGTTCACTCGCCAGAAAGGCGGAGCAGTTCGACGACGTGGTCAAGACCGGCCGCACTCATTTGCAGGACGCGACGCCAATAACGCTGGGCCAGGAGATAGGCGCATGGGTGGCCCAGATCGATTTTGCCCTGGACCGGATCCAGTCCGACTTGCCGGGTATCTATGATCTTGCAATCGGCGGTACCGCCGTGGGCACAGGCCTGAATTCCCATCCCCGTTTCGGCGAGGTTGCGGCTGGCCGTATCGAGAGCATAACCGGCCTGCCTTTCCGCTCAGCCGACAACAAGTTCTTTGCTTTGTCTGCGCACGATGCACTGGTCAGTTTATCGGCGTCGTTGCGTACCCTGGCGGGGGCGTTGATGAAAATGGCCAACGACGTGCGATGGCTGGCCAGCGGGCCGCGCTGCGGCATAGGCGAGCTGGTCATACCCGATAACGAACCGGGGTCTTCGATCATGCCCGGCAAGGTCAATCCCACGCAGTGCGAGGCCATGACCATGGTGTGCGTACAAGTGTTCGGCAACGATGCGGCCACGGCATTCGCCGGCAGCCAGGGCAACTTCCAGCTCAATGTCTATAAGCCGGTCATGGTCCATAACGTGCTGGAAAGCATAGAGTTGCTAAGCGATGCGTGCCTGGCGTTCAATGACCATTGCGCGGTCGGCATAGAACCGAATCGCGAACGCATTGCCGACAATCTGGAAAAGAATCTTATGCTGGTAACGGCGCTGAATCGCCATATCGGCTACGACAAGGCGGCCGCCATTGCCAAGAAGGCCCAGAAAGAGCAGACCACCTTGCGCGCGGCGGCGCTCGAGCTGGGGTATGTGAGCGCAGAGGAATACGACGCCTGGATCGTTCCTATCGACATGACACGTGCTGGCTGAGTAATCACGCGCAGCAGGGAGTGAAATGGCATGGCATCGCATGGCACACGCAAACATCCGGATATTAATATTAAACGGGCCTACGATCCGGCCGATCCGGATGACGGCTACCGTGTCCTTGTCGACAGGCTGTGGCCCCGCGGCGTTTCGCGCGACGAGATTGTGTTCGACGAATGGAACAAGGAGCTTGCGCCCAGTCCGTCCCTGCGCACCTGGTTCGGGCACAAGGTGGAGAACTGGAAAGAGTTCTGCAAGCGCTACCGTCTGGAGTTGCAGGCGCCGGACCAACAGCAGCGTATGCAGGACTTGATTTCATCCGCCAAGGGCAGGCCCATCACCCTGGTGTATGCCGCCAAAGACGTCGAACATAATCATGCCCGGGTCTTGGCAACTGAAATTAAGGGCCTATACTGAATGTTCCCCCGTCAAGGAGGCCGACATGATCAGGATCAAAGCGACCATATGCGCCATGTTGCTGGCGGCCCTTGCCATTTTGGGGTTGACGCCCGGGACGGCCGTAGCTGCACCCAATACCGCTGCGCCCGACGCAACGGCGACCGACGCAACGGCGCCCGCTGTCCTGGTGCTTCAGGTGGATGGCATTATCAGTCCGCCCTCCGCGGACTTCATCGTTCGCGGCTTGCAGCGGGCGGCGCAGGAACAAGCGGCGCTGCTCGTTATCGAGCTTGATACCCCAGGCGGACTGGACTCATCCATGCGGTCCATTATTCGCAGCATAGTGGCTTCGCCTGTTCCTGTGGCCACTTTCGTCGCTCCGGGGGGAGCCCGCGCCGCCAGCGCCGGAACCTTCATTCTTTACGCCAGCCACGTGGCGGCAATGACGCCGGCGAGCAACCTGGGCGCCGCCACGCCGGTCTCCCTGGCCGGGGGCGGCACAGCGGCACCCGATGAAGGTGATGACAAGAAATCGGGTGGCGATGCGATGACCAGCAAGGTCACCAATGACGCGGCGGCATATATCCGCAGCCTTGCCCAATTAAGGGGCCGCAATGCCGATTTCGCCGAGAGAACGGTGCGCGAAGCCACCAGCCTGCCGGCTCAAGAAGCACTGAAAGCCGGTGCCATCGACGTCATCGCTTCCGACATCAGCGACTTGCTTAAAAAAATAAATGGCCGGACAGTCACTTTGGGTACGGGCCAGTCGCTACAGCTTGAAACGGCCGGTGCCGCCGTTATCCGCATCGTTCCGGATTGGCGCACCCGGGTATTGTCTTTGCTGGCGAATCCTCAAATTGCGCTGATCCTGATGATGGTGGGCATTTACGGCCTTTTTTTCGAACTTACCAGTCCGGGTGTTGCCTTGCCGGGGGTCGCGGGGCTTATTTGCATTCTGCTGGGTCTTTACGCGTTTCAAATGCTGCCGGTCAACTGGGCAGGGGTGGCACTCGCGGCGGCGGGCGCCGCGATGATGATTGCGGAGGCCTTCCTGCCCAGTTTTGGCGTCCTGGGGCTGGGGGGCATTGTTGCATTTATCCTGGGCGGCCTGTTCCTGACGGATACCGGAATTCCGGGGTTCGACTTGTCGATTCCATTCCTCGCCGGTCTTGCGATTTCCTGCGCGGGCCTGATCATGCTGACGGGCATGATGGTATCGCGCTCGCGTAAAGGCACGGTTGTCACCGGACGTGAGCAGATGCTGGGTATAGAAGGCGTGGTAACCAGCGTGGTCGATGGCGCCACGTACGCGGAGCTGCGCGGCGAAAGCTGGCGGGTGCGCAGCAAGGAACCGCTGTCGCTTGGCGACCGGGTCCGTGTGGTTGCCATGGACGGACTGACTCTGCAGGTAACTCGTGCCGGACCGGCACCACTTGTTCGACACTAACCTAGGGGACCACCATGTTTTACGGCGTTAATATTGCCTTGACCGTCATCATCATCGTCGTACTGCTGGTGGTGATCAATGCCATCAAGATCCTTCGCGAATACCAGCGCGGCGTGATCTTCACCCTGGGCCGATTCACCAAGGTGAAGGGGCCC
>JAKFDW010000053.1:0-4651 GCA_036675955.1 Orrella sp. | reverse complement strand
CAAAGCTACTACGAAGCGCCGGACGACTTGCATACTGTCGGGCGCAACGCGAGTCAGACCCATCCAGCAAAATTTTTGGTGGTACTGCTGAAGGATCAGAACGTACCGTTCTTCATCCCGGAACACTAGGCCGTTCCTGGTGTAAATGTAAAAATTAAAAAAACGGGCAGGCAGTGTCACACAGCGCACTATCCATACGTCTAGTCGAGTATGAATACTTACACTTGCCTCCCCATACAAAACGAACAGCCGCGCCGTCCGCCTGCGGGCACGGCCGACTCGCTCGCCAATAGTTTTGTCACTAGTTACGCGGGCGTTGTTGCATTTCTGGCCGTCGCCGACGAAGGCAGCTTCTCGCGGGCAAGTGATCGCCTGGGAATAGGCCGCTCGGCAGTGAGCCGCAGCGTACAAAAGCTTGAGGCGCAGCTCGATGCCCGCCTGTTTCATCGCACGACGCGTAGCACGTCGCTCACCCGCGAAGGCGAATTATTCTACGAAAACTGCCAGCCTGGAGTGACGCGTATCGTGCAGGCGCTGGAAGATATGCGCGAACTGCGGAACGGACCGCCACGGGGCCATCTGCGCATCCAATCGACGCTCGGTTTCGGACGTAAGGTGATCGCTCCGCTGCTACAAAGCTTTCATGCGCAGTACCCCGATATCACGCTGGAGCTGGTGCTGGACGACCGTCCGGCCGATTTTACGGTAGACCGTATCGATGTGTCTTTTCGCGACGGCCGGATGGAAGACTGCGATATCGTGGCCCGCCAATTGATTCCAATGCAAATGGTCGTATGCGCGTCGCCCAGGTATGCGGCTGCCAACGGCCTGCCGCGCCGGATCGATGATCTGACTCGGCATCGCTGCATCAACTTTCGTACTTCCACGGGGCGTGCCAGAGAATGGGAGTTCAAGATCGATGGCTATGCCCGGAGATATTTGCCATCCGCCCAACATACATTCAATGATCTGGATCTGATCTTGCAGGCTGTACTTCACGACCAAGGCATCGCGCAACTTCCTGCTTACCTGGTGTGCGACCTGCTCAATGACCAGAAACTGGTCGCTTGCCTTGCACAGCATGCGCCCGACGATGGCGGCCATTACCTGTGCTATCTAAGCCGCAAGCAGCTTCCCGCCAGGATTCGCGTATTTGTTGACCACATCACCGAACAAATTCGCTTACTGGATTTGCAATGCCTGACCACGCTGGTGAACGTGGCTGCGGCCTGACGACTGCTTCATTGATGCGTTTGATGCAACACCATGGGCCCGCCTTCGGCCCTACCGCAAGTTTGTGCTCAATCCTACAATTTTCATACATACCCACTATCAGGAGAACGTTATGAAAATCGTTGTCATTGGAGGCACTGGCCTCATTGGTAGCAAAGTCGTCAGCAGACTAAAAGCGCAAGGACATCAAGTCATTGCAGCCGCCCCTGCAACAGGTATCAACACTATCACCGGTGAAGGCCTTATGGAAGCCATGGCAGGCGCCTCTGTCGTCGTCGATCTTGCCAACTCCCCGTCGTTCGCCGATAAAGAGGTCCTCGAGTTTTTCGAAGTCTCCGGCCGCAACCTCTTCGCCGCCGAAATTGCGGCCGGAGTGCAGCATCACGTCGCCCTGTCTGTTGTGGGAACCGACCGCCTGGCACAAAGCGGTTATTTCCGCGGAAAGATTGCACAAGAGAAACTCATACGCGAATCGGGCGTACCTTATACCATCGTGCATTCAACGCAATTCTTCGAGTTTTTGGGCGGTATTGCGCAGGCGGGCGGCTCGGGTGACGCCGTTCGGATATCGCCGGCCTTTTTTCAGCCCATTTCTTCAGACGATGTCGCTGCGGCAGTGACGGACTACGCACTTGGCAAGCCTTGCAATGGCATCGTCGAAATCGCCGGTCCAGAACGTGTAAGGTTGTCCGACCTGGTTCGGCGTTACCTGAAGGCGACGGCCGATTTGCGTAGCGTGGTAGAAGATGCGCACGCTCCCTATTTCGGCGCAGAGCTAAAAAACGACACGCTTATGCCAGGCGTCAATGCTCGACTTGGCTCCGTGAACTTTGATGCCTGGTTCGCCCAGGCGCATGCATCGAGGTAATAGACAAGATCAGCACATTATGGCGACATTAAAAGCACCGCCCTTATCCCTCCTGGACAAGTATCGTGGACGTGATACCCGAACGCTTTACTCAACCACGGTTACCGTGACAGGAGGCAATGCCAGCCATGGGCGGGCGTCGGGTATTGCGCGTTCTGATGACGGTAATTTGGACGTCCACCTACGCCTGCCCGAGGCGCTGGGCGGACCTGGCGGAGGAACCAATCCGGAGCAACTTTTTGCGGCCGGGTATGCCGCCTGTTTTCATGGCGCTCTAAGCTTGCTCGCGGGGCGCGATGGAATCCCGATCCCTGGTAGTTCTGTGGAGGTCAAGGTCGACTTTAGCCGCGACCCCATGGATGGCTTGTTCGTGCTGGCCGCCTACACGCGGATACGTTTACCGGGCGTAGATCGAGCCATCGCCGAAGAACTGGTCCGTAATACCGAACGCTTTTGCCCATATACCAAGATGGCACGGCAAGGCATCACGAATATTGTAGCGCTCGTGTCAACGAACGAGACTGGCAAGCGGTATACCGAAACTTGATCCTCCTTCTTTATTGAGTAACACAATGGCTGAATTCAACAATCAAGTTGTTCTGGTGACTGGCGGTGGCGCCGGCATCGGTCTTTCTGCAGCATCAAAGTTTGCCAACAAGGGTGCTCGCGTAGTTATTACTGGACGCAGGCAGGCAGCGCTGGAGCAAGCTGCACGCACCGCGCCTTACATCGATTACATCGTGGCCGATGTCGGCAACACTTCTGACGCCTCGCGAACCATTGAAGAGGTAGTGCGTCGATACGGACGTTTGGATGTGTTGGTCAACAATGCGGGTGCCGGGGCCATTCTCCCTCTGCCACAGGCCAGCTTTGAGCAAATTAACGAAATATTTTTGGTTAACGTCATTGGCCCATCATTGCTGGTAACAGCGGCACTGCCTCATTTGAAGCAATCTGGCGGCAACATTGTCAATGTGTCGAGCACCTTTGGACACAAGGCCGCAGAGGCACTCTCGCACTACGCAGCCAGCAAGGCGGCGCTCGAACATATGACCAGGTGTTGGTCGCTGGAGCTCGCGCACGACGGCATACGCGTGAATGCCGTTGCCGCGGGCCCTACAGAAAGCGATTTCTTGTCCGAGAGAATGAAACTGTCGGCTCAACAGATAGAAAGCGTCAAGGCAAGCGAACGTGCCCGCATTCCGCTCGGTAGACGCGGGCTGCCCGAGGATGTGGCTGGCTGGATCGTTGCGCTCGCATCCCCCGATGCGGCCTGGATTACCGGGCAAGTGTTTACCGTTGACGGCGGACTCAGTGCGACCTGACCCAGAAAGAGATATTTTCGATGGACTCTGCAGCTAAGTGGTTCCACAACTTCCCGGAACTGGAAGGGAAGCCCGAAGTAGGCTGCCAGCCGCAAGGCGGTATCAGGAGTGATTCCGCGGCGCTTGCGAACTAGGTAATCCACGATCTCGACGTTCCACGGCCCATCTTCATCCCAGACAAAGCGGATGCGCCTGGTTACTGTTTTGCAAGGTAATGACAGTCGGGACCGCACTAAAATAAGACGCGCCGTTTAAACGAAGGAGCGGCCATGAAGCTATTACTGGTTGCTGTGATAATTTCGATGTTGTCGGCCTGCGGAATTCCAGAGGGGGCTTCCGGAAACGATGCCGGCCAGCAAAGCCAAACGCCGACGACGGGAAGCGGCGGCAATGGCGGCGGTGGCTACTAACCCCTAATCGCCGGTTGGCAACGGCGAGTGTTCAGCCGCAATCCAGCGATAGCCGGTCTTTTGCTCTCCGACATGTCCGATGCCGGGGAAGGGCAGATGCGCACCCCCGATCCAGAACTTTTCTTTCGCCGCACGGGCAAGGACTTTTTCACGTGTGGCAATGGCCTGTTTCTGGTCGCTGTCGAAATCGATGGACACGCCGGGATTCGCAAATTGCACCGCGTGGCTATGGACGATGTCGCCCCATACCAACAATTCCTGGCCCCCGGACGAAAACATATATCCTTCATGACCGGGCGTATGGCCAGCCAATGGAACCGATGTCACGCCGTCGGCCAGGGTATCGCCCGGCATAAACTGCTTCAGCTTTCCGGCAGCTTCATACGGTGCCACGGCCTGTTGGGCCGCCTGGAAAAAAGGCTGCGCTTCTTTTGGTGCTTGGGCGGCAGTTTCCTCGTTCAGCCAATAGCCGGCTTCGTCCTTGGTCACATACACGGTTGCATTGGGGAAAACCATTTTGCCATCGGCCGTGATTCCGCAAGAATGATCGCCATGCAGATGAGTCAGAAAAACTTTGCTGACCTGCGTCGTTTCATATCCTGCCGACTGCAGGTTGTCGGCCAGCCCGCCCAGTGTCGGCCCGAAACACGTTGCAGCGCCCGCATCGACAAGGATCAGGTCCTTGCCCGTATTGACCAGGAAGCCGTTGACCGCAGTCTGCACACCATCTTTCGTCACCGGAACGAACATGTCTGCCAACGCGGCTTGGGTTTCGCTGTCGCTGATCCCCGCCAGTAGCGTGGTTGGCACCGAAA
>JAKFDW010000052.1:0-16927 GCA_036675955.1 Orrella sp. | reverse complement strand
ATTGCCTTGACCGTCATCATCATCGTCGTACTGCTGGTGGTGATCAATGCCATCAAGATCCTTCGCGAATACCAGCGCGGCGTGATCTTCACCCTGGGCCGATTCACCAAGGTGAAGGGGCCCGGACTGATCTTCGTGATACCGGTATTGCAGCAAATGGTGCGGGTGGATTTGCGCGTGGTCACCATGGATGTGCCGGCGCAAGACGTCATTTCACGGGACAACGTTTCTGTGAAGGTCAATGCGGTCCTGTACTTCCGGGTTGTGGCTCCCGACAGGGCCATCATCCAGGTTGAACATTACCTCGAGGCCACCAGCCAATTGGCGCAGACCACCTTGCGCGCCGTGCTGGGCAAGCATGAGCTCGATGAAATGCTGTCGGAACGTGAAAAGCTCAATCTCGATATTCAACAGATACTGGATGCCCAGACCGACTCGTGGGGAATCAAGGTGACGAACGTCGAGATCAAGCACATCGACCTGAACGAAAGCATGGTGCGCGCTATTGCCCGCCAGGCCGAGGCCGAGCGCGAACGTCGCGCCAAGGTGATTCATGCGGAGGGCGAAAAGCAGGCGGCACAGGCGCTGATGGAAGCCGCCGAGATACTGGCGGCTCAACCTTCGGCAATGCAGTTGCGCTATCTGCAGACGCTCACGCAGGTGGCGGGCGACAAAAGCTCCACGCTTGTTTTCCCCATACCCGTGGATCTGTTGTCGGCGCTCGTGAGCAAGAAGGTTTGATCGTCAAGTGGCGCCTTCGGCAAGCAACTGGCCAATGGCCGCGCCTGCGCGCAAATCGTCCAGTTGTCCAAAATGATGCAATCTAATATAGCCATTCTTGTCGATGAGGATCAGGCTGGGTGTGCCCTGCAGTCCGTATGCCTGCATCGTCAAGGGAACAGGATTGTCCGCCGGGCGCTCGTCTATGCCGACCGGAAACGGTATGCGGTATTCCTGGATGAACGCCTTGAGGGATACGGGTCCCATCGCCTCATGGTGTTCGAACACCGTATGCAGCCCGACGACACGAAGCTTGTCGAGGGGAAATGCGTTGTGTATGGCTTTTGCCTGAGGGATGCCATGGCTGACGCAGCCAGGACACAGCATCTGGAATGCATGCACGACCACGACTTTGCCGCGGAAGGATTCCAGCGTCACGTCGCCGGAGGCGTTCATCCACTGGCTTATCTTCCAGGGTGCCGCGTATTCGTACGATGGAGCGCTCATACCTTGCCTCATGGGTTCTTTCTAGCGGTCAATGCAATAGTCTAGATCGATATCGGTTAAGGTTTTATTTTTATGGAGAAATGCAATGCAGATCGGGATGGTGGGTTTAGGCCGCATGGGCAGCAATATGGTGCAGCGTATGCTGCAAAAAGGTCATGAATGTGTGGTGTACGACAGCCATCCCGATGCGGCAAAGCCCTTGACCCAGGCCGGCGCCATGGCGTGTGCCGACTTGCAGGATCTGGTCGCGCAGCTCGCCGCCCCGCGGACCGTATGGCTCATGGTGCCCGCCGCGGTGGTGGACAAGGTGCTTGCGCAGTTGGCGCCACTGTTGCAGGAAGACGATATTGTCATTGACGGAGGCAATTCGTCTTATCACGACGATATACGCCGCGCGGCCGAGCTGGCGCACAGGGGCATACACTACATGGACGTGGGCACCAGCGGCGGCGTGGCAGGTCTCGAGCGGGGCTATTGCCTCATGGTGGGTGGCGACGCTGCCGCATTTGCACGTGTGGAACCCATATTTGCCGCGCTTTCACCGGGAGCGGGCACCGTGCCAGTCACGCCGGACCGGGTGCAGACCAGCGCCGATAAGGGCTATTTGCATTGCGGCCCGCACGGTGCCGGCCATTTCGTCAAAATGGTGCACAATGGCATCGAGTACGGCATGATGGCGGCCTACGCGGAAGGCTTGAACATTCTGCACAAGGCTAATATAGGCAAGCATGAACGCGAGTCCGATGCTGAAACAACGCCATTGCGCCACCCTGAACATTTCCAGTACGAACTCGATCTGCCCGAGATTACCGAACTCTGGCGGCGCGGCAGTGTCATTGGATCGTGGTTGCTCGACCTTACCGCCAGATCCTTGCAGGGCAATGCGGCGCTGGAAGACTACACCGGCCATGTCTCCGATTCAGGTGAAGGGCGCTGGGCATTGGCGACGGCGATCGACCAGGGTGTTCCTACGCCGGTTCTGAGCGCAGCGCTGTTCTCCCGATTCGAATCGCGCGGCAATGCCGACTATGCCAACCGCGTATTGTCGGCCATGAGAAAGCAGTTCGGCGGGCACGTGGAAAAGCCCAAAGGTTCCCGGTCATGATTGCATCCGGAAAGCGCAATAGTCCGTCCGATTCCTTGGTGCTGTTCGGGATGACGGGCGATCTGGCGCAAAAGAAAATCTTTCCCGCCTTGTATGCCATGGTGAAGAAGGGCAGGTTAACTGTTCCCGTCGTGGGCGTTGCTTCGTCGCCGCTGACCCGGGACCAGCTTCGAGAGCGTATTGCAGGCAGTATCGGGCTTTCTGGCGGCATTGACGACCCGGCGGCGCTGGAACGTTTACTGGAACTGGTGCAGTATGTCAGCGGAGACTATAAAGATCCGACGACGTTCGAGCGGCTTAAAAAGGTTCTTGGGTCCGCTGCGCGACCCATTCATTATCTGGCCATTCCGCCTTCCTTATTTGCTACCGTCATGAAAGGATTGGCGGCGGCAGGTCTGGCCGATGGCGCCCGGGTGATTGTGGAAAAGCCATTCGGCCGCGACCTGGAATCGGCGCGCCAGCTTAACGAGGTGGCGTGTTCTGTGTTTCCGGAGGACGCCATATTCCGGATCGATCACTTCCTGGGCAAGGAAGCGATCATGAACATCCTGTACTTTCGTTTCGCCAATTCTTTCCTGGAACCGATCTGGAACAGAGACCATGTCGAAAGTGTACAGATAACGCTATCCGAAACTTTCGGTGTCGAGAATCGGGGCGCTTTCTACGAAAGTGCTGGCTGCCTGCGCGATGTCATTCAGAATCACCTCTTCCAGATCGTTGCCTTGCTGGCCATGGAACCCCCCGCATATCAGGATTATGCCGCCGTGCGCTCCGAGAAGGCCAAGGTCTTCCAGGCGTTGCGGCCGGTAAGTGCCGACGATCTGGTTCGTGGCCAATACAAGGGCTACCGCCAGGAGCCTCACGTCGATCCCCAGTCCGATGTGGAAACTTTCTGCGCCTTGCGATTATTCATTGATTCGTGGCGCTGGTCAGGCGTGCCTTGGTTTCTGCGCTCCGGCAAATGCCTGGCCGAGAACGTTGCAGAGGTGCTGGTGCAGTTGAAGGCGCCGCCGCAAAAGCTTTTTTCAGATTCTCAACCGGTCAATGGGCGGGCCAACTATATACGTTTTCGTATTTCGCCCAATTCGGCGGTGGCTCTGGCTGCAAGGGTAAAGCGATCGGGAAAGGAGTTCGTGGGCGAACAGCGCGAACTGTTTTTGCTTGACGTTGATCCGTTCGAGGAGATGCCCTATGAGCGTCTGCTGGCCGACGCCATGGCCGGCGAGGGCGCCTTGTTTACCAGCGAGCAAGCCATTGAGTCTGCGTGGAGGGTGCTTGAGCCGGTTCTGACCGACCATCATCCGTCGTGGCCCTATGAGCCGGGAACCTGGGGGCCAGAGCAGGCTGATGCGCTTATCGCCGCCTACGGCGGCTGGCACAATGCCGATCCGGCCTGATATTTACTTGACGAGTGCTACCGGAATATCGACCAGGCCCAGCACTTTGGTGGCGACTGAACCGAGCACAAAGCCGGTTACAGCGCCCAGGCCTCGTGTTCCCATGATGATCAGGTCGCATTCCTTTTTCTTGGAGACATCTGCGATGGTCTGGGCGACTGGACCGACAGCGATTTGTTCGGTGTAGCTTACCCCGGCTTCATCCAGCAGGGCCTTGGCCGAAAGCAAGGCATTGCGGCCTTCGTCTTGATAGTAATCGTCGATTGCTTCAACGGAGAAGAATCGCTTGACGTTGCCCGAGACGATAGGCGGATGTACTGTCAGCAAATGCAGATTGGCGCCTCCGAACTCGTTAGCGGCCTTGATGGCGGACTTTACAGCACGATTGGATGATTCGGAGCCGTCTACTGGGATAAGTATGGTTCTCATGGTTACCTCGTGGGAAGTTGCCTGCAAATATCGCCTGCTGGCACGGGTGGCATAACAGGGGCAGCTGTTTTATATTAGAAGACAGAGTAAACGGCGTAATGATTTAAATCAAGAATGTCCGGGCTTTTTAGGTCCTGCTGCGGCTGCCGGCCAGTAAAGGCCTGTTCAACATGACTATGTAAATTTTTTGTGGAGGTTTATGACCGTCAGGATCGAAGACTATGCCTTGTTGGGCGATTGCCGAACAGCTGCGCTGGTGTCCAACGAGGGCTCTATCGATTGGCTGTGTTTCCCCAGGTTCGACTCCGCGGCGTGTTTTGCTGCATTGTTGGGTACACCTGATAACGGCCGCTGGAAAATAGCTCCGTCCGATCCGGTCCGGCATACAAAAAGAGCCTATCGCGACGGCACGATGATACTGGAGACCACGTTTACCACCGATGGCGGCGTGGCTACGCTCATCGACTTCATGCCTTCAAGTTTGTCGTCGCAAAGTGTGGTGCGCATCGTGCTTGGCGTTAAAGGTACGGTGCGCTTCGACATGAATCTGCTTATCCGGTTCGATTACGGGCGTACTGTGCCATGGGTGGAAAGCCCCGACGCTCGTACGCACACTGCCGTAGCCGGACCCGACCTGCTGGTGCTGCGTTGCGATGTGCCGCTGGAAGGACATGGCCATGAAACGACGGGCAGCTTCACCATCACCGAAGGAGAGCGCGAAGTATTCACCTTGGTGCATCAAGCATCGCATGAGCGCTTGTGCGATCCCTTCGACGTCAAGGCGGCCCTGGCCCAGACTGAATATTTCTGGCAGGAGTTTTCCAGCCGTTGCCCCGACGTCGGACCGCATACCGCCTTGGTCAAAAGATCGTTGCTGACGCTCAAAGCCCTTACTTATTTGCCCACCGGGGGTATCGTCGCGGCGGCCACGACATCCTTGCCCGAGAAGCTCGGCGGCCAGCGCAACTGGGACTACCGTTATTGCTGGCTGCGCGACGCAACCATGACGCTACTCGCGTTCATGAGCCTGGGCTATTTCGAAGAGGCCCGTGCCTGGCGCGACTGGTTGACGCGCTCTGTCGCGGGGAACCCGGACCAGATGCAGATCATGTACGGGCTGGCCGGCGAGCGGCATCTGCCCGAATACGAGCTGCCCTGGCTTAGCGGCTACGAAAACTCGCAACCTGTGCGCATAGGCAATGCCGCCGCCACGCAAACCCAGCTGGATGTGTTCGGTGAAGTGGCCGATGCCATGGCGCAGGCTATAGAAGGCCATTTACCTCGGCATGCCCGCATCGAAGCCATTGCGGAGGTCATCGTGCCCTTCCTGGAGCAGGCATGGCGCAATCCCGACGAAGGCATATGGGAAATCAGGGCGCAGAAGCAGCATTTCACCCATTCCAAAGTCATGGCGTGGGTGGCTTTTGACCGCATTTCCATGGTGGCGGGCGCCCTAAAGAACGGAAAAGAGTTTGCCGCAAATTGCCGGCGCATCGCCGACGAGATCCACGCCGAAGTATGCAGCAAAGCCTATGATCCTGTTATTGGCAGCTTCGTACAGCATTACGGCGCCACTTCCCTGGATGCCAGCCTCCTGCATATTGCTCTTACCGGCTTCCTGCCTCCCGATGACCCACGCGTTCTTGGTACAGTGGCTGCCATCGAGAAGCGGCTGATGAAGGACGGTTTGCTGCTGCGTTACGATAGCGAGGTCGGCGTGGACGGCCTTCCTCCGGGAGAAGGCACATTCCTGGTTTGTTCATTCTGGCTTGCCGACGTCTATGTGCTGCTCGGCCGCGACGACGATGCCCGGGCATTGTTCGATCGTCTTGCTGGCTTATGCAACGACGTTGGTTTGCTGGCGGAACAATACGATCCGCACGAACGCCGGATGCTGGGAAATTTTCCGCAGGCGTTCAGTCACGTGGGAATTATCAATACCGCGCTCAATCTGCACCGCGCCCGGGCGCCTGCCGCCAAACGCGCCCATCAGGAGCCTGCTGAGCAAGCTGCGGTGCTGGATACCGACTCCGGCGACGTGTCGGTGACATAATAAGCGGTCGTAAAAGGAATGCACGGATTATCATGAAAAAGCTTCATCGCGACAACCATGTCGAAACGCTGGCAGTACGCATCACCGGACGCGTGCAAGGGGTGGGCTTTCGAATCGCGACCGTGCGCCATGCTCATATGCTGGGCATCACCGGCTGGGTACGCAACGCCGACGACGGCTCGGTCGAGGCACTGCTTCAAGGGCCTCACGATCAGGTCGACCGCATGCTTTCATGGCTGCACATGGGGCCGCCAGCGGCTCGAGTCCAGGAAGTGAGCAGCCATGAGGAAACCACAGAGCGTTATTTCGACCGGTTCGAGCAGATCTGAACGATCGGGCCGGTCGACTGCCGAAACGCTTGTTCAGGCGTGTTTTTTAACCCACGCCACGTATCGGTCCATCCAGCTTTGCAGGAAGTCCTTGCTGGCGGCGCCGATACTGCCATCCTCGTTGAACAGTCCTTCTTTCGCATGGATGAAGGCTTCGGGCTGGCCGAGAGTAGGAACGTCAAGGTAGGCGAGAATATTGCGCAGATGCTGTTGCGCCAGGGCTGTGCCTACTGCCCCGATCGACGCTCCAATGACGCCCGCCGGTTTGCCCGCCCATGCGCTTTGGCCATAAGGGCGCGACGCATTATCGAGGGCATTCTTCAGCACCCCGGGTATCGACCGGTTGTATTCAGGCGTTACGAACAGCAGGCCTTGCGATGCCGAGATTTCGCTTTTGAGGCGTTGAACGGCGGGCGGCTGATTGTCGTCGTCGTCCTGATTATAAAGAGGCAGGTCGCCGATCTGGAGTTGTTTGAAAGAGAAGTCCTGGGGTCCTAATTTCGCCAGCCCATCGGCAAGTTTGCGATTGAATGATTCCTGGCGAAGACTGCCTACGAGAACTGCGATCTGATATTGGCTCATGGTGAACTCCGATAGCTGCGGGGACACGTCTGTGGCAAGACAGACAGGAACGGGTTGGGGAGAGACTATCTTCCTTGTGCAAGCCGCGCCTGCAGCGCTTGCAATTGGGCTTCGAGTTTATCGATGCGGCGCAGCAAATTGACCGCCACGGCAAGGCCTTCTGCATCGAGTTCGAAATCGTCGCGCAAACGCCGCGCCTTGCGGGCAACCACAATACAACTGACGGGGAAAAAATAATTGTCGGGGTCTTTGTTTGCGGGCTCCAGTATGCCCGCGTCGACGAGGTTCAGCAGAACCTCATTGCTAAGCCCCGATACTTGCACAAGATGGTCGAGAGAGCAAATGTCGGAGGCATTCAGCCATACACTCTCGGTTATTTGAACAGTCATGGTCAGCCTCCTGCATTCATCTGCGCCCGTGGCTTGAAGGCCGAGGCGCCGGCGAGCTGCGAAAAGAGCTCGCGTTCCTGTGGGGTCAGGGTCTTGGGGATATCGATCCGCACAACAACATATTGATCGCCCTGCTGGCCGGCGGCAGAGGGCAGGCCGCGCTTGCCCAGCCGCAGCTTGCGGCCCGACGCGGTGCCGGGAGGTATAGTCATTTCCACCGGCCCGCCCAAGGTAGGCACTTCCACAGTCGCACCCAGCGCGGCTTCCCAAGGCGCCAGCGGCAAATCGATATACAGGTCGTCGCCGCTGACCCGATAGAGCTTGTGAGGCTGTATGTTCATGACGATATAGAGATCTCCCGGCTGGCCGCCGCGCATGCCCTTGCCGCCTTTCTCGGGTAGACGCAGCCGTTGACCGTCGGCAGCTCCCTTGGGAATCCGGACGCGAAATGTCTTGGGAGTATGGCGCAACAAACCTTGTGCGTCATATTCGGGAACCGACACGCTGATTTCCGTCTCGGAGCCATTGTAGATTTGCTCCAGGGTGACGGAGACGGGCACCTCGTAGTCGGGCCCGCGCAAAGGCGGCTGGGCCCGACCGCGGCGTTCGGCGTGTTGGGCGGCGGCAAAGGCCGCCAATATGTCTGCCAAGTCCACGTCTGCAAAGTCGCTGGCGCCTTCGTGGAAATGTTCCTGCCATTGATGGGGCGGGACAAAATCTTCGCCAGGACGGTGGCTGCCCAGTTCATCGTAGGCAGCGCGCTTTTCCGGATCCTTGAGCGTGGAGTAGGCGACCGAAATGTCCTTGAACTTTTCTTCGTTTGCCGCGCCTTTCGCCATATCGGGGTGATACTTGTGAGCAAGCTTGCGATAGGCTTTCTTTATATCGGCTAGCGTGGCATCACGATCCACGCCAAGCACCTTATAGTAGTCAACGTATTTCATCCAGATTCCCGAGTAGCTCCAAAAATGGCTGCAGTCCACAGCGCGTGGACACAGCAAATCGCATGCCTATTGGGCGGGTGCGGCACTAGCGGGCAAGGAACCAAAGCTGTCCAGGATGTCTTCGCGCAGTGCCTGCTGGGCGGCATGCATGTCGCGTGCAATGAAAGCCTCCAGTATTCTGCGATGGACCGGCAAGGTCAGATGCAGCTGGCGTTGTTCCTGATCGCTCAGCTTGATGGCGGGCCCCAGCCGCAACCACAATGGTTCGATAATGCCTGCCAATACTGGCGAATTCGCCATACGGACAATATGCAAATGAAAATGCGCGTTGGCCCGCAGGAAGTGGTGCAGGTCGTTGTTTTGCGCCGCGGCCTCCATCTGCTGATAGTGGCCGGAAAGCACCGCCAGGCCTTCAGCGTCGGCCTGCCGCACCGCGCGCACCACCGCCAGCCCTTCCAGCGTCAGGCGGATGTCGCGGATGTCGGCAAGTTCCGGGGGCGAGAGCGTCGGCACACAAAGCGTGCGCTTGCCCACCAGCACGCCCAATGCGGCAAGGCGCTGGAGCGCGTCGCGCACAGGCATAGGGCTCGTTCCCATGGCCGCCGATAATTGGCGCAGAACCAGTTGGTCACCAGGACGCAGTTCCCCGGTAATCAACTTTTCGGTGATCTGGCGATACACCTGCTCCTGGAGCAGCGCGGGTGTAGCCAGATTCTCAAACTGGTTTTGTTGGGTCGCCGCAGGCACGCCGTCAGGCCGAGAGGGACGTTTGGACTTCATCGAGCGTCTTGGCGAACCGGGCCACCATGTCGGTGACTTGCTCAGGTGTAATGATCAGCGGCGGGCAAAATGCAATGGTGTCTTGAATGGCGCGCACAATGAGACCGTTTTGGTGGGCGCGCTCGTAAACAGCAGTCCCGGCCTTGCCCAGCGGATCGAATGGGCGCCGGCTTTCTTTATCGGCCACGAGTTCCACGGCGGCAATCAGGCCTATTCCGCGCACCTCGCCAACCAGCGGGTGTCCGGCAAGTTCGCGCAGCGCCGCCTGCATGACGGCTCCTGTGGTTGCGGCGTTTTCGACCAGCTTGCGCTCTTCGATGATATTCAGATTTTCTATTCCTACCGCCGTGGCGACCGGGTGTCCGCTTGCGGTGTAACCGTGTCCGAAGCTGCCCAGCTTGCCGCTATGGTCGGAAATGACCGACGCAACGGTATCGTTGAGCAGCACGGCGGCCAGCGGTTGATACGAGGATGTAATTTGTTTGGACAGCACCATGATGTCGGGTTCGATTCCAAAAACATCGGAACCGAAACGCTTGCCCAGGCGACCGAAGCCGGTGATCACTTCATCGGCAATGATCAGCAGATCATATTTGCGGCATACGGCCTGGATTTTTTCCCAATAGGTATCGGGGGGGACGATGACGCCGCCGGCGCCCATTACGGGCTCGCCGATGAACGCGGCCACGGTTTCGGGGCCTTCCTCAATAATCAGCGCTTCCAGTTCTGCCGCCATGCGGGTCGCGAAGTCGACTTCGGATTCGCCGGGGCGTCCTTCACGGTAGAAGTGAGGGCAACTGGTGTGTTTCATCTGCGGCAGGGGCAGGTCGAAATCCCGATGATTGCCGACCAGGCCCGTCATGCTGGCGGCGGCCACGGTGACACCGTGATAGCCGCGCTTGCGTGAAATGATTTTCTTCTTCTCGGTTCGTCCCAGTGCATTGTTGTAGTACCACACCATCTTGACCACTGTGTCGTTGGCCTCGGACCCGGAATTGGTGAAGAAGACCCTGGACATGCGGCCTTCTGTGTAGTTCACCAGTTTTTCGGCAAGCTCGATCGACGGGGTATGGGATTTGTGGGTGAACGTGTGGTAATAGGGCAGCTTCTGCATTTGCCGGGTGGCCGCATCGACTAGGCGCGGTTCACCGAAGCCTACTGCCACGCTCCACAAACCCGCCATGGCTTCCAGGAACTTGTTGCCTTGTTCATCGTAGACGTAAATGCCTTCTCCGCGCTCAATGACGCGCGGCCCTATGGTTTTGTGGGCGACGGCATTGGTGTAAGGATGCATTTGATAATTGATATCGCGGCTCTGGGCGGACGAAAACGAAGACATGGCGGCTCCTGACGGGTTAAGTATCTTTGATATATCATATATTAAGTTGCCTTCTTTTTCTTACAGCGAGCCGCTTGCGTGAAAATAATTTTTGCCTCCGCCCACGACGTCAATCCCGACACCTGGATAAAACCGTTGCAAGCCCTGATTCCGGAGGCGGAGATATGCCCCTGGACCGACGAGGGCCCCAAGGTCGGGGCACAGCTTGCCATTGTGTGGAACCCTCCTGGCGATATCTTTTTGCGCGAGCCGGACCTGAAAGCGGTGTTCAATCTTGGCGCTGGCGTGGATGCGGTCGTCAAGCTGCCCGGCTTGCGTCAGGACGTCGCTGTGGTGCGCCTTGAAGATGCCGGAATGTCGGCCCAAATGGCCGAATATGCCGTCTACGCGCTTGTCCGCGCTTCGCGCCGGTTCGACGAGTACGAGAAGCAGCAGCAAAAGCAGGTCTGGCAGCCGCTTCCCGATATTCAAAGGAAGAAATGGACAGTGGGCGTGATGGGCCTGGGCGTCATGGGCACTCGCGTGGCGCAGACACTGGCCGGGCTCGACTACCCGGTTGCAGGATGGTCCCGCAGCGCCAAAGAGATAGCCGGAATAGACAGTTTTTGCGGGGCAGGCCAACTGCCTGAATTTCTTGCCCGGACCCGCGTATTGATCAATACGCTGCCGCTCACTCCTGAAACGGCGGGCATCCTGTGCCGCAATACGCTGCAGCAGTTGCTTCCAGGCGCCTATCTCGTCAACGTCGGCCGAGGCGAGCACCTGATTGAAGATGACCTGCTGGCCTTGCTCGATTCCGGACATCTCGCCGGCGCAACCCTTGACGTGTTCCGCGAGGAACCTTTGCCGCAAGGACATCCATTCTGGAAGGACGGCCGCATTACCATTACTCCCCATACGGCGGCGGCAAGCTTGCGCGAGGAGACCATTGCCCAGGTTGCCGACAAGATCAGGCGCTACATGCGCGGAGAGCCCTTGACCGGAGTGGTGCTTCGGGATCGCGGTTATTGACCCTCGTCTGGTTTGCGGTTGCGGCGCGCGGCAAGGAAAATGCCGGCAAGCATGATGAGGACCATGCCGGCCTGCGCAAGCATGTCGGGCGTCTGATTGAACCATAGGGTGCTGAATCCCAGGGCCATCAGCAGCTGGAAATAGTTGAACGGCGCGAGCGTCGATGCATTGACCCGTTGAAATGCCGCGATAAGCAGCAGTTGGGCGGCGCCATTGCATAGCCCCAGTCCGACAATGAAGAGCATATCTTGCCAGTCCGGCCAGGAGTTGGGGGGAAAGAACGGGGCCGGCACGGCAGTGATGATCAGGCAGATGAAGGCGGCATAGCTATATTGAACATGCCCCGGCACCTTATCGGACAGCCTGCGCGTCAACAGTTGGAATATGGCAAAGCTTATTGCCGAGATCACCATCAGCCCGGTGCCCAGCCAGGGCAGCTCGTTTCCCGGCCTGATGATCAGCAGCATGCCGCAGAAACCCGCCGCCAATGCGAACCACTGTGTGGCGGTGACGCGCTCCTGGAGCATCCAGGGAGACAAGGCCACCACGATCAACGGAGAAGTGAAATAGATGGCGGTGGCTTCGGCCAGCGGCATCCAGATCAGCGCAGTCATGAAGCAGGTGCCTACCGTGCCCAGCGCGACACCTCGCAATATGAGCAGGCGCTTATGCGGCGACTTCCATAGACGGAAATCGCGGTGCCGGGCAAGCATGAATACGCCTATGAGCGCCACGGTGGCATAACGCATGACGTTCAAGAAAGGAGCAGGGTAGGTCTCCAATAGGTACTTGCTGGACGCATCGAAAATGGAAAGACAGAACAGCCCGCCAAAGAACGCCAATAGGCCCAGCCTCTGGCTGGAGGCCGTCGCGGCGGGCGAAAGAGACACCGTGCTCACGGATTGCCGCTAGTGTCATGCAGCCCTGCATGCATCAGCATGGCGCCTAACAGGACATTCGCGCCGGCTTCCAGGTGTTCGGGTTTGGCGTCTTCGATCTCATTGTGACTGATGCCATTTTTGCAGGGAACGAAGATCATGGCGGCCGGGTTGGCTGTCGCCACGTATACCGCGTCGTGGCCCGCCCCTGTGACGATGGTTTGCCAGGAATAGCCGCGTTCTTCGGCCTGGTCGCGCACCGCGGCAATGAGGTCGGGTGCGAATGGGGTGGGCGGGAAGTGCTGTACGTCTTCCAGCCTTACCTCGACCGGGAAGCCGGCAAGCTCGCCGCTGGCCAGGCGATGACACGCTGCGCGCAGCGCCTTGTCCATCTCGTCCAACTTGGCCGCGTTTTCATGGCGCAGGTCAACAGTGAAACTTACCTTGCCCGGAATTACGTTGCGGGAGGAAGGATATACCTTGGCTACACCCACCGTGCCCCGGCCTTCGGGCGCATAGCGCAATGCGATGCGAACGACCTCCTGCATGATGTGGGTGGCGGCGAACAGCGCGTCGCGGCGCAATGGCATGGGGGTCGGTCCGGCATGCGCCTCCATGCCCGTCACGGTGAGGTCGTACCAGCGCAATCCCAGTGAACCGGTGACTACACCAATGACATTGTCCTGTGCTTCAAGTATTGGTCCTTGCTCTATGTGGGCTTCGAAATACTTGCCCAGTTTGTGCCCACGCGCGGGCCTTGTTCCGGCATAGCCGATGCGGGTCAGTTCGTTGCGCACCGACTTGCCATCGGTGTCGGTGGCCGACAATGCCGTTTCCAGTGGAAAAATACTGCAAAAGACCCCGGAGCCCATCATCACTGGAACAAAACGCGTGCCTTCTTCGTTGGTCCAGATGATGAGTTCGAGCGGCGCTTCGGTTTCTATGTTTCGCTCTTGAAGGAGACGCATGACTTCGAGGCCGGCCATGACACCGAAACACCCGTCGAATTTTCCGCCGGTAGGCTGCGTATCGATATGGCTGCCCGTCGCGATGGGCGCCAGATTGGGATTTCTGCCCGGCCTGCGTCCGAAGATATTTCCGATCTGATCTACGCTGACATCGAGGCCCGCGTCCCTCATCCAGCCCACGACCAGGTCCCGGGCCTGACCGTCCAACGCGGATAGTGCCAGGCGGCAGTTGCCGCCTTTCGGTGTGGCGCCGACTTTCGCCAGGTCCATCAGCGATTGCCAGAGTCGTTGTCCATCGATCGTCAGGGTGGAAATGGAAATAGACATGGCTGATCCTTGTAAATCAAACGATGCGGTGATGTAGGCAGGGGCTTATAACGGGTTCTCCGCATGCGCGCGCGGTTGCCAGTGCTTGCCCGGCACCGCCGCAATGAGGTTTTGCGTATATGGAGTTTGCGGGGCGTCGAAAATTTGCGATGGCCGGCCATGTTCCACTATTTTTCCCTGGTGCATGACGGCAACCGAATTGCATATCTGTGCTGCCACGCGCAAGTCGTGAGTGATGAAAATCATGGCGATCTGCAATCTGGCTTGCAGGGATAACAGCAATTCAAGCACCTGTGCCTGGACAGATACGTCCAGTGCAGATACCGCTTCGTCCGCAACCAGTACTTGAGGATCCATGGCCAATGCACGAGCAATACCGATGCGTTGGCGTTGACCGCCGGAGAACTGGTTGGGATAGCGTTCGAAGGCGGAAGCGTCCAGCCCGACCAGTTCGAGTAGTTCGCGGGCGCGCGCTTCGGCGGCGGCGCGTGACTTTCCGCCGGCTACCGGGCCGTCGCTTATGCTTTTTCCAACGGTATGCCTGGGATTGAGGGAAGCGTAGGGGTCCTGGAATATCATCTGAATGTTGTTGCGCATGGGACGAAATTGATGTTCGGAGAACGGTGCAATATCTTGCCCGTCGAACAGCATTTCGCCGCCGTTGATTCCGATGAGCTTGAGCAGGCATTTTCCGACAGTGGACTTTCCGGAGCCCGATTCACCGACTATGCCCAGTGTTTCGCCCCGGCGTACGGTGAAGCTTATGCCGTCTACCGCCTTTACGATTCGCTTTTTACCCAGCCACCCGCCTCCGGTTATATAGGTCTTGCGCAGGTTTCTGACCTCCAGGATGGGGCGTGCCGGCGCGGCTTTCCCGGTTTCATCGAAACGGCGCTGCGGTACGGCGGCAATAAGTCGCCTGGTATAAGGATGCCGAGGGAAATTCAGGACTTGATCGACAGGGCCTTGCTCCACGATCAGGCCTTTCTCCATCACGGCCACGCGGTGGGCGATTTCGGCGACCACGCCAAAGTCGTGGGTGACAAACATTACACCCATGCCTTTGTCTTTTTGAATGCGCATGATGAGCGCGAGAATTTGCGCCTGCGTGGTGACATCGAGGGCGGTGGTGGGCTCATCGGCAATGAGCAAGGATGGCTCGAGCGCCAGCGCCATGGCTATCATGACGCGCTGCCGCTGGCCGCCCGAAAGCCGGAAAGGGTAGACGTCGTAAAGGGTATCCGGATCCGGCAGACCCACAAAGTTGAGCAGTTCGACTACGCGTTTCCGGCGTTCTTCGCCAGGGTATTGCTGGTGCACTTGCATCACTTCTGAAACTTGCTTGCCGACAGTCATCAAGGGGTTCAGTGCCGATAGGGGCTCCTGGAAGATCATGGCCATGTCCTTGCCGCGCAGGGACTGCAGCGCCGCCTCGGATTCAAGCAGGAGGTCGCGGCCCTGGAACACTATCTGGCCGCTGGTGGGCCTGAGATAATTGGGCAGCAGCCCCATGATGGCGTTTGCGCTCAGGGACTTGCCGGAGCCGGATTCCCCGACGATGCAGAGAATTTCGCCGTGGCGCACGTCGTAGGAGACGTCCTGAACCGCAAAGGGTCTGTCGCTTCCCGCCGGCAGTGGAATGGTCAGGTTGCGGACCGAAAGGAGAGGGAGCTTGTCTTGCATGATGCGCCTTTTCATTCGCCGCGTTGGCGCAGTTGTGGGTTAAGGGCGTCGTTCATGCCTTCGCCGATCAGGTTGATGGCCAGGACTGTCATCAGAATGGCCACCCCGGGCCAGACGCACATCCACCAGGCCTCGCGTATCATGGTGCGCGAGGCGCCGATCATGAATCCCCAGCTCATCAGGTTGCGATCGCCCAGGCCCAGGAATGACAGGGCTGATTCGGTAAGAATGGCGGTGGCTACCATGAAAGATGCGGACACTATTATGGGCGACATGGCGTTAGGCAGGATTTGCGACCACACGATGCGCGATGGCTTCTGGCCGATAACAATGGCCGCCTGGACAAATTCCCGCTGCTTGAGCGTCATGAATTCAGATCGGACCAGGCGGGCGGCGGGAGGCCAGGAGACGACCGTGATGGCGCCCATGATCGAATAGACGGAAGGACCCATGACGGCGACGATGACGACGGCAAGCGCCAGTTGCGGTATGGTCTGGAAGAACTCGGTGAACCGCATGAGCGCATCATCGATACGTCCGCCGCAAAAGCCGGCGGTCGCGCCTATGACGATTCCGAAGGCCAGGGCAATAGCGGTCGATACCAGTCCGATCATCAGCGACACCCGCGCGCCCCACACCAGGCCTGCGGTTATATCGCGGCCCAGCATATCGGTGCCGAAGGGATAGGCGGGATCGGTAAAGGGTTGAACCAGCGGCGCGGCCACCATCATCCAGGGGGAATTGCCATAGATGAATGGTGCGGCAATGGCCAGTGCGGCAACCAGCAGGATGATGACCAGGCCGAACACGGCTCCGTAATTGCGCGAATAGCGTCGCATGAAGGCTTTCATGATGCGGCACCCTGAGCGCCCGCGGCAATACGGGGGTCGACAACGCGGTACACGACGTCGGTGAGCAGATTGAAAAGCACAACCATCATGGACGTCACCAGGAAGATCCCGAGCAGAAGCTGGTAGTCGCGCTGCAGCAATGCGTCGAACATGAGTCGGCCTATGCCTGGCCATGCGAACACCGTTTCGGTCAGTACGGCGCCTCCGGCCATCTGCCCCAGTTGTATGCCCGCAAACGTGATGACGGGCAGCAATGCATTGCGCAGCACGTGAACGCGTATGACGCTGCCCGGAGGTACGCCTTTGGCCCTTGCCGTTTTCACGAAATCCATGCCTATGACTTCGAGCATCGAGGCGCGGGTCAGCCGCACGTAAAATGCCATGAAGAAGCAGCCCAGGGTTACGGTAGGGAGAATCAGGTGAATGGCGATATCCTGCACGCGCGCCATGCCGGTGTACCGCGAGCCTACGGATTCCATGCCGAAAGCCGGCAGCCAGCCCAGCACGACCGAGAACAGCAGAATGCCCATGAGCGATAGCCAGAACAGGGGCGTGGCATACAGTACGAGCGCTCCCGTCATGACGGTACTGTCGAGCCAGCGGCGCTGGTTGCTGTAACGCGCCTTGGCGGCCAC
>JAKFDW010000051.1:0-7492 GCA_036675955.1 Orrella sp. | reverse complement strand
CATGCGGAAACGTCCTGCTTGCTAATGGTAGATGTGGATCATTTCAAGCATATCAATGATGCATATGGGCATAGAGTTGGCGACCTGATGCTGCAAAGCTTCAGCAAAGTGCTGCTCAAGACCCTGCGGTCGGCCGATATCGTTGCGCGGGTGGGCGGTGAGGAATTTGCGGTTCTGATGCCCGCAACAACGCTTGACGCAGCTATAGAATCTGCTACACGCTTAAAAAGCGCTATCGCGCAGAACAATCTTTATGTGGAGAATGCACCCGTACTGCGCGTAACGGCGTCGATCGGCGTGGCCGCTTGGCGCACCGGGCTCGACCTGGAAGACCTTATGGAGATGGCCGATGACGCTTTGTATAAGGCTAAACATTCTGGACGTAATAAGGTCTGTGTTGCCGCCGCAATTGAGGGCGGGCCGCCCTCCGGACAGAGCGGCGCAATAAGGATGTTCATTTAGCAGAGTTCAGTGCGGGAGCGGCTAATCAGCGCCATTCAGCGTATACAGGAACGCGGCAATATCGCGCGCATCCTGTTCGCTGACGCCAAGATCCGGCATTGCCGACAATGGGTCGACTTCGGTCGGGTTGCGCAACCAGCGCAGCATGTTGGCTGGCGTATTGGGCAGCACGCCGGCAATGTACTGCCTGCTTGCGATACCGGCCAGGGGCGGTCCGACATGGCGATTTGCCCCGACGATACCCGGTATTACATGACAGGTGGCGCATAGGTACTGCTGCAGCGCCTTGCGTCCTGCGGCGACATCGCCGAGCCGGTCGCCTTGCGTCGTAGGCGGGGTAGGGGATGCTTCCGGCGCCCGTGCCGGCAGCGGCGCATGCTTCTTGTTCCAGCGTTGATAGTCCAGCGGCGACAGCGTCGGCAATACCTTCATGAAGGCCACCACATTCCAGATTTCCTCATCCGTCATCCGGTATTTCCATGCGGGCATGCCGCTCATTTTGATGCCATGCTGGACGACCCAGTGAATTTCCTCCGCCGACCACTCGCGAGCGGTGCCGACCAGGGAGGCGGGAGCAGGTGTCAGGCCTAGCGCGAATGGTTGCGGCGCCACGCCCGGCGCGCCGTGACACTGCACGCAATGCGCACGAAATTGCTTGAAGCCGTCGACAACACGATCGGCGGCATCCAGGTTCGGCACTTCTACATCGGTGGTTCGTAGCTTGACTGAGCGCCGCAAGGATGTTTCGAGCAAGTGGTAGACGGGAGCCGTGTGCTGATCGGTCGCACTGACATCGTACAGGCCGGTGTAGACGACGATGCCTCCCAGTACAGCTGCCGACGCCGCCGCGGCTGCCAGAGTGATGCCTGCCACACGCTTCCATGTCATCATCGGGTGTCCTTGGTATTAGTGCAGGGTCAGGAGATAGGCTGCGATGTGCTTCGCGTCCGCCGTGCTCATTCCCACATCGGGCATGGCAGTGCGTGGATCCACCGCCGGGGGATCAAGCAGCCACTTCACCAGGTTATCGGGGGTATGGGGCAGTACGCCGCCCACATAAGCGCGCAATGCCATGTCTTCCAGCGGCGGCCCCACCATGGATGCCGGGCCCTTGACTCCCGGAACGGTATGGCAGGCCACGCAGCCATAGCCCTCAATAAGCTGAAGGCCCACCTCCGCGCGCGCGCCGTCCAGTTGCTCAACTTGGCCACGAGGCGAAAGCGGCGGGCGTGCTTCGCCACATCCGGCCAACAGCAAGGCGGCGGTCATGCCCAGCAGCGTAAGAGTCCGGCATGTGCGGTTTCGGGCTGTGCGACGGTGCATTTCACTTTTCCTTTTTTCTTGAAGAGCACAGCAAATGCTTTGCCACGGCAAGGGTGGGGGTATACGACTGTCGCCGGCCCGCGCGGCCGGAAGCGGGCGCAGGCATTGTGTAAATTCTTCCGTCCCGGTCCTGAACCTATATGATAGAAGGGCGCCGCCCCATGGCGCCGCTGGAGTTTTGTCCGTTTCGCATTGCTGGAGGAGCCTGGTATGCAATGTGCTACGCATGACGCGCAATCCCTGCGCAAGCATACCCGGCATTCCTTCGCCACACCCTAACGCTGATCTTACATGCTCCTTGCTCGCTATACTCTACTTCTTGCCGTATTGCCGCTGCCGGTATGGGCCGATGTGCAATCGGCTTTTCATCCCAAGAGCGAGCAAGCCCACCGCATCGCGGATATCGGCTGGATGATGTTTTTCGGCGCTACCTTGATTTTCCTGCTGGTCATGGTCATGCTGATTTTGGCGCTGCACGGCCCTGCACGCATGCGAGGGCTTCTTGGCCGGCGTTCGTTGATCATCGGCGCGGGCATCGCTTTTCCGGTGCTTGTGCTCAGTGCGCTTCTTGTGTATACCCTGGACGTGGCTTCGTCCATGGTTCGTGACGACACACCCGTGGCGGCGCGCATCGAAGTCACCGGCGAGATGTGGTGGTGGCGCGTGCGGTATCTGGACAATCACGGCCGCGCCATGTTCGAGACGGCGAACGACATCCGTATTCCATCCGGACTTCCGGTAGAACTGGTTCTCAAGTCCGACAATGTGATTCACAGCTTCTGGGTGCCGAACCTGGCAGGCAAGCTGGATATGGTGCCGGGTCACGTCAATCGCCTGCGGGTGCAAGCGGACGCACCGGGGAGGTTTCGTGGCCAGTGTGCCGAATATTGCGGTGCCCAGCATGCGAAGATGATGCTCGATGTGCAGGCACTTTCTCCTGACGAGTTCCAGGCCTGGGTGGAATCCCAACGCCGACCGGCACCAGCGCCGGTCGATGCCAGGCTGCAGGCGGGCAGACAATACTTCCTGCAGGCCTGCGCCCAGTGCCATACCATACGCGGCACCGGGGCGAGCGGCACGCTGGGCCCCGACCTGACGCATATCGGCAGCCGCCTTTCTCTGGCGGCTGGCGTCCTGCCCAATAACGTCGGCACGCTGGCCGGCTGGATCGCCGGCAGCCAGCATATCAAGCCGGGCAACCGGATGCCTTCCTTCAATCAATTGTCCGGCGAGGACTTGCGTGCCGTCGCGCAGTACATGGAAAGTCTCAAGTGATGCCAGCGAATCCCGTGACAGGACACCTGCGTACATTGCCCAATCCGCTGCCGCGTCCTGAAGGCGAACTCGAACAACTGCGGCGCGTCTGGCAACGTCCAAAGGGTTGGCGTGCAATTACTGTCGTCAATAACAATTATGTGGGCCTGCTCTATGTCGGCACGGCGCTGCTGTTTTTCCTGCTGGCCGGCGTGTTGGCGCTGTTGATGCGCACCCAGTTGGCCGTGCCCGACAACGACCTGATCGGGCATGAGCTGTACAACCAGTTGTTCACCATGCACGGCACCGTGATGATGTTCCTGTTCGCGGTGCCGGCGGTGGAAGCGATGGCCGTGTTGCTACTGCCTAATATGCTTGGCGCCCGCGACTTGCCTTTCCCCCGGTTGTCGGCCTACGCATACTGGGCTTATGCCGTCGGCGGCATTGTCTTCTTCTGCAGCATCTTCGTGGGGCTGGCGCCGGACGGCGGCTGGTTCATGTATCCGCCCCTGACCAGTACGGAATATTCGCCGGCGGTCAATGCCGATCTCTGGCTGCTGGGCATAGGCTTCATCGAAATCTCGGCGATCGCGGGCGCCATTGAGCTTGCAGTCGGGATCCTGCGTACCCGCGCTCCGGGCATGACGCTGGACAGGATGCCCATTTTTGCCTGGGTGATGCTGGTGTTCTCGGGTATGGTGATTATTGCGTTCCCGGCGGTCATTGTCGCGACTTTGCTTCTGGAACTGGAGCGCGCATTTGACATGCCGTTCTTTATAGCCGGGAGAGGCGGCGACCCGCTGCTGTGGCAGCACTTATTCTGGTTCTTCGGCCATCCCGAGGTTTACATCATTTTCCTGCCGGGGGCCGGCATGGTTTCGATGATCATCCCGGCCATGACCGGTGTCCCGCTGATCGGCTACCGCTATATCGTGCTGGCGGTGGTCGCCACAGGCTTCCTCAGCTTCGGCCTGTGGGTCCACCACATGTTCGCTACCGGCATCCCGCAGCTTTCGCTAAGCTTTGCGTCGGCCGCCAGCATGGCTGTGACTGTGCCGACCGGAATACAGATATTTGCCTGGATCGCCACAATTGCCGTTGCAATACGATTGCGTCCATTGAAGGTGCCCATGCTTTTCATAATGGGCTTCTTCTTCATCTTCGTTATCGGCGGGCTTACCGGGGTAATGGTGGCCGTCATTCCATTCGACCTTCAGGCGCACGATACTTACTTTATCGTCGCCCATCTGCATTACGTGCTGGTCGGCGGCATGGTGTTTCCGCTGTTTTCGGCTTTCTACTACTGGGCTCCGTTCATCAGCGCGCGCGTCCTGTCGGAGCGCCTCGGCCGCTGGACGTTCTGGCTGATGTTTGTCGGCTTCAACATCGGCTTTTTCCCTATGCATCTTACCGGCCTGGCTGGCATGCCGCGCCGTGTCTACACCTACGCGGACAGCTATGGCTGGGGACTGCTCAACATGGTGTCGACCGTCGGCGCCTATATGATCGCCGCCGGCGTGCTGGTATTCCTGATTGATCTGCTGCGCAACTTTCGTCCGAGTGGCGGAAAAAATGCCGGCAATGTCTGGCAGGCAGGCAGCCTGGAGTGGTTGCCCAGCGATTCTTTCGGCCCGCGGAGTGTGCCGCTCGTGACCAGCCGCGAACCGCTGTGGGATCAGCCCAACCTTGCCGAAGACGTGGACGCCGGACGTTATTACCTGCCGAACGCGCCGACCGGCCGGCGCTCTACGCTCGTTACCAGCGCGGTCGACGCGCGTCCGGAATACGTGCTCGAGCTTCCAGGTCCGGGCTGGTCCCCGCTGCTTGCCGCGTTTGGCACGGCGGGATTCTTCCTGCTCCTGACTTTCAAGATGGTCGCACTGGCTGCCGCATGCGGACTGCTGGCTTTGGCCATGATATGGCGCTGGTTGTGGGATGCCGATGCGGGTCCCCGGCATCCGTCGGTCGACATCGGCGGCGGACTGCGGCTGCCGGTATCGTGCATCGGCAGCGCCTCCCACTCCTGGTGGGCGATGATCATTCTGGTGATGGTGTGCGCCAGCATCTTCAGCTCCATGGTGTTTACCTATCTGTTCCTGTGGACGACGTCGCCCGAGGTGTGGCTGGCCTCCGCGCAACTCCCGGCGCCGATATTTCCCCTGCTGTCGGCTTGCCTGTTGCTGGGCAGCGGCGTCCTGGTTGCATGGACCGGCCATCGGTTGAAGCAGGGCGGGCAGGGGCTGCTGCGCGTGGCCTTGCCGGCGGCTATCCTCATGCTGGCGGCAGCGATAGGGCTGGAGGGCTACGGGCACTGGCAGAGCGGATTGCGGCCGCAGGCGGACGGCTATGCCGCAGCGGTTTATGCAATGGCCGGGCTGCAGGGCGTGTTCGTGATTGTGCTGAGCTATATGGGCGTATTTACAACGGCTCGCTCCATGGCCGGCAGACTGTCGCAGGAGCGGCGTGCCTGTTTCGACAACACAATGATCTTCTGGTATTACGCGGTGGCGCAAGCCTTGCTCGGCCTCGGACTGGTCCACGGCTTTCCGCGCCTGATCGGATGAATGCCATGCAAAGCAGCTTCTCGCGCACATTCCTGTCCATGCTTGCCGGCCCCATCATTTGGGCGGCGCACTTCCTGTTCATCTACACCGTCAACGGCATAGCGTGCGCGCGGCCGGCGATGTATGCGGCCTGGCTTGGCCTGCCTGTGTCGTCGTGGATTATTGTCGGCGCCAGCCTGCTGGCGCTTGTTGCGATGGCCTTGATCTATTTGCGCCAGCGCACGCGCATGCCCCATATGGAAAGCCCGAAATTCCTGCCATGGCTGGCAGGCGCGCTCAGCCTGCTTTCGGCCGTGGCGGTCATTTGGGAGACGGTGCCGGTACTGCTGTTGTCCGCTTGTGCTTAGCGGCCGCTTGTCGCGCGCGCCAAGCGGGATGAGTGATCCCGCTTGCTCGGCCTATTGCGACTGCCGCGGTTTCCGCTTTGACCTTCGCGCCATCATATTCAGGCCTTCAACGGCTGCCGAGAATGCCATGGCAGCGTAGATGTATCCCTTGGGCACATGCGCCCCAAAGCCTTCGGCAATGAGGGTCATGCCTATCATGATAAGAAAACCCAGTGCCAGCATCACGACAGTGGGATTGCTGTGGATGAACCCCGCCAAGGGGTCGGCGGCAAGCAGCATAACCGTAACCGCAACCACGACGGCGATGACCATGATAGGTATGTGCTCGGTCATGCCCACTGCGGTAATGATGCTGTCGACAGAAAATACGAGATCCAGCAACAGGATCTGTATGATGGCGGACGTAAAGGTTATGGTCACAGCGTTTCCGGTGTTCTTTCCTTCGAACATGTCGCCCTCCGGCGACGGGTCGACACTATGATGGATTTCCTTGGTTGCCTTCCACAGCAGGAACAGGCCGCCGGCGATCAGGATCATGTCCTTCCATGAAAAACCCTTGCCGAACAGGTCGAATACAGGCTCGGTAAGCTGCACGATCCAGGCGACGGTACCCAGGAGACCCAGGCGCAAGATTAATGCCAGTCCGATACCTATTCGCCGTCCTCTAGTCCGCTGGTGCTCGGGAAGTTTGTTGGTAAGAATCGATATGAAAATGAGGTTGTCGATACCGAGTACGACTTCCATTGCAATAAGAGTGGCCAAAGCCACCCAGGCGGTAGGATTGGCGGCGAGCTGTATCAGATAGTCCATATGACTTCTTCCCCGTTCAACGAGCACACGTTGGTAAGTGTTTATCGAGTCGCCATTCAAGTATTGCATATATTGCCAGGCGCCAACACAGAAGATAGTTCAACGGACGGCGCCGTCCGCCTTGATATCCCTGTGTTAAGCTAAATTCAGGAATTGGCGCGTCTCACCGGCAACATTTCATCAGCAAGCAACAGCGGAGCAAAGCCATGCATAACGACTCACCGACCCATTACGGCAGAACAACGCGTTTCTTGCACTGGGCTATGGCTTTGCTGATTATGCTTCAGTTCCTGAAGCTCGGCGACCGCATCGACGATGGCGAACACTGGATAGGCCAAACCTTTGTTCCGTGGCATGTATCCATAGGCGTCGTGATATTTGCGCTGGCAGTGCTGCGCTTATGGTGGGCAGTGCGGCAGCGTCCGCATCGACCTCAGCCCGAAGCTTCGCCGGCTGTGGTCAGGCTGGGCCATTTTCTGCTGTATGCCTGTATGCTCCTCATGCCGATGACCGGCCTTGCGGCACTTCTGGGAGGCGGCTACGGACTTGCCGTGTTCGGTATCGATATCGTCACAAAAACCGAAGTGGAGACGCCCTGGCTGGCCGCGATCGGCAACTTGCATTCGCCCATCGCCTGGGTCTTTGTGGCATTGGTAGTGGGCCACATCGCCGCGGCACTGTTCCATCACTTTGTCAGGCGCGATCAAACATTGCGCCGCATGCTGGGCCAAT
>JAKFDW010000050.1:0-27969 GCA_036675955.1 Orrella sp. | reverse complement strand
CCGAACGTCGGACAAATGTTGAAGGTTCACATCGCCAATGGCGATTCCCGGACCTTCGTCAATACTGTCGACAACGTCGCCCCATGGATCAATTAGAACAGAATGGCCCCAGGTGCGGCGGCCGTTCTCGTGCTTGCCGCCTTGCGCCGAAGCCAGCACATAGCACTGGTTTTCAATTGCCCGCGCACGCAGCAGTACTTCCCAATGCGCGGACCCCGTCGTATACGTAAAGGCAGCCGGCACGACCATAAGGTTTACTTGCCCCATGGCCCGGAAAAACTCGGGAAAACGCAAGTCGTAACAAATGGAAAGCCCGACTTTCCCGCAAGGCGCCTCGAACGTTTGCGGTGGATTATCTCCGGGCCGGATGGATACCGACTCATCGTAGGATTCGTCGCCCTTCTTATAGCCAAACAGATGGATCTTGTCGTATCGCGCGATACGGACGCCGGCAGGATCATAGACCAATGTCGTATTGTAGATGCGGCCGGGATCGCCGCTATCAAGAGGCAATGTGCCCCCGACCAGCCAGATGCCATGTCGCCTGGCCTGGCCGGCAAGAAACTCCTGGATCGGACCGGCATCCAGCGCTTCCCTGATGGCCAGCTTGTCGCGGTCTTTATTACCCATGAAACAGAAATACTCGGGCAGAACCAGCAATTCGGCGCCGGCCTGAACCGCCTGGGCGATGAGCGTCTCGGCATCGGCGAGATTACCGGCGAGCTGCGTCGACGAAACTGTTTGAATTGCAGCCACACGGAAAATATCTTTTATATCCGCCATAATGATTATCTATAATGGAAAAAAATAGCACGGCTTCGGAAGCGCATACGCCTGATATGCGTAATAATTACTGTCATTACATTCAACTTGGGAATATTCATGGCGCGTGATTCATATTCATCTGCAAAACAGAAAATCGAAAAAGAGATACAGAAACTGCAAAAGCAAGCCCAGGCTTTACAGGTAAAACAACGCGGCCCGGTAATCAACTCTATTATCCGTTCCATGCGCGAATACGAAATCACACCAGACGAAATCGCCGAAGCATTCAGCAAAAAAACTGTAAGGTCCGCTGTCCGCAAGACGGGTTCTGCGCCGGCAAAAAGCAAACGCCCCGTGCCCGCCAAGTATCGGCATCCTGAAACCGGAGCCACATGGACGGGCCGCGGCAAAGCTCCCCGCTGGATTACCAGCGCCGAAGCCGAAGGCCAGGACCGTAGCGACTTTCTTATCAAGGCCGAATTAGCGGCTTAATGCCCGCGTTCATAATGCACCTCGCGAACCTGGCCATTGTTGCCAGGGAAGCTATCGAACACGGCCTGAGCCAAATAAGGCATTGCCTGTGCCAGATTATCGCTGGTGCTAATGTTTACCGCGCTTGATCTATATACCTCGGCGCCGCCGTTTTGATTATCCCTGATAATCACCGTAAGTGTGTTCTTGTAAACCTCCACGGGCACATCATAAACCGGCGGCGCCATATACATGCCACCGCCCCATCCCCGATAACCGCCATAATAGCCGCCGAACGCGGGCCCAAAACCCCAGCCGTCCATATAAGGGTCGTAATAGCGCTGCACCAGCGCAGTACTGATCGGATTGCTATAGGCGACAGCGATATCGAACCTTGCAGCTTTTCCTGAAGACGCCTCGACAAGCCCCGTGGGACCCAACGATGCGCGAACCATGTCCGCAACCGACTGGAACTCCAGATTATTGACCTGGTTCTCGGATGGGACTATGCGGTAGAGCTCACCCTGGGCATTGGCGGGCCACTGCTGATAGCTGGTGACCCGAGCCGAAAGCGTCGAGGCACATCCAGTTACCAGAAGCGCAGCCGCCATGACCGTCAAGAACCGCCATATTGAAGTTTTAGACCGGCTCGAGTTATGCCACATGATTTACCCCGTGTATCTTGTTGATCATGACCAGTCTCCGGCAGCGCTCGGAAACTGGCATCGTCACCTTTACTAAGACCATTACACCAAAACAAAGGTTGCATCGCCTCTTTAAAAACCCGATGCTGTGCAAATACTACAATAGCCTCAACATCGAACAGCGAGCCCCCAGCCATGCGCACTGACACAGTCCCCACCATATCCCGCCACGACTATCAGCCTTATCCCTATCGTCTTTCGCATGTCGCGCTTGAGTTCGACCTTGATGCCGCGCAGACACGTGTGCATTCCCGGATCGATTTTGAACGAACGGGAGACAAAAACCAGCCCCTGCTTCTGAATGGGCAAGATTTGGTCCTGGAGTCCGTGGTGCTCGACGGCCAGACACTCACACCGCAAGAGTACGGCCTAACAGACGATATCCTCACTATTTATCCCACATCGGCAAACTTCACATTGCAGATAAGCAGCCTGTGCAAGCCAGCCGAGAACTCGACGCTGATGGGCCTGTATGTGTCGGGCGACAAGCTCTTCACGCAATGCGAGGCCGAAGGCTTCCGACGTATCACCTGGTTCCCGGATCGCCCCGATGTCATGTCGCGCTATCGCGTTACCTTGCGTGCCGACAAGAAGCGGTATCCGCTGCTCCTGTCGAATGGCAACCTGTTGCAGGCCGCCGAGCTGCCTGACGGGCGCCATGAAGCCACCTGGGAAGACCCGCATCCCAAGCCCAGCTATCTGTTCGCCCTGGTGGCGGGCGACTTTGCCTGCCGCCAGCAATCCATCCAGACACGCAGCCAAGGCGATGCGCTACTGCAGATATATAGCGACCGCGGATCCGAAAGCAAGACGGAATGGGCTCTGGACTGCCTGGTGAGGTCGGTCAAATGGGACGAGCAACGATTCGGGCTTGAGCTCGATCTCGACCGTTTCATGGTGGTGGCCGCCAGAGACTTCAACATGGGCGCGATGGAAAATAAAGGCTTGAACATCTTCAACTCCGCCTATGTGCTGGCCGACAAAGATTCCGCAACCGACGCAGCGTACCGGGCCATCGAAGCCGTGATCGGACACGAGTACTTCCATAACTGGACCGGCAATCGCGTCACGTGCCGCGACTGGTTCCAGCTCTCCCTGAAAGAGGGCCTGACAGTATTTCGCGACCAGGAATTTTCAGCCGACATGCTGGCGCACAATCTGTCCGGCCCCGAGGCAGCCAGCGCCCGCGCCGTCAAGCGTATCGATGATGTCAGCACGCTGCGCATTGCGCAGTTTCCGGAAGATGCGGGGCCGATGGCCCATCCAATACGACCCGAAAGCTATCAGGAAATCGGCAATTTCTACACGGCGACTGTGTACGAAAAAGGCGCAGAAGTGATACGCATGCAACACACAATACTGGGAGAAGCCGGATTCCGCGCGGGTATCGACGAGTACTTCCGCCGCCACGACGGCGCCGCAGTAACCTGCGATGATTTTGTCAGTGCCATGGAATCGGTCTATACACGGCAGAATCCGGGCAAAAACCTGGACGTCTTTCGCCGCTGGTATAGCCAGGCAGGCACTCCCCGGGTCAAGGTCGATCTGGCCTACGACGCCAATAGCCGGACATGTTCGATTACCCTGAGCCAGCGCAACGAGCCGGTGGGCATCGAGCTGTTGCAATCGCCGATACTGCCCAAACCGCCGCTGCATATACCCTTTGCCCTGGGGATGCTGGACCAGCAAGGAAAGCCCCTGCCACTCGAACACGGCGGCAGAACCGTCGAGACGGTGTTGCTGGAATTGACGCAGGAACAGCAAACGTGGGAATTCCAAAATATTGCGCACCGGCCCGTCCTGTCGCTGCTGCGCAATTTCTCAGCTCCCGTGATCGTCGACGTCGAACGGCAGGAAGCCGACCTTATTCTCCTGGCGCGGCACGATACCGACCCCTACGCCCGCTGGGAAGCGGTCCAGGACCTGGCCACACGCCAACTCCTGGCCCTGACAGCGTCCACAGTCGAGGGCCGGCAGCCCGGCATCGCCCCCCATTTGATCGAAACCTGGAAACAGCTGCTGCGCGACCCCGACCTCAGCGAAGCTTACAAGTCGCGGATCCTGAGCCAGCCGACCGAAAAAGAATTGCTGGAAAAAACCAAGCCCATAAACCCGACGGCGGTGGTGAAAGCCAGCAGGCACTTGCGCCGCGAACTGGGCAGGGCTCTTGCGTCCGACTGGCTGGCGGTTTACCGCGCAAGCTCGGACAGCGGCGGCCAGTACAGTCCCGACCCCCTCTCCTCGGGACGCAGGTCATTGCACAATCTTTGCCTGTACTACCTGATGGCGGCCGAACATCCCGAAGCGCAGGCGTCGGCCATTGCACAGTACTACGGCGCCACCAACATGACGGACCGCATGGGAGGCCTCTCGGCGCTGGTGCACTTTTCGAGTTCGCCCGAGCGCCAGGATGCGCTGAGCCATTTCTATGAGCAATGGCAACAGGATCCCCTGGTCATCGACAAATGGTTTGCCTTGCAAGCCTCTGCACCCGGTACAACTGTCGAGACGGTAAGGGCCCTGATGCTGCACCCCGCATTCTCTTTGCGCAATCCGAACCGGGCTCGTTCGCTGGTTTTCCAGTTCTGCATGAACAATTTGCAGGGAGTGCACACACCCGAAGGTTACGAGTTCTGGGCTGATCAGGTAATCGCCCTGGATCAGCTCAATCCCGAAATCGCAGCCCGTCTGGCGCGGGCGTTCGACAACTGGGCGCGCTTCACGGCAGCGAACCGCGACGCCATCCAGGCGGCCCTGCAGCGCATCCAGCAGCACCCGGCGCTATCGCGCAATGTAAGCGAAATAATTTCCAAGGCCTTGAAAATACAGCAGGAGTACAAATGAAACGCACCACACTGACGCAGTACTTGGTCGAGCAGCAAAGGAAAAAACAGGCAGTTTCGGCAGAAGTACGTCTGCTTATCGAAACAGTGGCAAGGGCCTGCAAGGCCATAGGCCATGCCGTCAGCAAAGGCGCCCTGGGCGGTGTCCTGGGAAGTCTTGAAAGCGAAAACATACAAGGCGAAGTGCAAAAGAAGCTGGATGTGCTGTCCAACGAAATTTTGCTGGAAGCCAATGAATGGGGCGGTCACCTGGCCGCCATGGCTTCAGAGGAAATGGAAACGATACACAGGATTCCCAATCGCTACCCCAAGGGCGAATACCTGCTCCTGTTCGATCCCCTGGACGGTTCTTCCAATATCGACGTCAACGTGTCCATAGGCACGATCTTCTCGGTGCTGCATGCTCCTCACCATGCTTCGGGCCGGGACGTGGATGAAGACGATTTTCTGCAGCCCGGCGCGCGCCAGGTTGCCGCCGGCTATGCCGTGTACGGACCGCAAACCATGCTGGTGCTGACGGTGGGCACCGGCGTGGTGGGCTTCACGCTGGATCGTGAAATGGGCTCATGGGTTTTGACCGACGCCAACATCACCATTCCCGAGCAAACGGCGGAATTCGCCATCAACATGTCGAATATGCGTCACTGGGAAGCGCCGGTCAAACGCTATATTGATGACTGCCTGGCCGGCAAGGGCGGGCCTCTGGGCAAAGACTACAACATGCGCTGGATCGCTTCCATGGTTGCCGACGTACATCGCATTTTGACGCGTGGCGGCATCTTCATGTATCCGCGAGACGAGCGCCCTTCCGGCAAAAACGGCAAATTGCGCCTGATGTATGAAGCCAACCCCATGAGCTTCATTGTGGAGCAGGCCGGCGGCGCCGCCCACGACGGCAGCCAGCGCATCCTGGATGTACACCCCACGGCGCTGCACCAGCGCATAGGCGTTGTACTGGGATCAAAAGAAGAAGTGGAACGCGTACGGCGCTATCACGACGAAGCGCTGTGAACTCGCGCGATGCCGGCACCGACTACCTGCTGCCGACATCGCGAACGACATCCGGGCGGCCGAAGCCGCCCGGATGTCGTTTAATCGAGAGTCAGTATGGTCGCGCCCGTGGTCTTGCGGCCCTGCAAGGCTTCCTGAGCCTGCCCGGCATCTTCCAGCGAGAATCGCTGCCCAATGATGATGTCGATTTTCTTTTTGGCCACCAGCCCGAAAAGCTCATCGGACGCGGCCTGCATTTTTTCGAGGGTAGGCACGTGCGTGCCCAGGGTGGGACGCGTGACGTACAGGGATCCTTTGCTGGCCAATAGCCCCAGGTTCACGCCTTCGACAGAACCGGATGCATTGCCGAAACTGACCATCAGGCCGCGAGGCTCCAGGCAATCGAGCGAGGTCAGCCATGTGTCTTTTCCGACCCCGTCGTAGACGACCGGCACTTTTTTGCCATCGGTCAGCTCCTTGACCCGGTCCGCGACGTTCTCCCGCGAGTAGTCGATGACTTCCCACGCACCGTGCGATTTTGCCAATGCCGCTTTTTCAGGACTGGACACCGTACCGATAAGCTTGACGCCCAAAGCCTTGGCCCATTGGCAGGCGATCAGGCCAACGCCGCCGGCGGCCGCATGGAACAAAATAGTTTCGCCGCCTTGCAGGCGATACGTCTGGCGAAACAGATACTGCACCGTGAGGCCCTTGAGCATCATGGCGGCCGCCTGCTCGAAACCTACGCCCTTGGGAATCTTGACAACGCGGTCTGCGGGGACATTGCGCGCTTCGGCATAGGCGCCCAGCGGGCTTTGCCCGTAAGCGACACGATCGCCGACCTTCAGATGCCTGACATCGGCGCCTACCGCCTCGACCACGCCCGAGGCCTCGAAGCCCAGGCCGGACGGCAATGGATGCTTGTATAGTCCCGTACGATAGTAAACATCGATGAAGTTCAAGCCCACCGCTTTCTGGCGTATAGTTACCTCATTTTTTTCGGGCGCCGGAACGCGTACCGAAACAAGTTTCAATACTTCCGGGCCACCGTTTTCTTCGATGCGTATAGCTTTGACCTGGTTTTCCAAGACGAACTCCTTAGTAGATGTTTAGGGCGCGATGAGCGCTTAGTTTAAATCCTTATTGCAACCCTGTACCTGAAAAAATGAATCGTCAGAGTGCTCTATTTGCGATTCATATCGCCGCCGTACTGTTTGGCCTGACCGGCATATTCGGCGAACTCATCCAGGCCGATGCCATGGTCATTACAGCGGGTCGCGCGAGCTTCGCCGTCCTCGCCTTGGCCGCCTTCATACGCTACCAGGGCGGCTCCCTGATGCAAGGCTTCAGAATCCGGAATATCGGGGTCCTGGCCGCTGCCGGCGCCATGCTGGCACTGCACTGGGTCACGTTCTTCATCGCTGTGAAGATCGCCGGTGTTGCGGTCGCGACCCTGGGCTTTGCCAGCTTTCCAGCATTCATCACCTTATGCGAATGCATTTTCTTCAAGGAAAAGGTGAGCAGGGCCGAATGGCTGATACTTGCCCTGGTCACACTGGGCCTGGTGCTGGTGACGCCGTCTTTCGATTTCCGGGATGAGGCCACTGTAGGACTGGCCTGGGCGATTCTATCGGGCCTGGCCTTTGCCATCTTTACGCTGATCAACCGGCGTGCCGCCGCGCATATTCCCGCCCAACAGGTAGCTTGCTGGGAAAACCTGGTCGTTGCGCTGATTACCCTGCCTTTTTCTTTCCCCGCCATTGCGCAATTGGACGCGGTCAATTGGTTGTGGATAGCGCTGCTGGGCGTATTTTGCACCGCCCTGTCGCATTATTTGCTAGTCTCCAGCCTGATGACACTCAAGGCCCGCAGCGCCGGCATCGTGATCGCTTTGGAACCGCTCTATGCCATTCTTTTTGCCGCGGTTTTGTTTGCCCAGTATCCATCGATCCGAGCGCTGTTCGGAGGCTCGCTCATGATAGGCGCCATCGTATGGTCGGGTTTGCGGCAGACCGGCGGCAAGGCCTACGCCAAGGCGGGCACGCCACCAAAGGCCGGAAACCCGGCCGATTAAAGCCTTTGTCCCATGAAGACGGGGCGGTAACCGCCCCGTCTTCAGGAATCACGACTGTGCAATGGCGTCCACGACGGCCTGGCCGACTTCCCGGGTGCTGGCACTGCCCCGCATGTCGGGAGTGCGCGGGCCGTTTTCCAGGACGGTCTCGATAGCCTTAACCACTTCCTTCGCCGCCTCGGGATAACCCAGGAAATCCAGCATCATCGCACCGCTCCAGATTTGACCTATAGGATTGGCGATGCCCTTTCCGTAGATATCGGGCGCCGAACCGTGCACCGGCTCGAACAAGGAAGGAAACTTGCGCTCGGGATTAAGGTTGGCCGATGGCGCTATTCCTATGGTGCCGGTGCATGCCGGACCCAGGTCCGACAGAATATCGCCAAACAGATTCGAGGCAACCACCACATCGAAGCGGTCCGGATGCTGTACGAAGTGGGCGCAAAGGATATCGATGTGATATTTGTCCCAGCGTACGTCGGGATAGTGTTGCGACATTTCCGCCACACGGTCATCCC
This sequence comes from Orrella sp., assembly GCA_036675955.1. Lineage (GTDB taxonomy): Bacteria > Pseudomonadota > Gammaproteobacteria > Burkholderiales > Burkholderiaceae_B > Pollutimonas. Next base: position 19,604 of record JAKFDW010000050.1, on the reverse strand, counting down.
ACCATGGCATGGAAATCGAGATGCCATTGGATTTGGTGGCTGCCGTCAGATGCTTGCCCCGTTTCTGGGCCAACTCGAATGCAAACTTCAGTACGCGTTCGGCGCCGATACGCGTGAATACGCTTTCCTGGATCACCACCTCGCGCTGGGTGCCCTCGAACAGACGTCCACCGCTGTTGGAGTATTCGCCCTCGGTATTTTCGCGAACGATGAAGAAATCGATGTCTCCGGGCTTGCGATCGGCCAAGGGAGACTTGACGCCAGGCATCAAGCGAACCGGACGCAAGTTGATGTATTGATCGAACTCGCGCCGGAACTTGAACAAGGATTCCCACAGCGCGACATGATCGGGCACCAGCTCGGGCCAGCCTATGGCGCCGAAGAAAATGGCCTCGTGCTTGCCCAGGCGCTCTTTCCAGTCTTCGGGCATCATGCGGCCGTGCTTCGCGTAGTAATCGCAGCTCCAGTCCAGCTCTTCCCACTCGAAGCGCAAGCCATGGCGGCTTGCTACCGCTTCCAGGACACGTACCCCTTCGGGCATGACTTCTTTTCCGATACCATCACCCGCGATGACTGCGATATTGTGAACGTTAGACACCTTAAGCCCTCTTATTCAGTTATAGAAAATAGTTATACAAACCCGTCTGAGACAGGACCGACCTAGCACCGCATGACTTATTTGCGCCCAATAAGCGAACCCAGCACGCCGCGCACCAACTGGTTGGCAGCCCGCCGCGCGGCGCTTTTGAGCGCCGACTGCACGACGCCGTCGCGGCGTCCGCCACGAGGGCCGGTAGAGCCAAAGAGGAAATCGTTGACGGTGCCCATCAGGCCGCCATCGGTATCAGCCGCCTTGGCAGGCGTGCCGGCGCCCGCGGACTCCGCGCCAACAGGAGTGTTCCCGGTGCTTTGAGCGCGCTGGTGCAGAATTTCGTACGCGGATTCGCGATCGACGATTTGCTCGTATTTGCCACCCAGCATGGACGCTGCACGCAGCGCCTGGCGCTCGGCATCGGTGGCCGGGCCTATCCGGCTTCCCGGGGCGAGCATCCATACCCTTTCGGTCGGCGTCGGACGGCCCTTGGCGTCCAGCAATGAAATCAGGGCCTCGCCCACGCCCAGTTCGGTAATCGCCGCCTCGATATCGAGGCCGGGATTGGGCCGCATGGTTTGCGCGGCGGTCTTGACGGCTTTCTGGTCTCGCGGCGTGAACGCGCGCAAGGCATGCTGCACACGATTTCCCAACTGCCCCAGGATGGTATCCGGGATATCGAGGGGGTTCTGTGTCACGAAGTAAATGCCTACGCCTTTTGACCTCACCAGACGAACGACCTGTTCTATTTTTTCCAGCAAAGCCTTGGGCGCATCGTTGAACAGCAAATGCGCTTCATCGAAAAAGAATACAAACTTGGGTTTTTCCGGATCGCCGACCTCGGGCAGGCCTTCGTACAGATCGCTAAGCATCCAGAGCAGAAATACCGCATACAGGCGCGGCGACTGCATGAGCTTGTCGGCTGCTAGGATATTGACGACGCCCTGCCCCTTTTCATTGACACGTATCCAGTCGAAGATATTAAGCATGGGCTCGCCGAAAAATTGGTCGGCCCCCTGCGACTCCAGCCTCAGCAGGCTGCGCTGGATGGCTCCGATGGACGCAGACGATACGTTGCCGTAACGGGTGCGCAATTCGGCCGAGCGATCGGCAATATGCTGAAGCATGGCCCGCAGATCTTTCAGATCGAGAATAAGCTGGCCTTCATCGTCGGCCACTTTGAACACCAGGCTGAGCACGCCTTCCTGCGTTTCATTCAGCTCCAGCATGCGGGCCAACAGCAGCGGACCCATGTCGGAGACCGTGGCGCGCACCGGATGACCCTGTTCGCCAAAGATGTCCCAGAACACCACCGGACTGCCGCCCCAGACCGGTTCCGGCAAGCCAAGCTTTTGCAGGCGCTCTTGCAACTTGGGGCTGGACACGCCTGTTTGCGAGATGCCGCTGAGATCGCCCTTGACGTCGGCCACGAACACCGCCGTGCCCATACGCGAGAACGCCTCTGCGAGCAGTTGCAATGTCACTGTCTTTCCGGTGCCGGTCGCCCCGGTAATGCAGCCGTGCCGATTGGCCAATTGGGGAAGCAGCAGTGCCTCGGTACGGTCGTTCTTCGCGATAACAACAGGATCGGCCATTATTTTTTACCACCTTGGACGGGGCTAAATAGAATGCCAAGTGTAATTCGATGCCACTTCCTCTGCACGCGGTAAAATCACCTTCTTTCATTTGAATTTAATGACACTTTATGGCCGGTCACAGTAAATGGGCGAACATCCAGCACCGAAAGGGTCGCCAAGATGCCAAACGAGGCAAGCTCTGGACAAAAATCATTCGCGAAATCACGGTTGCCGCGCGCGCCGGCGGTGCTGACCCCGATTCCAATCCCCGCCTGCGTATGGCCTGGGACAAGGGCATGGCGGCCAATATGCCCAAAGAAAACATCCAGCGCGCCATCCAGCGTGGCGCCGGCGGCGCCGATGGCGCCAATTACGAAGAAATACGATACGAAGGTTATGGCGTAGGCGGAGCCGCTGTCGTCATCGATTGCATGACCGACAATCGCACCCGCACGGTCGCCGAAGTGCGCCATGCCCTGAGCAAACATGGGGGCAACCTTGGCCAGGAAGGATCCGTGGCGTTCATGTTCCGGCACTGCGGGCAATTTTTGTTTGCGCCCGGAACACCGGAAGAACAGGTCATGGAAGCGGCCCTCGAGGCCGGTGCCGAAGATATCCAGACCGACGACGAAGGCATGATCGAAGTCATTTGCGCGCCCGCCGACTACGCTGCTGTCAAGTCGGCTTTCGAGCAGGCCTCGCTGACGCCGGAGGTCCAGGGCGTCATCATGAAGGCGCTGAGCGAAACCGAGCTGACCGGGGAAGACGCGATAAAGATGCAGAAAATGCTGGACGTGCTCGAAGGCCTGGACGATGTTCAGGAAGTCTTTACCACCGCAGTTCTTGACGAAGCCGAATAAGGCACTTGAACGCTTCCCACTAATTATCCTAAAAACGCCTTAAAGCACTCACTATTCATACTATGAAACTACTCGTAATCGGTGGCGGTGGCCGCGAACACGCCCTGGCTTGGCAACTGGCAAAGTCTGCCCGTGTCGAAACGGTATATGTCGCTCCCGGAAACGGCGGAACGGCCCGATCTGAACGCTTGCAGAACTTGCCGCTGACCGATATTGATGAGCTCGTTGCGTTTGCCCGGAAAGAAAAAATCGCGTTTGCGGTAGTGGGTCCGGAAGCGCCTTTGGCCGCCGGCGTGGTCGACGCGTTCCAGGCTGCCGGCCTGAAAATATTCGGACCTACCCAGGCGGCGGCACAGCTTGAAAGCTCAAAAGACTACGCCAAGGCATTCATGGTGCGTCACCATATTCCTACAGCGGCCTATCAAACCTTCACTGATCCCGTTCTGGCCAAGGCCTATATCGCCGAACAGGGCGCGCCCATCGTCGTCAAGGCCGATGGGCTGGCGGCGGGGAAAGGCGTGGTCGTCGCCGCCACGACAGATGAAGCGTTCGAGGCCGTGGACCAGATGCTGGGCGACGGTTCTTTGGGCGCAGCCGGCGCGCGCGTGGTAATCGAAGAATGCCTGGTCGGCGAGGAAGCCAGCTTTATCGTCATGTGCGATGGGCGCAGCATACTTGCCCTGGCAACCAGCCAGGATCACAAACGCCTGAAAGACAATGATCAGGGCCCCAATACGGGCGGCATGGGTGCCTATTCTCCGGCGCCGGTCATCAGCCCCGCCCTGCACAACCGCATCATGCGCGAAGTCATCGACCCGACAATAGCCGGCATGGCCAAAGACGGCATACCGTACACGGGATTCCTGTATGCGGGCCTCATGATAGGCAGCGGTCCGGACGCGACCCGCACATTGAAAGTGCTCGAGTTCAATTGCCGCATGGGCGACCCCGAAACACAGCCCATCATGATGCGGATCAAAAGCGACCTGGCGCAGGTATTCGAGCTTGCCGTCGCACAGCGGCTCGACGAAGCCACCATAGACTGGGACCGGCGCACGGCGCTGGGCGTTGTCATGGCGGCCCACAACTACCCGGCAACACCGCGCAGCGGCGATGCCATCAGCCGTTTACCCCAGGACACCCCCGAATGCATGGTATTTCATGCCGGTACCGTACTCGATAATGGCATACTCAAGACATCGGGGGGACGGGTGCTGTGCGTGACCGTGCTGGCCGACTCAGTAAAGCGTGCGCAGGCCGCTGCGTATGCAGCAATTGCCCAGACCCACTTCGCCGGACAGCAGTACAGGACGGATATCGGCTGGCGCGCCATACCGGCCGGTACCAGCCCAACGTAAGGAGGCCGATTTGACCGTTCCCATTTCCACCGCCTACGACTATTTCCTGGATCTCCAGGCGCGCATCGTGACGGCCCTGGAAGCTGCCGACGGCAGCCTCTTCGCGGCAGACCAATGGACGCGTGAAGAAGGCGGCGGCGGCCTGTCGCGCTATCTGGAAGGCGGTCCGCTCTTCGAACGCGCAGGCGTGCTGTTCAGCCATGTGCAGGGCAAGACCCTGCCCCCGTCGGCCAGCGCGCACCGCAGCGAACTTGCAGGCCGGTCATGGGAAGCCATGGGCGTTTCCATGGTGCTGCACCCGCGCAATCCCTACGTGCCGACCGTGCATATGAATGTCCGGCTTTTCGTTGCCCATGCTTCGGAAGTTGGACAGGACGACGTATTCTGGTTCGGTGGCGGCCTCGATCTGACTCCGTACTACCCTTTCGAAGAAGACGTCCGCCACTTTCATCAAGTATGCAACAATGCCCTGACACCCTTCGGTGCCGATAAATACCCGGCCTACAAGAAGTGGTGCGATGACTATTTCCACTTGAAGCACCGAAACGAAACGCGCGGCGTCGGCGGACTTTTCTTCGACGATCTGAACGAAGGGGGCTTTGACCACTGTTTCGCCTTGACCCGCTCGGTGGGCGACTGCTTTCTCGAAGCCTACATGCCCATCGTCGAGAAACGCCAGCGCACGCCCTACACAGACAAGCAGCGCGAATTCCAGGCTTATCGGCGTGGGCGCTACGTCGAATTCAATCTTGTATTCGATCGAGGCACATTATTCGGCCTTCAATCGGGCGGCCGCACCGAGTCCATACTGCTGTCCATGCCGCCTATGGCGGCATGGCGCTACAGCTGGTCTCCCAAAGAAGGAAGCCCCGAGGCAGCGCTTTCCGACTACCTGAAGCCGCGCGAATGGCTTTAAGAAAAGCGGGCCTGCTCGGTGGAAGCTTCGATCCAGTGCACTTGGCGCATATCGCACTGGCCGAAACGGCGAGAACCGCGCTGGACCTTGACGATGTCCAGCTGATTCCAGCCGCCGACCCGTGGCAACGCGCTCCGCTCGCCGCCACCGCGGCGCATCGTCTGGCCATGCTGCGTATCGCAACCGCCGGCCACACGCAATTGCATGTCAATCCCCTTGAAATCGAGCGCGGCGGCCCAACCTACACCATTGATACCTTGCGTGAACTTCCGCAAGATGCCGATTATTTCTGGATACTCGGTGCCGACCAGCTGGAAAACTTCTGTTCCTGGCAGTACTGGGAAGAAATATCCAGCCTCGTCACCCTGGCTGTTGCACAGCGGCCCGGCGCGCGCCTTGCAGCACCCCAGGCTCTCGTGGAGCATCTGGAAAAACTGGGACGCCAACTGATCGAACTGCCCTTCGAGCCCACGGCAATTTCGGCCACGCTGGTGCGCCAGCGCTTGGCCAGCGGGCAACCTACCGACGGACTCCTCGATGTTGCTGTGGCGCAATATATTAAACAAAATGGGCTCTATCAAGCGCCTGTTGCCTAACGTCTCACGGTATAGTTCTCCCATGGAAATTCAAAAATTGCAACGCCTTGTCATTGACGCCCTTGAAGAGGTCAAAGCGCAGGACATCAAAATCTTCAATACAACCCACATAACCGGATTGTTCGACCGCGTCGTCATCACTACAGGCTCGTCCAACCGCCAAACCCGGGCAATCGCCTCAAGCGTCGCCGACAGCGCCCGAGCCCATAAGCTTCCCATCGTTGCCTACGAAGGCGAAGACACCGGCGAATGGGTACTGGTCGATCTGGGCGACATCGTCATTCACTGCATGACTCCAGCGATACGCCAGTACTACAACCTGGAAGAAATATGGGGCGGCAGGCCGGTCAATGTAAAGCTGTTGCCGCAGTCCATGCAGCCCAGCATGCCTGAAGCGTTCGACTACGACGACAACGATCAATAACGAGCCCGTCGATGAAATTGATCATCGTCGCGGTGGGGCAGCGCATGCCGGACTGGGTGGAAACCGCCTGGCGCGACTATTCGCGGCGCATGCCTGCCGATTGCGCTCTCGAACTGAAAGAAATCAAGCCCGAACCCCGAACATCCGGCAAAACCCCTGCTCAAATGATGCAGGCCGAAGCCCGTCGCATCGAAGCCGCCATCCCCGCGCATGCCATGCGTATTGCTCTTGACGAACGCGGCAAAGACCTGGACACCATGGCCCTGGCACGTGAGCTGGAAGGCTGGCGAGGCAGCGGCCAGGACATCGTCTTCCTTATCGGCGGCCCGGACGGACTCGATGCCACGTTAAAGCAAAGCTGCAACGGCCGCCTTCGGCTATCGTCGTTGACGCTGCCCCACCCCATGGTACGCGTTGTATTGGCAGAGCAACTCTATCGTGCGTGGGCTATCATGACGGGTCATCCTTATCATCGCGCCTGACAGGCGCAATACTTGGACTCCTTGCTGTCATGACTAGACGCCGCACTAAAATCGTAGCGACCCTGGGGCCGGCCAGCTCCAGCCCCGAAAAAATCGAACAACTCATACTCGCAGGCATGGATGTCGCCCGTCTGAATTTTTCGCATGGCGAGCCGGACGATCACCGAAACCGGGCAAGGCTCGTGCGCGCCATGGCAGAAAAACACGGTCGCTATGTTGCCATCATGGGCGATCTGCAAGGTCCCAAGATCCGCATCGCCCGCTTCGCGAATACCCGCGTCACGCTCGTCGCCGGTCAGCAGTTCACTTTATCGAACGCTCATCCGGCCGATGAAGGCGACGAAACTATCGTCGGCATTGATTACCCCAGCCTGGTGCAGGATTGCCATCCCGGCGATGAGTTGCTGCTGGACGACGGACGGGTAGTCCTGATGGTGGAAAACGTCGACGAGTCCTCGGTGCACACCGTAGTGACGGTCGGGGGGCCGCTTTCCAACAACAAAGGCATCAACCGCCGGGGAGGCGGGATTTCTGCCCCCAGCCTTACCGATAAAGACCGCGAAGACATCAAACTGGCAGCCGAACTCGAAATGGACTACGTCGCGGTGTCTTTTCCCCGCTATGGACGCGATATCGAAGAAGCACGCACGTTGGTGGAAGCGGCCGGCAGCCAGGCCTGGATTATTGCGAAAATAGAAAGAGCCGAAGCCGTAGCGGATGACCGTGCGCTGGATGCCATCATTATGGTCAGCGATGGCGTCATGGTGGCTCGCGGCGACCTGGGCGTGGAAGTGGGCGACGCACGCCTGGTGGGCATACAGAAGCGCATCATCCAGCACGCCCGTACGCACAACAAGCTGGTGATCACCGCCACCCAGATGATGGAATCGATGATAAGCAGTCCTTTGCCCACCCGTGCCGAGGTATCGGACGTGGCCAATGCGGTGCTCGACTACACCGACGCGGTCATGCTCTCGGCCGAGAGCGCATCCGGACAATATCCGGTGGAAGCGGTCACCGCCATGGCGCGCGTCTGCCTTGGCGCGGAACAGGAACCCACCACCACACGCTCGCAACACCGCCTGGGCGAAACATTCACGCGCTGCGATGAAACCATCGCTCTGGCCACCATGTATGCGGCAAATCATTTCCCGGGCGTCAAGGCCATCATCAGCCTCACTGAAAGCGGCCATACGCCGCTTATCATGTCGCGCATACGTTCCGGCGTACCGATTTATTGCTACACGCGCCACGCGGGTACGCAGCGTCGGGCTGCCATGTTCCGCGGCGTATACACCGTAGCATTCGACGCGGCTCAGCTCGACCCGGCCCTGGTCAGCGACGCGGCCATCGAAAAGCTGAAAGAGCAATCGCTTTTGCAGGAAGGCGACTGGATCATACTGACCAAAGGCGACTTCTACAGCAACAGCGGCGGCACGAACGGCATGAAAATTCTCAGGGTCAACTGAGCCTCGATCGCACACTCCCTTTCCAGTACTGAAAGCAATGAAATTAGCGCCCATCTACCTTGCATCGGCGAGCCCGCGCCGGCATGAAATTCTCGTCCAGATGGGCGTCGAACATGAAGTCCTGAATGTCCCGGCTCCAGCGGGTGAAGACGAACCCCGCCTGCATAATGAAGCCCCTGCCGACTATGTGTTGCGCACCGCGCGCGAAAAGGCCATACGTGCAAGGCAATGGTTGGCCGGGGAGCATTCGGGCATCGCGTCGAGACTGGATGCAGCGCGCCCCCTACTTTCCGCCGACACGACGGTAGTGCTTGGCGACGATATCCTCGGCAAGCCGGCCGGTCTCGACGATGCCCGCCAAATGCTGGCCCGCCTTTCTGGAATCACCCATACCGTCCACACGGCGGTGGTGTTTTCATGCGGCGACCTGCTTCTGGACGATGTTTCGGTCACGCAAGTCCGTTTCAAGCCGCTGTCGGCGACAGAGATCGACGCTTATTGCGCAACGGGCGAGCCCATGGGCAAAGCGGGTGCTTATGGCATACAGGGTAAGGCGGCTATATTCATTGAACACATCGCGGGCAGCTACACCGGCGTCATGGGCTTGCCTGTATTCGAAACCTGGCGGCTTTTGCAAGCCAGCCAGACCCAGCCTTGATTCTCAAGCGGCATCAATTGGCAAAGCGCTTGTTGCGCTGACCTCCTCAATGACGCCAGCGGCCAGGAAAGCGTCTACATCGCCGGGGGTGTAGCCATATCCGTACAGCAACTCCCGTGTATGCTCGCCCAGCATAGGTGCGGGACGAGTAATTTGTGTAGGGGTTTGCGAAAAATGAATTGGGCAGCCAAGAGCCTTGGTTGGCCCGGCCAGGGGATGCTCCAGATCCACCACCATGTTCCGGGCCAATGCCTGGGGATGCGTCAAGGCCTGCCCTATCGTATGCACCGGGCCTGCAGGCACTCCCGCCGCATCGAAGGCTTGCAGCCAATAAGCTTGATCATGCTCCATCAATACGGCTTCCATGGTCGCCGTCAAGTCCTGGAGATTCTCCATTCGGGCCGAATTACTCGCATAGCGGGGATCGCTGCGCCATTCGGGATGGCCCAATACCTGAGCGATGCGCTCCCAATTCGCCTGGTTGGCTCCGCCTATATTTATCCATCCGTCGCTGGTGCGAAAGGCTTGGTAAGGCGCTGCCAGCAAATGCGCGGAACCGGTCGGGCCGGCCGATTGGCCTGTGGCGAAGTAAGAGGCTGCATGCCAATAGGTTTGCTGCAAGGCAGCCTCCATTAGAGAGGTATCGACCACCTGGCCCTGTCCAGTTTTCAGCTTATGCGCATAGGCCGCGGTAATCCCCACTGCGGCCAGAATGCCGGCATTGATATCGGCGATGGAATTACCGGTTTTTACCGGCGCCCGGCCCGGTTCGCCCGTGATGGACATAAGGCCAGCGAAACCCTGCGCAATCAGGTCGAAACCGGCCTTGTCGCCGTAGGGGCCATCCCGCCCATACCCCGAGACCGCGCAGTAGATCAGGCCTGGATTGACTTTGGAGAGCACGTCATAACCCAACCCCAATTTTTCCAGCGTGCCGCGGCGGTAGTTTTCAGTGAGCACATCGGCGTCTTTCACCATGCGCAGCAAAATATCCCGCCCTTGCTCAAGCTTCAGGTTCAATGCGATGCCGCGCTTATTCCGGTTAAGAATCATGAAAGGCGCCGATACGCCGTTGACGCGCGGCTCCTGGTAGCCGCGCGAATCGTCGCCTCCGGGCAGTTTTTCTACTTTGACGACGTCGGCGCCCATGTCGGCGAGCATCATGCCGCAAGTGGGTCCAGCCATGATCTGCGCGAGTTCAAGAACCCGCATACCGGCCAGCGGTCCCGTATGGGGAGTCTCAGCACTCATCATCACCTCCAGTACCATGCATTTATTCGAGCCTTTGCAAAACACAGCTTGCGCGGCAGAAAATCACTTCCCGGTGAATGCGGGCTTTTCCTTGGCCAGGAATGCGGCGTAGCCTATCCGGAAATCCTCGGTATCGAAACAATTGAAACACTCATCGGCCTCGGCCGCTGAAATGGGCCTGGCATCAGCCAGGCGCCTGGCGAATCGCTTATGCCATCTTGCCACCAGCGGAGCACCCTCGGCGATACGCTGGGCTGTTGCGTGCGCCTCGGCCTGCACCTGGTCATCTGGAACCACCCGCGTGACCAGTCTTTTTTCCTTGGCTTCGGCGGCATCGAATACCCTGCCCTCCAAAAGGATTTCCAATGTCGTGTCATGCCCTACCAGGCGCAGCAAGGGTGCCATTTCCGGGTACGCCATGACCAAGCCCAGGTTCTTGATCGGCGCGCCAAAGCGACTTGATTCGCCGCAAATGCGGATATCGCACAATGCAGCGATCTCAAGCCCGCCGCCCACGCATATACCGTGAATCTGGGCTACCAGTGGATGCGGGCAATCATTCAAGGCCATCGCCGTAGCGTGCATGACACGCCCGTAATCAATGGCTTGTTGCTTGTTGGCACGCTCGGTCTGGAATTCGGCAATATCATTGCCTGGCGAAAACGATTTTTCCCCAGCCCCGCGCAACACAATGCAACGCACCGAGTCGTCGCCGGACAAAACCGTTATGGTTTCACCCAATTCGCGCCACATCGGTTTGGTCAAAGCGTTGAGCTTTTCAGGCCGGTTCAGCACCACGGTTACGACAGCCCCATGGCGCTGCATCTGGATCAGATCGCTCATTTGCTGACCTCTGGATCTACATTGTCGATACGATTGATTTCAGGTTTGCCGCCAGCCATCCTGCGCGCGGAACGCCACAGCCAGTGAACAACAGGCCAGAACAGCATGACCAGTGCCAACGTGGTAATCGTACCGACCAGCGAATTCGACCAGAATACATGCAGACCTGTATTAGGCCCCAGCATGGACTGCCGGAAAGCATCTTCCATGCGATCGCCGAGCACCAAGGCAAGAATCATGGGCGCCAATGGATAAGACAGCTTTTTCAGCACATAGCCCACCGCCCCGAATAGCAACATAAACCAGACATCCAGCATGGCGTTATGCACGGAATAGGCGCCAATGGCGCACACCACAATAATAATGGGCGCAACGATGGCAAAGGGGATACGCAGAATCGCGGCAAACAAAGGCACTGTACTCAATACAAGTATCAAGCCCACAAAATTGCCCAGGTACATACTGGCAATAAGGCCCCACACAAATTCTTTCTGTTCGACAAACAGCAATGGCCCCGGCTGCAGCCCCCAAATCATCAGCCCGCCCAGCAGCACCGCCGCCGTCGCCGACCCAGGAATGCCCAACGCCAACATCGGCAACAAGGCAGAAGTCCCGGACGCATGGGCCGCCGTTTCCGGCGCGATAACGCCCTCTATCTCGCCGGTGCCGAATTTATGCCCGTTGCGCGAGAACCGCTGCGCCAACCCATAACCCATGAACGATGCCGCAGTCGCCCCGCCGGGCGTAATTCCCATCCAGCATCCGACTAACGTGCTGCGTATCAAGGTCACCCAATATTTGGGCATTGCTTTCCAGGTTTGCAGCACCACTTTCAGGTTGATCTTTCCGTTCTTGCCTTCGAACGCCAGCCCTTCCTCCATGCTGACAAGGATTTCGCCTATCCCGAACAAACCGATAACCACTACAAGGAAGTCGACACCGCGCAACAGCTCGGACCAACCGAACGTCATCCGCAGTCCTCCGCTGACGGTGTCCATTCCGATTGCGGCCAGGCCAAAGCCCAGCATCATGGATATGACGGTCTTGAAGGGAGTTTTCTTGTCGGTTCCGACGAAGCTGCAAAAGGTAAGCAGGAATACCGCAAAGAATTCGGGCGGACCGAATCGGAGCGCAAACTTTGACACCAGCGGAGCCAGGAAGGTAATAAGCAACACACCGGACAAGGCGCCGAAAAACGATCCTGTAAAGGATGCCGTCAACGCGTTGCCGGCCTTGCCCTGCTGGGCCAGCGGATAACCGTCGAAGGTGGTCGCCACCGACGATGTCTCGCCCGGTATATTGAATAAGATGGAAGTAATCGCCCCGGCAAACAACGACCCCCAATATATGCATGACAGCATGATGATGGCGGAGGTCGGCGGCATGGTGAACGTAAGCGGCAGCAGGATCGCAACACCGTTAGGTCCACCAAGCCCGGGCAGAACACCTATTACCACCCCCAGCACCAAGCCTATCAGCATCATGCCAATGTTGTACCAGCTTAATACGGTGGCAAATCCATGAAATAACGAATTGACTTCATCCACGTGACAATTCTCCTGCCGTTGGTTTCAATAGCCGAATAAGGCCTCGAACGGGCCTTTGGGCAGCGGCACCATGAACTGGATTTCAAACATCCAGAACAACAGCAGGTTTACGCCCACACTGATCAGCACTGTCTTGAGCCAGCTGATCTTGCCCAGCACACGCATGAAAGCAGCAATAAAAAACACCGAGGCAAGGTAAATGCCGACAAACTGGACTGCCAGCACATAAAGCGCTGTCGGCACCAAGACCATCAGCACTAACCTGAATCTCGTCCAGCTGACGAAAACCGTGCGATTACGCTGCTTGCCGAATAAAGACTTCAGCAGTACAGCCACACTTGCTATGCACAAGATAAGGCCGATATGAAAAGGGAAGTAGCCCGATTCCGGCCCATCCGCGGCCCAGTTCGAACCGATACGATGGTTGTCCACCATCATGACCACGCCTATCGCAAAGATCACGACCGCTGTTATTGCGTCGACGGCGCTATAAGACAACCCGCCTCCTGACGGGTTGCTGCCTGTGTGCTCGTGCTTCATTCAGGCCTCCTGCTTATTTCTTGCTGGCCAGTCCGGCTTCCTGCATCAAGGCTTTGTGCTTGGCCTCATCCTTTTTCAGGAACTCCACATAATCGTTGCCGGTGAGGTACTGGCCGTTCAACGCCTGTTTGGCCAGATAATCCTTCCACTCTTGGGTATCGGTCACTTTCTTGAGCAAGTCGGCGTAATACGCAACCTGCTCGGGCGTCGTATCGCTAGGCAGGAAAAAGCCGCGCAGCATCTGATACTGAACGTCATAGCCGGCTTCCTTGCATGTCGGGATATCGCTCCAGGAAAGGTCCTTGGTGACTTTATCTTTATACGTCATGCGTTCATCAGAAAACACGCATAAGGCGCTTATCTGGCCGGCCCGCCATTGAGCAATATTCTCGCTGGGATTGTTGACGTTGGAATTAGTATGCTTGCCTACCAGCTGGGTGGCTGCTTCCCCGCCGCTTTTATAGGGTACGTAGGTGAATTTGACACCTGCCGCTTTTTCCAGCGCGACGGTAATGATCTGGTCTTCACGCTTGGCGCCCGTTCCGCCCATTTTGAAAGATCCTGGAGGCGCGGCTTTCACGGCATTCAAATAATCGGCCGCTGTCTTGTAGCCATCCTCTGCATTGGTCCACAGCAGGAACTCGTCTTGCGCGATCATGGCAACCGGATTCAGATCCGTCCAGTTAAAAGGCAGGTCGACCGCGATGGGCAAAGTATAGATAGCCGAGAAGGCAACCATGAGCTTATGCGGATCGCCCTTCGAGCCTTTGGTATCCATGATGCCCTCGGCCCCGCTGGCGCCTCCCTTGTTCAGGACCAGGGTGGACTGCTTCATCAGTTTATGCTTGAGGATGATGCTCTGGATCGTTCTGGCCATTTGATCGGAAGCCCCGCCCGCACCGGCAGGTACAATAATTTCAACCGTTCTGGTGGGTTCCCAGGCGGCATGGGCGGGCGCCATGCCCAGGCTGGCCAGCATGGCCAGCGACGACAGCAAATAAGTTTTCCTTGGTGGCCTGCGAGTTAGATGCTTCATGTGGTATCTCCTCCGGTTGGTGCTACGAAAACGGTCTACGCAGCTCGCGTCAAGGCCGCCATACTTGATTCGCTCAGGTAATCCATTGCAGCTTGCACTCCGCCTTTTTCATGCGGTATTCCCGATATTTCCAGACCCATTTCCACCCCTGCCAGCGTGCCGCACAAAGTCAGCTCGTTCAGGTCGCCAAGATGGCCGATGCGAAACACTTTATCGGACAGTTTGCTCAGCCCCTGGCCCAGCGACATATTGAAATGGTGAAGCACCGTCTTTCGAAATGCATCGGCACTATGGCCATCGGGTACGACCACGGCTGTCAGCGCTGAACTATATTCTTCCGGATTCAGGCACAGAATCTCGAGCCCCCATGCTCGCACCGCCCGCCGCGTTGCTTCGCCAAAACGATGGTGCCGTGCAAAAACCTTATCCAGCCCTTCGGCAAACAACATTTCCAGTGCTTCATGCAATCCGTACAGCAAATTGGTGGCCGGCGTATAGGGAAAATAGCCCGAAGGGTTGATGGCGAGCATCTCCTTCCAATCCCAATACGAACGCTGCAACGCCGCAGTTTCGGATGCCGCCAATGCCTTGGCGCTTATGGCATTGAAAGCCAAGCCCGGAGGCAGCATCAACCCCTTTTGCGACCCGGCAACCGTCACATCGACGCCCCACTCATCATGGCGGTAATCCATTGAGCCCAGGGACGAAATGGTGTCGACCATCAACAAAGCCGGGTGCCCGCTGCTGTCGATAGCCTTGCGCAACGCAGCAATATTGCTGGTCACACCGGTTGCGGTCTCGTTATGCACAGCGCAAACCGCCTTGATCCGATGGTCTTTATCGGCTTTCAGTCGCGCTTCGATCTGCGCAGGGTCTATGCCATGGCGCCAATCGCCCGCCAAAAACTCAACCTTCAATCCGAGCTTGATCGCCATCTTTTTCCAAAGCGTCGCAAAATGGCCTGTTTCTACCATGAGCACGAGATCGTCAGGCGAAAGCGTATTGGTCAGCGCCGCTTCCCAGGCTCCCGTTCCAGATGCAGGGTAAATCACCACATCCGCCTTTGTCTTGAACACTTTCTTCATGCCAGCCAGAACCGACTTGCCCAGCACCCCGAACTCGGGACCACGATGGTCGATGGTGACGTTGTCAATGGCACGCAGCACACGATCAGGCACATTGGTGGGCCCTGGAATCTGCAAAAAATGGCGCCCGGAGGAATGGGAATGCAACGGAATCATATTTAGCCTCGCCCTTTTCTTGGTATACAAGATACAAATTTCAGCGAATAATAAACAGGAAGCAAGCAGCATGCAAGAACAATCTATGCTGCAGCACACTATAAATTTTCCAGAAAACTAGCTTACAATCAGGTGAATGTCGATGAATCTGACAGAATCTCCCCATACAGATTTTTCGTCCGGCGACGAAGAAAAAGCCATTAAATTTTGTATACCAAATGAAAATTGAACAATTAGACAGCGCAAATGAAGCGTCGTCATCACCAGCCTTCGAAACCGCTGCCGCCCTGGCGGTTGATCGGCGCACCCTGCCTACGGCGGTGGCCGAACGTCTGCGTGAAATGATTATCGAAGGCCAGCTTCCCGCCGGCACGCGCTTGAACGAACGCGCCTTGTGCGACCAGCTGCAAGTCTCGCGCACGCCGCTACGGGAAGCATTCCGCCTGCTTGCCGCCGACGGGCTAGTCCAGATACAGCCTAACAAGGGCGCCCAAGTCATAGCCTTATCCGAAAAAGACATCCGCGAAAGCTTCGAGGTAATGGGTGCCCTTGAAGCGCTTTCCGGCGACCTCGCCTGCATGCATATCACCGACCAGGAAATTGCCGAAATCAAGGCGCTTACCTTTGAAATGCAGGCCTGCCATGCCCGCCGCGACCTTTCCGCTTATTACCACGTCAACCGGGAAATCCACGACCGCATCAATGCCGCGGGAAAAAATCAATTGCTGTCGCAGGTGTACACAACCATCAACCTTCGGCTGCAGAACCTGCGCTTTCGCTCCAACCTGAACCACGACAAATGGGACAAGGCCATGCTCGAACATATCGACATGGTCAATGCCCTCGCCGCGCGCGATGGCGCCAGATTGGCGTCCATCATGCGCACACACCTCCAGCGCAAAGGCGAAGCTGTACTGGAAAGCCTGAAAGTCGCATCGCCCAATTCCCCCTGACCCAGCTTGAGCGCATCAAGCAAGACCTGAACCAGGAATCCGATGAACGTCCCTTTAACTCGGCAGCCCCACCTGCATGCGACTGCAGACATGAAAGAACTGGCGGCTCGCCTGCAGCTGGAAGTAGAAGGCGAAGTCTTGTTCGACAAAGGCTCACGAGGGCGCTATGCGACCGATGCATCTATTTATCAAATTGAGCCGGTAGGCGTACTGATACCCAAAAGCATCGATGATGTACGAGCGGCGCTAAGTCTGTGCCGACAGCTGGGCGCCCCGCTTTTGGCTCGCGGCGGCGGCACCTCGCAATGCGGTCAAACCGTTGGCGCGGCCCTCGTCATCGACAATAGCAAGTACTTGAACCACATCGGCGATCTCGACCTTGACGCCATGACCGTAACGGTTGAACCGGGCACTGTGCTTGACCACTTGAATGCCTGGCTGAAACCTCACGGAGTATGGTTTCCCGTCGATGTCAGTACAGCCGCCCAATGCACGCTGGGCGGAATGGCCGGCAACAATTCCTGTGGATCGCGCTCTATCGCTTATGGCAACATGGTGCATAACGTCCATAGCATCGATGCCCTATTGTCCGACGGCACCGAAGCGATTTTTGGCGGCAAAGCGCAGATGCGCAACCCTTCGCCACGCATCACCGAACTCGTGTCCCGCCTGTATGCGATAGCCGAACGCGAGCGCGAACAAATTCAAACCCAGGTACCGTCAGTCATGCGCAGGGTCGGCGGCTATAACCTTGATATCTTTCATCCGCAAAGCGCAAGGCCTTATACCAGCGATGGCAGCATCAACATGGCGCACATGCTGGTAGGCAGCGAGGGCACGCTTGCGTACTCGAAAAAAATCACCTTGAAGCTGGCACCGCTGCCGGCCAACAAAACGCTGGGCGTTGTCAACTTCCCCACTTTTTATCAGGCCATGGACCTGACGCGTCATATCGTCAAGCTGGAACCCTGTGCGGTAGAACTGGTGGACCGCACCATGATAGACCTGGCTCGAAGCAACCCGGCATTCAAGCCGGTTATCGACCGGGCTTTGATCGGTGCCCCCGAAGCCATATTGCTGGTTGAGTTTGCCGGCGAATCCGAAGCAGAGCAACTCCGCAAACTCGCAGGACTGGTCGAGCTGATGGCAGACCTCGGCTTGCCCGGATCCGTGGTCGAAATGAGCGACGCCGCAGCACAAAAAGCCCTATGGGAAGTGCGCAAGGCCGGCTTGAACATCATGATGAGCATGCGCGGCGATGGAAAACCCGTTTCTTTCATCGAAGACTGCGCAGTCCCGCTGGAACATTTGGCCGAGTACACCAGCAAGCTGACTGAAGTATTCCAACGGCACGGCACGCGGGGCACTTGGTATGCGCACGCATCCGTAGGTACGCTGCATGTACGCCCTATTCTCGATATGCGAACCGGCGGGGCCGAAAAGATGCGTGCAATAGCGCAAGAGGCTTCCGAGATGGTACGCCAATACAAAGGAGCGTTTTCAGGCGAGCACGGAGACGGCCTGGTGCGCAGCGAATGGGTATCCTGGCAATTCGGCCCTCGATTGACAAAGGCCTTTGAAGAAATAAAGGACATCTTCGACCCTGACGGCCTGATGAACCCCGGCAAGATCGTCCGTTGCAGCAAAATGGATGACAAATCCCTATTTCGCTTCGCACCAGGCTATAAAACCATCTCCTTCAAGCCGGCGCTGGATTGGTCCGCCTGGAATGTCAGCAATGACCCGGCTACCGACACGACCTCGGCGCCAGGAACTGGAGGCGATCCCACCCACGGCTTCGCCAAGGCTGTGGAAATGTGCAACAACAACGGTCACTGCCGCAAGTTCGATGCCGGCACGATGTGCCCCAGCTACCGCATTACGCGGGACGAGCAACACTTGACTCGCGGTCGCGCCAATACGCTGCGACTGGCGCTATCGGGGCAGTTGGGGCCCGACGCCTTCACATCGAATGAAATGCGGGCAACACTGGATTTATGCGTAAGCTGCAAAGGCTGTAAACGCGACTGCCCGACCGGCGTCGACATGGCCAAAATGAAGGTGGAGTTCTTGCACCAATGGCAAAGCAAATATGGGCTCAAGCTTAAAGACAAACTGATTGCGACGCTGCCGCGCTGGGCGCCCTGGGCTGCCCGCCTGCCCTTGCTGTTCAATCTGCGCGATGCACTCCCCGGCGCGGCAGCGCTATCGGAACGCTATCTGGGCTTTTCTGCAAAACGCTCGCTGCCAAAATGGCGTAGCGACACGTTCCTGCAGCAAGCTTCAGCGACAGATGCCCAGACCGCCAACGTCGTTCTTTTTGCCGATACGTTCAATAATTATTTCGAATCTGAAAATGCGCGTGCCGCTCACAAAGTGCTGCAGGCTGCCGGCTACCAGGTGCATATTGCCAGGCCGTCTTCCGGTGATGCAAACCCAAAACGACCGCTATGCTGCGGTCGCACCTATTTGTCGGCCGGCATGGTCGGCCACGCCAAACAGGAAGCGCGCCGGGTGGTAGAGGCACTGCAGCCTTTCGTGAGCCGCGGGATTCCCGTCGTCGGTCTTGAGCCATCCTGCCTGTTGACCCTGCGCGACGAGTTCCTGGTAATGGGTTTGGGCGACGATGCGCAATTGTTGGCAAGCAACGCATTCCTGTTCGAGGAGTTTCTGGCACGCGAACATACAGCGGGACGCATGAAACTGAAGCTTGGTCCACTACCTGAAAAACGCGCCTTGCTGCACGGCCATTGCCATCAGAAAGCGTTCGACGCCGTCAAGCCCATACAGCAAGTGCTGGCATTGATTCCGGATCTGAAAACAGAACTGATCGAATCCAGCTGCTGCGGCATGGCGGGAAGTTTTGGCTATGAAGCCAAGCACTACGAGGCATCCATGCAGATGGCCGAACTCTCGCTGCTTCCGGCTATTCGCAAGGCGGAGCCTGGCACATTGCTGATTGCAGACGGGACCAGTTGCCGTCACCAGATATCCCATGGCATCGGACATGGCAAATCGAACAGCCATGCTGTACACGTGGCCTGTGTTCTGGCACGTGCATTGGTGTGACAGCCAGCTTGCTACTGGCCGGCCTGGGCCTGAGCCGGCTATTGCACAGACGCAGCTTCGGCTTTTGGCGCGCCCAAAGCAAAAACCCCCGCACGTATGGACGTGCGGGGGTTTTCTTCACTATAAGAGCTTGACGATGACCTACTTTCACAGACGTACGTCCACTATCATCGGCGCAAAGGCGTTTCACGT
>JAKFDW010000049.1:0-2199 GCA_036675955.1 Orrella sp. | reverse complement strand
ACCTTGATGGGAATGCGCGACGTTTTCTCGCCCGACTTCTGCTTTTGCGTTGGGTCGTAGGGGGCGGGACGCACAGTGGGCTTGCGTTCTGCTGACTGATCTAGCGGAGTAGTCATACGGTTTCCTGCAATGAAGCGCAACGCCTCATGCTCAAGAGCCACGGGCGTGCTTCACGCCATTGGCTTTCGGGTGAAAAAATCTGTAAGAAGGCATTTTAACCCGCGGCGCGCCAGGCCACCTAATCCCCCTGTTGCGTCAACGGCCTTTCCAGACCGGTTTGCGCTTCTGCACGAAGGCGTCGATGCCTTCGGAAACGTCGTCCGCCATCATGTTCTGTGCCATGACCTGCCCGGCGAAATCGTAAGCGTCGCTCAGGTTCATGCCGCGTTGACGGTGATACATGGCCTTGCCGGTGCGCACAGCCACAGGACTTTTGGAGCAGATGGCGGCCACAAGGCTGTCAACTGTAGCGTCGAGCTCGTCGGCTGCTACAGCATGATTGATCAGGCCATAGTCCACGGCATCGGCAGCGCTGATGAACTGGCCGGTGATCAGCATTTCGAACGCTTTCTTGGCTGGTACGTTGCGGGTCAGGGCAACGGCCGGCGTCGAGCAGAACAGGCCTACGTTGATGCCCGATACCGCGAATTTTGCCGAGTCCGATGCAACGGCGAGATCGCAACTGGCCACCAGTTGGCATCCGGCTGCCGTTGCCGTCGCGTGCACCTTCGCAATCACGGGTACAGGAAGATTCACGATACTTTGCATCACGCGGCCGCATTGTGCGAACAATTGCTGGTAATAGCGCTCTTCCGGAGTGGCTCGCATCTGCTTGAGGTCATGGCCAGCGCAAAAAGCCCGCCCGGCAGCCGCCAGCACTACACAGCGCAGGTCTTCGTCTTGCGCCGCGGCATCCAGCTGTTTCTGCAACTCGGCCAGCAGCTCTTCCGACAAGGCATTGAACTGGTCCGGCCGGTTAAGGGTAAGCGTAAGGACGCCGCCAGCGCTATCGGTCAGTAGCAAAGAGCTTTCTGTAGTCATCGCTTGTCTCCAATTTTTCTTGGCCGACGTCAGGCTGACGCGGCTTCATGACACCGGCTGAACGCCCGCGCAAGCCGCGCCGCCAGCAGATTGCCCGTCGCCGCCACGTCAGCCGCTACCGTACACCGTAGCACATCAATGGTTTGCAATCCCTCGTATCCACAAGGATTGATGCCCGAAAACGGCGCCAGGTCCATATCGACATTCAAGGCCAGCCCATGATATGCGCAGCCATTGCGTATCTTGAGACCCAGGGCCGCAATCTTGGCGAGCTGATTGCCGGGAACGGGCACGTACACGCCAGGAGCGCCGGGCTTGAGGCAAGCGCCGCTGACGCCGAGTTCATCGAGCACCTGAATGGCCACATTTTCAAGCAGGGCGACATATTCTTTGGCGAATATCCCGAGGCGCCGCAGATCGACCAGGCAATAAGCCACCACCTGCCCGGGCCCGTGGTACGTGACCTGCCCGCCGCGATCGCATTTGACCACGGGAATGTCTGCGCTATTCAGGATGTGCTCTGGCTTGCCCGCCTGGCCCAGCGTGTAGACGGGCATATGCTCCACCAGCCAGATCTCGTCAGGTGTTTGCGGATCTCGCGCATCGGTGAACCGGCGCATGGCTTCCCACACGTCAAGATATGGAGCGGGACGCGGCCACCATTTCGGTTCGATCATTTCAGCACGTTATGCCTATAAGACGATGGACACCATAGGATGTTCGTGCAGCGCCCGGTACAGATCGTCCAGTTGCTGGCGCGAGATGGCACGCACCGTAAAGGTCAGGCCGAGGTAGTTGCCGGCCTTGCTGGGCCGCATTTCGATGGTGGCGGGATCAAACCCGGGATCGAACTGCAGAACCACCGCCGTCAGCGTTTGGGCGAAATCGGGATTGGACTTTCCCATCACCTTGATGGGAAAGTCGCTGGGATACTCGATGAGAGAGTCTTCAGGTGAGATATCGCGGTTCATGGCTTGTACGTCAAAGCGCCGCAATGGCCTTGTCGTAGCCGGCACGCAGCGATGAATAGACCTCGCCTGGCTTGCCCGTTCCGACGGGCTTGCCGTTATACGAGGTGATGGGCAGGACTTCCCGGGTGGCGGACGACAACATCAATTCGTCGGCGTTCTCGACTTCCTGTTGAGAAATGGGTCGCGC
>JAKFDW010000048.1:0-18244 GCA_036675955.1 Orrella sp. | reverse complement strand
TCCGAACTCTCTTTGTACATCGCTTACGGTGTGTCGGCCGAGCTATGCAGGAAAGTCCACGAGGGGCAGCTGGATGTCGCCATTGTCATTGAACCGCCATTTGCCATCAACAAGACTTGCGAATGGCTCACCCTGCAGGAAGAACCTCTTATCGTCATCGCTCCTCCCGCCCATGCCGGACGCGACGCGCACGACCTGCTGCTCAATGAGCCCTTCATACGCTACGATCGGGCGGCCCACAGCGGCAAGCTGGTAGACCGCTACCTGAAAGACAACCACATCGTCCCGAATCAACGCATCGAGATCGACAGCCTGCTCACGATCGTGTCTTTGGTAGAGCGGGGCGTGGGCGTGTCGCTTGTGCCCGACTCGTTTTCTATCTGGTATCACAAGACGGGAATTGTCAAAATTCCTATGCCGCAGCGTACACCGATACGGCGCATCGGAATGATCTGGGACAAGCAGGGGCCGCGCATTGCGCTTGCGCAGGCGCTGGTGGAGCACGCCCGCCAGGTTTTCTCCTAATCCTCCTTCACCGCAATTTCTTTGCGTTTAGACCGCAGAATTATTGCGATAAAACTGCGCGGCCAGCTAATAGAATTTCGTCAAGCCGGACTTGCCTATGCATGGCGGGTTGCGGCACGGAGCGGCCGCATTCTGGCCGAGCGCATACATAATTCCTGGGTGGTCTACGAAATGCTTGGTTTTCGGATTCTTGAAGTAAAGCGGCGTGTCGATGAAAGCTGGATCAGCAAGTTTCATGATATTCCGGTGGCCAATATCAGCGACGTGATGACGCGCATGAGCGCGGGCGGGGCCAGCCTGAGACCCATGCATGCCGCTGGAAACCTTTGCGGTCCGGCGTTCACCGTAAAGACGCGTGCCGGCGACAATCTGATGGTGCACAAGGCCATTGCCATGGCGAAACCGGGCGACGTCATCGTGGTCGACGCGGGCGGCGATCTGACCAACGCCATCATCGGCGAACTCATGACCAGCACTGCCCAGAGAAAAGGCATTGCGGGCATAGTGATCAATGGTGCGATACGCGATGTGGGAGTCATCGGAAAAGGCAATTTTCCAGTGTACGCGGCCGGTGTCACGCATCGCGGACCTTATAAGGACGGACCCGGCGAAATCAATGTGCCGATCAGCCTGGGCGGAATGGTCATCGAACCCGGCGACTTGATCGTGGGCGACGAGGACGGATTGCTGTGCATTCCATTCGAACATGTCGAAAGCGTGTATAACGCTGCCGCCTCCAAGCACCAGCTCGAGGAAAAGATGATGGCCGATATCGCAAACGACAGCCTGGACACATCCTGGATCGACGAGGCCCTGTTGCGCCTGAATTGCGAAATCGTGCGCTGAATTCCCCAGTCTTGCTTACCGACAGGTCCCATGAACATTACCCAGAAAAAAGTAGTCCGTCTGAATCTTTGGACGGACCCAAGTTTCGACCAGATACTCGATGCCAGTCCGGATGTAAGTCTGCGTGTACTGGATCTTCAAGACCCCCCGGCCACCATCTGGAAGCACTTGGAGCAGGCCGATATCTATCATATTTCGGCGGCCAAGGACGAAGTGCCTGTCGAGTGGCTGGTGACGCGAGAACTGATACAGCGCTGTCCTTCTCTTGTCTGTGTTTCGACCTCGGGCGCCGGTTACGACACAGTCGATGTCCAGGCTTGCACGGATGCGGGGATACTCGTCATGAACCAGGCGGGCGGCAACGCCAATTCGGTGGCCGAACATGCCATCGGCCTGATGCTGGCGGTGTCGCGGCGCATTGTCGAATCAGACCGGAAACTCAAGACCGAAACCGGATTTTCCCGTGAAGATCTGATGGGTCACGAGCTGAACGGCAAGGTGCTCGGCCTGGTCGGACTTGGCCATATCGGCACCCGCACGGCAAGGCTGGGCGCCGCGTTCGGCATGGACGTCCTGGCCTACGATCCCTACCTGGACGAGGACGCCATTGCCGCCCGCGGCGCGCGCGCCGTGTCGCTGGAGTATCTGCTGGCCAGCAGCGATATTGTGTCGCTTCATTGCCCCCGCAACGCCGAGACCACGGGCTTGTTTGGCGCAGAGGTCTTTGGCCAGATGAAACGGGGCGCCTTGTTTATATCGACCGCGCGCGGCGGCATACACGACGAGGCCTCCTTGTATGACGCCCTGGCTTCGGGCCAGTTGGGCGGGGCCGGTCTGGACGTCTGGCAAATAGAGCCTCCCCCTGCCGACCACCCCTTGTTGTCGCTCGGCAATGTGGTGTCCACCTACCACACCGCCGGTGTCACGCACGAGGGCCGCAAGAATGTGGCGACCATGGCGGCCAGTCAGATCCTGCAAGTCTGCGCCGGCAAGACGGCCGAGCGCATGATCAATAAAGAAGTACTTCCCAAGTTCCTGGCACGGTTCAGTGCCTTGTAAAAAAAATGGAGACACTAATGATTCAATTCCCGAAGAAATCGATCAAGAAGCTGGCCGCCGTGGGCGCGGCAGCTTTTGCATTGTCCGTAGGCGCCGGACTTCCGGCTGCCCACGCCGCTTATCCGGAGCATCCCATCAATATGGTGGTGTCTTATGGACCGGGCGGGGGCACCGACCTGGTCGCTCGCGCAATTGCGCCTTATATTGAAAAATACCTGGGCAACGGCGCCCGCATCGTCGTGCTCAACAGGCCCGGCGCGGGTGGCGCCATCGGCTTCGCCGAAATTGCGCGCGCCAAGCCCGACGGCTATACCATCGGCTTCCTGAACACGCCGAACATGCTTACCATCCCCATCGAGCGCAAAGCCCAGTACCATTGGACCGACTTTGACCTGATCGGCAATCTCATCGATGATCCGGACAGCTTCGCCGTCAAATCAGACGGCAAGATCAAGTCCCTGAAAGATCTGGTCGCGTTTGCCAAGGCGAATCCGGGCGACGTCACAGTCGGCACAACGGGCATTGGTTCGGATGACCACCTGGCCATGCTCATGTTCCAGAAGGGCACCGGCACGAAGATGACGCACGTTCCGTACAAGGGCGCGGGTGAAGTCCGCAGCGCAATCTCCAGCGGCGAAATCATGTTGGCCGCCATGAATATTGGCGAAGTGCAGGCTTACATCAAAGGAGGCTCGCCCTTGCGTTCACTGGGCGTGATGAGCGAGGAACGCACCGACCTGGCGCCGGAATTGGCGACCTTCAAGGAGCAGGGCCACGACATTATCATGGCTTCGCTGCGCGGCATCGGCGCGCCCAAGGGCTTGCCGGAAGACGTCTCCAAGAAACTGGTCTCGGCGGTCCAGCAGGCGGTAAACGATCCGGGCTTCCGCGAGCAGGCCAAGAAGCTTTTCGTTCCCCTGCGCTACATGGGCCCGGCCGACTATAAAGCCGAGCTGGAATCCGATGAAAAAATGTTCAAACAATTCTGGAAAGATACGCCCTGGGCCGAATAAGCCGCCAGCTGCCGGTATCGAAGCCCTCCCTTTAATTTTGCGAAGAAGTGACGATGTATTCCACGAAGCGGCTTGAGCGTCTTTTGTGCCTGGACGATTTTGAAATAGAGGCGCAACGATATCTGCCCAAGGCGATTTTTGGATATGTTTCGGGTGCGACCGAAACCAACTCATCACTACGCGACAATCGGGAGGCCTTCGCCGAGCTGGGATTCATACCTCGGGTCTTGCGCGATGTCTCCAGAATAAGCACCGAAGTGACGCTATGGGGCGATACCTATGCCTTGCCTTTCGGCATCGCCCCCATGGGCATAAGCGCCATGTCGGCCTATCGCGGAGACTGCGTGCTGGCGCAATCGGCGCAAAGCAGGAATGTGCCCATGATCATGAGCGGTTCCTCGCTGATGCCCCTGGAGGAAGTGGCCCGTATAGGGTCGAACGTGTGGTTCCAGGCTTACCTGCCGGGCAGCGAAGAACAGATCGTGGCCCTTATCAAGCGCGTGGCGGCCGCCGGGTACGAGAAGCTCGTCGTGACGGTCGATACGCCGGTGGCCGCCAATCGGGAAAACAATGTGCGGGCGGGCTTTTCCACCCCCTTGCGGCCCACGCTGAAGCTTATGCTTGACGGCGTCTGTCATCCTGGCTGGACGGTAGGCACATTCCTGCGCACCCTTTACCGTTCCGGCATCCCACATTTCGAGAACAGCTATGCAACCCGCGGCGTGCCCATCATTTCGCGCAACGTATTGCGTGATTTCTCTGACCGCGGCCACCTGAATTGGGAGCATCTGAAACTGATCAGGAAGCTGTGGACGGGCAAGCTCATCGTCAAGGGCATCATGGCCAGCGAAGATGCGAAGCTGGCGGTCGATCACGGTGCCGACGCCATCATCGTTTCGAATCATGGCGGCCGCCAGCTTGATGGCACGGTGTCGCCGTTGCGCGTGTTGCCCGGGATCGTCGCCGCCTGTCCCACCATACCGATCATGATGGATAGCGGGATACGGCGCGGAACCGACGTGCTGAAGGCGATGGCGCTGGGCGCCAAGTTCGTATTCGTCGGCCGGCCTTTCGGCTACGCCGCCGCAATCGGCGGAGAAAAGGGCGTGTATCACGCGCTGGACCTGCTTGGCGCCGAAGTCAGGCGCAACACCGCGATGTTGGGCGTCACGGACGTCAAGGCGGTAGGCAGGAAAAGCATCCGGGCCTTGTCGGCCGGCAGTGTTTTTGCCAGGCATCTTGAGGAGTGTGGGTGGTAGAGGCGATTTAACGCTCGAATAGTGTCCCGCTCACCGGAGCCGCTAGAATATGCATTCTTGCCCCCGGAAGGACATGTCTTGCCCTCGAATCCCTTGTCTGCACACGATCATGCCAAAGAAGACAGGCACTTTGTCACCGCTCTGGCGCGCGGCCTGGAAGTGCTGGCCTGCTTCAAGTCGGGGTCCAAAGTGCTGGGCAACCAGGAACTTGCGGTGCGTTGCAAACTGCCCAAGTCCACGGTCTCGCGCCTGACATCCACCCTGGTGAAGCTGGGTTACCTCACGCATGATGATGAGACCGGCAAGTATGCCTTGGGCGTGGCCACCATGTCCCTGGGCGTGGGCATGCTGGCCAAGCTGGACATCCGTGAAGTCGCCCGGCCCTTCATGCAGGAGCTTGCCGATAAGACCCAGACCATGGTCTCTCTGGGCGTGCGCGACCGTCTTTCCATGCTTTACATCGAAAACTGCCGCAGCCGTGCGGCGCTTGCGTTGAGCCTGGACGTCGGAGCCCGCATTCCTATCGTGACCTCATCCATGGGCAGGGCTTATCTGGCGCTCGCCAGCCAGCAGGAGCGCGACGAAATCATTGAGCGCCTGAGTGAACTGGACGCGTGGTCGGGCAGTGAGATTATCAATGGCATCAACCAGGCCGTTTCCGATTACCGCCGCCTGGGATGCACTTGTTCATTCGGAGACTGGCAAAAGGAAGTGAACGGCATTGCCGTCGCGTTCCGGTTGAGCCCGGCGCAGCCCATCATGGTGCTTACCTGTGGCGCGCCCTCGACGTCGGTGACGGCCGAATACCTGCTGGATGAGGCGCGCCCCCGCTTGCTCGAGGTGGTGGACAAGATCACGTCGTCGATGGGGCACTGATTCCCGGTTCGGTCAGTATCTCATCTTGCCGGATTGTTAACGTCCGCCTTGTCTTTCGACAATGGCGAATACGCCGGTGGCCCGGAATATTTTTTGCTCGTCCACATACAGGAAGCAGTCGGCGAAGGCCATGCGCCGTCCTTGTTTCTGCACGCTGGCCCGCGCAACAACCCAGTCTCCCATTTTTGCCGGACGGTAGAATTCGCTGGTGAGGCTGACGGTGACCAGTCCGAATTCCTCGCCATACGCTTCGGCGACGGCATCGCCGATGGCGCTGTCGGCGATGGTGACCAACAGGCCGCCGTGCGTGATGCCGCGCAGATTGCTGTGCTTGTGCGAGATGCGCAAGGCCAGTTCGACTTGCTTTCCGTCTTCTATTCTTTCAAAAAAAGGTCCGCATAAATCCGTGAATTCACTATTGTGGATACGCTCGCGGTATCCGTCTGGTATTTGGGTCATTGTTGCGTTTCTTTAGTTCGATGTGGGGCTGTTCAGGCAGCCCGGATAATATCGCTATAACGCTGTAAATGAAAATCCACGTCGCCGAAGGAGCTATTGATCACTGTGAGGCGCTTGAAGTAATGGCCCACCATAAGCTCTTCGGTTACACCGATGCCGCCATGCAGCTGGATGGCTTCCTGGCCCACCTGCCGGGCTTTCTGCCCCACGAAAGTTTTCGCACCCGATGCCCTTTGCAGGCGGATATCGGGATCCGGGTTCTGCATCTCGATGGCTGCCAGCAAGGCCATCGAATCGGCCTGTTCGGCCGCAATGGCCATGTCCGCCATGCGATGCTGCAAGGCCTGGAACGACCCGAGCGGCACACCGAATTGTTTGCGCGTTTTCAGGTAGTCCAGCGTGGCGGCGTTGAGTGCCTGGATGATGCCAGTGGCTTCGGCCGACAGGGCGACATTGGCCAGCGCTATGGCTTGCATGATGGCCGGCAGAGCGCACGCTTCCTGTCCCAGAAGCGCGCCCTCGTCGAGCAAGACTTGATCGAATATGACGTCGGCGGCGCGAGTGCCGTCGTGGCACTCATAATGTCGGAAAGACAGTCCCGGCATATTGGGCTGGACCAGGAACAGCGATAGGGCATCGGCGCCGTCATGGCCGTCCGTTCGGGCCGACACCAGCAGATGGTCGGCGCTTGCCGCGCCAAGTACGACTGCTTTGTGTCCGTTCAATTGCCATTGGCCGCCTTGCCTGGTCGCACGCGTGCTGATAGCCGACTCGCTATAACGCGACTGCGGCTCGTAGTGGGCCAGGGCGAGCATCAGGCTTCCATCGCCGATGGCGGGAATGAGGCGGGCCTTTTGCTGCCGGTTGGCGTGCTTGCTGAGGATGTCCCCGCACAGGACCACCGTGCCCAGATAGGGTTCCAGCGTCAGGCCTGTGCCCAGCGCGCGCATGACCAGCATGGTGTCCAGGGCCGTGCCGTTCAGGCCGTCGAATTCGTCGGAAAAGGGCAGCGCCAGTATGCCAAGTTCAGCATAGGTTTTCCATGCGCTGCGGCTGAACCCGTCGGCGCTTGCCATGAATTCGCGGCGTTGATCGAAGGTGTAGTCTTTGGCGACAAAGCGTCGCAGGGTGTCTTCCAGGGCAAGTTGTTCTTCGGTATAGCTGAAATCCATGAGATATCTTCCTAGTGTTTCTACAGCCCTAATATCGCTTTGCAGATAATGGTTTTCTGGATTTCGCTGGACCCGCCATAGATGGTGGTCTTTCGGTAATTGAAATAATGGCCGGCCATGTTGTAGCAATCGGCGGGGAAGGCGTCGCTGATATCTTCGCTGCCATCGTGTCGCGGCTCGGTAATACGGGCGGCAGCATAAGGGCCCAGCGCCGCGGCGGTCAGCTCGGTCAGCGTTTGCTGAATCTCCGACCCCTTGATTTTCAGGATTGATGCCTCCGGACCGGGCGCACGCTGGTGGCCATCCGCCGCCACCAATTTCAAGTTGGTGATTTCCAATGCCTGCAGCTCGAGTTCCACCATGGCGATGCGGTCGCGGAAACGCGGATCGCGCATGAGGGGCTGTCCGTCGTTGCCCGGCTGGCGTTCGGCGATGGTTTTGAGCCGCTTCAAGGCGGCCTTGGAACGTCCCACGCGCGCGATGTTCGTACGCTCGTGACCGAGCAGGTACTTGGCATAAGTCCAGCCCTTGTTTTCCTCACCGACCAGATTTTGAACCGGCACCTGGACGTCATCGAACCATACTTCGTTGATCTCGTGACCGCCGTCCAGCATGATGATGGGGCGCACCGTAATGCCGGGGCTTTTCATGTCTATCAGCAGGAATGAAATCCCTTCCTGTTTGCGTGCATCGGGATCCGTGCGCACCAGGCAGAAAATCCAGTCGGCATGCTGGGCCAGCGTCGTCCAGGTCTTTTGGCCGTTGACGAGGTAGTAGTCCCCGCGGCGCACCGCCGATGTTTTCACCGAAGCCAGGTCAGAACCGGCGCCCGGTTCGGAATAGCCCTGGCACCACCAGTCCCTGCCCGAAATGATGCCCGGCAAATGGCGGTCTTTCTGCTCTTGACTTGCATATTTCTGGATGACCGGCGCCACCATTTTTATACCGAAGGACAGCTGTTCCGGAGCGTAAGCCAGAGCGCATTCTTCTTCGAAAATGTGCCGCTGTATGGCATTCCATCCGGTACCGCCGTATTCGACCGGCCATGCCGACGCTCCCCAGCCTCGTTCGTACAGAGTTCGCTGCCAGCCTAAGCGCTCGTCACGGGTCAATGCTTCTTCCCTGATTCCCTTGTCTTTGAGATCGGCAGACAAACTGTTACGCAGAAAATCGCGTACCTCGTCGCGGAACGTCAGTTGTTCTTCTGTATATTGAATGTTCATAGGTTTATATCTATGCCATACGGCTACGGCCGATGTTCTGCAATGCAGAATTTAAGGGCAAGTCCCAGGCTGAATATTGCTTTATCTGGGTTAAAGTCTCTTTATACTACCGGCAGTTGCAGGTCATGTAAATTAAAATGATGTTCTGCATAGCAGAATGAATAAACAAATAGGAGCACAAGAATGACCGTCTCAAATTGGAATTCGAAAGGGAAATCGGTGTTGGCGGTGACGGTGATGGCGGCCGCGATGTTGAGCTATTCCACGATGCCGGCTCATGCTGCGGCGTGGCCCGAAAAATCGATCGAGGTGGTGGTGCCCTATACACCCGGCGGGGCCACCGACACGGTGACGCGGACCATAATGAAGAAGCTGTCGGAACGCCTGGGGCAGCCTGTAATCGTCACGAACAAGCCAGGTGCAAACAGCACCATCGGTACGGCGCTGGTGGCTCGCGCGAAACCTGACGGCTATACCTTCGTCACGGTTCTGGCGGCGTATACGGTCAATCCGCATCTGTACAAGCTCAGTTATTCTTTCAAGGACTTCGAGCCGGTGTCGCATATGGCCGACTTGCCTTTGTTTTTGTTCGTTGCGAAGGACCTTCCGGTGAATTCCCTGGCCGAGCTTGTCGAGTACGGGAAGAAGAATCCCGACGCGCTTACTTATGCGTCCAGCGGAACAGGGTCCAGCGCCCATATGACGGGTGCGAATTTCGCGCTGCAGGCGGGTATCAAGATGACGCACATTCCTTACAAAGGCAGCGCGCCTATTCTTACAGACCTTCTCAGCAATCGGGTGTCGATGGTGTTCGACCCGATTCTGGTGCCGATGCAGTATGTGAAGGAGGACAAGCTGAAGGTGGTGGCGATTACGTCGGCAAAGCGCTGGGAAGATGAGCCCAATATCCCGACTATGGACGAAGCCGGCTTTCCGGGATTTGTCATGAATTCGTGGGTGTCGCTGTTGGCGCCTGCAGGCACGCCTAAGGAGATTGTTGAACGGGTCTCTACGGAAATCGCAAGTATCGTGAAGGAGAGCGATGTGAAGAAGCTCTTCAACGACGCGGGGTTCGTTCCGGTGGGCGGTAGTGCTGCCGAGTTGAGCGAACTTATCAAGAAGGATACGGCGATGTATGGGGAGATTGTCCGCAAGGCGGGTATCAAGGTGAACTAAGCGATTTGCCGAGCATGTGAGGCGTTTCTTGGCCGATGCCGGATCATTTCCACTGTCGGGGTCAGATTATTTGCTCTGCCGGCGCTGGATTGTTTCCTTTCTCAGTGTCGGTTCACTTCGACTGCCGGCGCCGGATCGCCTCAATTGCCGGTGCCGGGGGCAGGTGTGGGCCGGGTTCCATATCGCTGCGGTCCCGTTCCGGGACTGCCCGTGCCGGGGCCCTGAGTCAGGGCGGGCGCGAACTCGCGGCAACGGACAGCCACTGGCTGTCCGTAAGCGCGCCGCTCAAACAGGCGCGCCCTTAGTCCCCTGACTCAGGACACCGGCACGGCGCGCTCAAATTCCGCCCAGCCCACACCAGCCCCCGTCCCCTCATAGCTCGGCGATTCGGGACGGTGTCGGTCTTTTATCGCGAGCTGCCCACGAATTGCTTTTGCTATGTGGCGCAATAATCTAGCCTTCAATGCCGAACGATATTTAGGCAACAGAGCTTGCGCAAAAGCTATAGGATGCCGTTCGTCCGGCAACATCGGTGTAAAAGTATGGCGGTCGTCCGTTTTGAATTCCATCCATTCAAAAGTATGGAGTCCGTCGGTTTCAGATTGGATCGCTTCAAAAGTATGGAGCTTGCCCGCTTTGAATTACATCGCTCCAAAAGTCTAGAACTCATCAGTCTTGAATCACATCGCGGCATGACCTTTACGCCGAGGGGGCGGCGGCAGCTGGTGGGGGCGGCGAAGTATGCGTGCGCCGAGCCAATGTTCGGCTCGGGGATTCAAGCCCGCGCTGTCCGAGCGGGATGTTTACGGACAGCCAGTGGCTGTCCGTTCCGCGAGTTCGCGGGCGCCCCGAGACGGGCATTGGAGAGGGTAGTCCCGGCGAAGCGCGGGACCGCGGACGCATTGAGCCGCCCCCACCAGTTGCCGCCGCCACCGGTAAAGAACCGAGATACCAACCGGTAAAGAACCAAACGACACCACTTAAAGACCCGAACGCTATAGCCGCCGGTAATGAAACACTGGCCGGTATAACAACGAACTCACTTCTCCGGCTTAGGCGTCGCAGCAGTACTGCGCGGCAAAATCGGATACTCGACTACCGGCTGCTCACCCGTAAGCGTATGCAAGAACGCTGTAATGGACTTCACCTCGTCATCGTTCAGTTCGTGCCCCAATTGGCTGCTTCCCATGATGGCCACCGCCTGTTCCAGATCCCATACTTCACCGCTGTGAAAATATGGCGCCGTCAAGGCGATATTGCGCAACGGGCCTGCGCGGAATACATATTCGTCCGAGGCGGTATTGGTGACCGCGAAGCGGCCC
Organism: Orrella sp.; assembly: GCA_036675955.1. Lineage (GTDB taxonomy): Bacteria > Pseudomonadota > Gammaproteobacteria > Burkholderiales > Burkholderiaceae_B > Pollutimonas. The sequence goes on along the minus strand of JAKFDW010000048.1, from coordinate 7,314 downwards.
TTGTCACCGGCGGGGAGTATCTCGGCACCCGGCTTCTTGATGACGCCGAACGGGAAATACCCCTGGCCCCCGACATTGATCCCGGAATGGCACGCCACGCAGCCTTTGTTGATGAACAGATTCAGACCCGAGAGTTCAGTGCCGCTAAGGATTTCCTTGCCGGCCAGGAACTGATCGAAGCGCGAGTTCGGTGTGGTGAGCGTGGACTCGAACGCCTCGATGGCTTGCGCCATATTGTCGAACGTAATGGCCTGCTTCTCGCCCGGGAAGGCCTTGGCAAAGAACTCCACGTATTCCGGGATACTGCGCAGGGTGTCTTCCACGTGCTTGGGCGTGGCATTCATTTCGACGCTGGCCTGAACGGGGCCCTTGGCCTGCTCCTTCAAGTCTGCCGCCCGGCCATCCCAGAACTGCGCAATATTAAACACGGCATTCAATACGGTCGGCGAATTGCGGGGGCCATGCTGCCAGCCGTGGCCGATGGACGTCGGTATATTGTCGGCGCCGCCCGTGCCCACGCTGTGACAGGTATTGCAACTGATGATATGGCTTTTTGAGAGCCGGGGTTCGAAGAATAGCCATTTGCCGAGTTGTATCTGGTCTTCGGAAATTTTTCTGTCGGCGATAAGGACCTGGGCTTCCGGGATAGGCTCGAACAGCTTGTTTGCGGTATCGCGCAGTTCTTTCGATGATGGTTGGGCGGCCATGGCGCTCGTTCCGAAAACGATGGCGGCAGCCGCGTAGAGTACGGTGGTCAGGTATTTGCTCATGGTATTTCCCAGTTGTGGATAATTACCACTATATGAGCATGGTTATTATTAAACGTCCTTGACAAGAATCAAGGCGTTTCAGAACCGATAGACGCGGTGCGTCAAATTTATTTGCGGCAGCCTGGCAACAGGCGGACAATGGCCTCTTTTCGTGTCACGAATAAGTGCTTTCTTCGTCACGGACTTTATTGGTCAAAACCGGAATCAATACTTGTGAACATATCGCGCTCAACGTTGGCCTTGACTGCTGCCGCAGCGACCGGAGTGCAAGTGGGGGCCACGATAGTCGGTACGCGCTACGTCGTGCACGATATAGGGCCTTTCTCCTTGGCGCTGCTGCGTTACGCCATTGGCCTGCTGTGCATCGCACCTTTTGTGCTGATGCATGGGCGCGTGCATTTCGTGCGCCGTGATCTGTTTGCGGTGCTGGCGCTTGGCATAGGGCAATTTGCGGTTCTTGTGGTGCTGTTGAACCTGGGCTTGCAGTTCATTTCTTCGACACGCGCGGCGCTCCTTTTCGCGACGCTGCCGTTGATCACTATGGTCGTGGCCGCTGCGCTGGGCAGCGAGGCCTTGACGGGCCGCAAGACATTGGGCGTGGCCATGACGATCGCCGGCGTGGCCGCGACGCTGGGCGAGAACTTGCTGGTCGATGGCGGAAAGAATGAATGGCTCGGAGTTGCCGCGGTGCTTGGGTCGGCTCTTTGCGGGGCCTTGTGTTCGGTCTTCTACAGGCCTTATCTTGCGCGTTATCCGACCTTGCCTCTGGCAGCATCGGCGATGCTTGCCTCCGTGGTTTTTCTCGCGATCGCGGCCGGCTTCGAGGGCATATTCACGCGGCCGCCTTCGCTCTCGGTATCCGCCTGGGCAATCATCTTCTTTATCGGCGTGTCCAGTGGCGTGGGTTATATGCTTTGGCTATGGGCGCTGAAACATGCAAGCCCTACGCATGTCACCGTTTTTCTTTCGCTCAGCCCGCTGACCGCCGCGCTGCTGGGCGTGGGTTTGCTGGGGGAATCGCTGACGCCTGGCATTGTGCTGGGCATGCTGGGAGTGGCAGGCGGGTTATGGGTGTCGACGCGATAGCGTGACCGCTTGCCGGTCCGGGGTACACACCTATAATCACAAACTTCTCAATCGCGTGATCGCTCCTGATCCTGGAAAGAAATTGCAGATCGGTATTTTGTTGTTGGTGGCATTGTCGGTGCTGGGCACGTCGTTTATTTCCGGGGTCTTCGGCATGGCCGGAGGAATGATCCTGATGGGCGTGCTGATCGCCTTCCTCCCCGTGTCGGCGGCCATGGTCCTGCACGGGACCGCGCAGATGACGTCCAACGGGTGGCGGGCAGTCATGTGGCGAGCCAGCATCGACTACCGGATCTTTGGGCGATACATCGTGGGCTTGCTTATTGCGGGCGCGCTGTTTTCATTTGTGGGTTTTGTGCCCGACAAGGCTTTTGTCCTGATTGCCCTGGGAATAATTCCCTTCCTGGCTGTGCTTATTCCGGCCAGGTTCGTACCCCAGGCCGATAGCCGCCTGGGCGCCGAAACCTGCGGCTTCCTGAACACCGTCATGCAGTTCATTGCCGGCGTGTCCGGTCCCTTGCTGGATGTGTTTTTCGTGCGCAACGAAATGGACCGCCGCTCCATCGTCGCCACGAAAGCGGCCTGCCAGACTTTTTCGCACATGGCTAAGCTGGTTTATTTCTTCAATATTCTTGGAAGCCAGGCGCGCATCGACGAATGGTTCATGGCTGTCGCGGTAATCATGGCGATTACCGGCACCAGCATCAGCAAGTTCGTGCTGGAGAAGTTGTCGGACCATCAGTTCCGGCGCTGGACGCGCTGGCTGGTCATGGCGATAGGCGCCGTGTATCTGGTTCAGGGGTTTTATGTGCTGTTGACCCGGTAAGTGCGCGGCCGTCGCGCCGGATTGCGGGCTCTATCGATCCAGCTTCGAAAAGTAATGGGGAATGCGTTCCAGCGCATAACGTGCGCTGGATTCGCGTATGGCAATGCGGTCGCCCATGAAGCGCCGCGTCTCTGTGAACACGGCGGGGCCTGCGGTGCCGATGTCGAACGCCCACGCGAAGCACTGGGTTCCGGCGGGTATTTCGTCGTCGGTATCATCGACGACGCCCGTGTTCGAAACCGCTACATTGGCCCGGCTGTTAGCCAGGGCGCCTTCGGCCATTTCATGTGCGACTTCTTCACTGGTCAGGTTACAGCGGTCCAGCGTGCTCTGCTTGACCGACAGGCAACGCATTTTAGCTTGCGGCGAGTAGACGACGAAGGCGCAATCAAGCAGTTTGCCTGCGCCAGGAATGTCGGCCAGGGTGGCCGCGATCAAGCCGGCGGTGCAGGACTCGGCCGTAACCAGCAGCAAGGATTCAGATCTCATGAATCTGGCGACTTCTTCAATGGTGTTCACTAGGCTTGCCTCGCTGATAAAAAGCGCATCGGTTTACGCAAGGGCGCACAGCAACTTGCATGCCGCCCGGTGCCTTGCGCGCCGATACGCTGTCCAGCGGATTACTGCACCTTTATGTCGGCAGCCTTGATCACTTTGCGCCATTTCTCGATTTCACGCTGCTGGAAATCGGCGAACTCGGCCGGCGGCATCCCCGAGGGCTCGACGCCCATGGTCTCCAGCCGTTTCAGCACCTCCGGTGTGTTCAGGACCTCGCTGATCGCCTGATAGAGCTTGTCGACAATGGGTTTGGGCGTGCCTTTGGGTGCAAAGATTGCCTGCCACGACCGAATTTCGTAATTCGGCAGGCCGGCTTCCTGCATCGTCGGTACGTCGGGCAGACTGGCCATACGCTTGGTCGAAGTCACTGCCAGTGCGCGGAGGCTGCCTTCGAGCACGTGCGGAACGACGGTGGGGCCCTCGAACATCATGCTGACCTGTCCGCCCATGATATCGGGCAAGGCCGACTTGCCGCCGTACGGAACATGCACCACTTTGATATCGGCTTCCTGTCCCAGCAAGACGCCCGACAGATGTTGTGTGGTTCCGATTCCGGAGGAAGCGTACGTCACTGTATCCGGGTCTGCCTTGGCAGCGGCAATCACGTCTTTTACGCTTTTGAACGGACTGCTGTTGGCCACGACCAGGGTGTTTGCATTGAAGCCTATGATGGTGATGGGCTCAAACGAATTGACGGGATCGTATTGCATGTTGGGGAATAGCCCGGCATTGATGGCGTGCGATGCGATGCTGCCGCCCATGATGGTGTAGCCGTCGGGTTTGGCCTTGGCCACTTGGCTGGATCCGATCATGCCGGTGGCGCCGGGCTTGTTTTCCACGACGACCGAGACCTTCAATTTCTTGCTCAACTGGTCTGCAATGATACGGCCCAGGGTGTCGGTATTGCTGCCTGCGGGAAATGGCGCAACGTAGGTAATGGTTCGCGAAGGCCAGTCATCGGCCGCATACGCGGTGTGAACGCCGCCCATGGCCGCCGTCAGGCAGCATAGCGTCAGTGCTTTTTTTAGATTTATCAAGTTTGTCTCCATTGCTTGCTAGTAAAGCGCCGCGGCTTCAACAGGTATGCCGAAGCCGCAGCGGACACCTGTTGCGGACTTATTTGATGACTTCCCATTTGCCGAATTTGGCGATGAATTTTTCATCGAATCCGAAACCCAATCCGGGTTCCTGGTGCAGGATGACGTTTCCGTCTTTATGCGACAGTTGCCGGTCAATCAGGTTGCGGAAGTTGAGCACCTGGTCGTTCCAAAAAAACTCGACGTAGCGCGCATTCGGCGTACTGGCGACCAGCGGGGCATGGAGGTCGTGGAACCAGTGCGGGCACATCACCAGGCCGTAACTGGCCGCGGTCTGGGCGATTCGCCGCCACTCCGTTATGCCGCCGCAAACCGCGGCGTCCGTCTGCAGGATGGATGCAGCACCCTTGTCCATCAGTTCTTTGTGATACCACCGGCCGTAGCCGATCTCGGCGGTGGCGATCGGCACACTGGTCAACCTGGCCAGGCGGGCATGGTTGTCGATGTCGTCCGGCAGGAAGGGCTCTTCGAAGAAGTAGGGGTCGTATTGCTCGAACCGCCGGACATACTGCATGGCTTGCGTTGTGTCCGCCCAGGCATTGTTCATGTCCATCATCAGCTCCACGTCGGGCCCGATCGCTTCGCGCGCGGCTTTCAAGCGTTGTTCTTCCTCGCGCGGCGAGAGCCGTCCCGACTTCATCTTCACGGCCTTGAAACCCTTGTCCACGTAGCTGGCCATCTCTTCGCCCAGATGCTGCGGGGTCTTGCCGTCAAGATAATAGCCGCCGCTGGCGTAGGCAGGCACGGCGTCCAGTTCGACGGCGCCCATGAATTTGTGCAAGGGCAGGCCATGGGTCTTGGCATTGAGATCCCACAGGGCAATGTCCAGGGCGCTGATGGCGCGCATCACGGTTCCAGCCCGTCCTTGCAGAAGAGCTTCCTGGTTCATTGCCTGCCATAGCCCTTCGACCGCATACGAGTCGCGCTTGAGGAGCACGGGTGCCAGCAGATCCCTGACGGCAGCGGTGAAGATGGTACCGCCGGCGCTGCCCACATAGCAGAAGCCTATCCCTTCGACACCGTCGGTGGACCGGACTCTGACCAGGCCATAATGCCTCGTGCTTACGGAGCGGTTGGAAAAGGAGGTGACGGTATCCAGCGGGACGGCAGCGGCGCAGACTTCGATGGACTGGATGATGGGCATGAAACTTTTCTCCTGTTGGATTTCGGTATTTGTGTTGGTGCTTGACGCTATTCTTGTAGATATGCAAAGCTAGAACAATATTGCTTTGCTGGCTTTAGAAATAAGAAAAACTGTATTTTGGGCAAGTAGCGGCGGCCCCGAGGCATAACAGGAGTAAATGGTGGATACGCGTTTTCTGGAGAGTTTTGTGCAGGTGGTTGAACTGGGTTCGATCGCCGCGGCGGCCAGGTCCCTGGCGCTTACGCCCACCGCCGTGTCGCTGAGGCTCAAGGCGCTCGAGGCGGAAGTGGGAACGGCATTGGTGGAGCGTGCGGGCAGAACCGTGCAGCCGACCCAGGCCGGCGGCAAGGTGTTGAATCAGGCCAGGCTGCTTCTGCAAGAGGTGAAGAATTTCAATTCCCTGGCCAGCAACACAGAACTTCCGGCGGGTCCGCTGGTGCTCGGCGCCACCCCTTCAGCGCTTAAGGGGATGCTGGTGCCCATCCTGCAGAAGTGGGTGGAAAGCTACCCCAATATCGAAGTGTTGATCGAGCCCGGTTCTTCCACCGTCCTGTACGAACGGGTCATGAGCGGTGTGCTGGACGCGGCCGTCCTGGTGCATCCCTTGTTCGAGGTGCCGAAAACGGTCAACTGGAAAACGCTGCGTACCGAGCGCCTGATTCTATTGACGCCATCCGATATGGCGCATCGCGATCCCTTCTCTGTTATCCGGGAGCATCCCTTCATCCGCTACGACAGGCGGGTGGTCGCCGGCAAGATGGCCGACGACTATCTGAAGTCTCACAAGCTTTATCCGCATGCGCGGCTGGAATTGGACGGCATCGACTACATTGCGGATCTGGTGAAGGCCGGTCTGGGCGTGTCGGTGCTTCCGGATTGGGCGCACGGTAACCGGCTGGATCCGGCATTGACGCGCCATCGCCTTCCCGAACCCGTGCCCACCCGCAACCTGGGGTTGTTGTGGATGCGTACCAATGCCCGCGAGAAGCTTGTTCGCGCTTTTCTTGATCTGGCTACCCAGCAACCGGCGTCGCGGCACGCCCGGTCTCGAAAAATTCCGTCAGGTTCTTGACGGCGAGCTCGGCCATGGCCATTCGGGTTTCATGTGTGGCACTGCCTATGTGCGGCGTTAGTATGACGTTGTCCAACTGCGCAAGAGGACTGTCTGCCAGCGGCTCTTCGTCGAAGACATCGAGCGCGGCGCCTGCAATGGTTTTGCCGGCCAAGGCCTCGTAAAGGTCGGCTTGATGGACGACGCTGCCCCGCGCGATGTTCACTAGTAGGCCGGTGGGCCCCAGCGCATCCAGGACCGCGGCGTCGATGATCTGAAACGTGGCCGGGCCGCCGGGACAGCAGACGATGAGGATGTCGGCATGCGCGGCCAGTGCGGCCAGGTCATCGAAGTAAGGCCAGTCTACGGCCTGCCGCTGCCGGCCGAAATAGGCAATGTCGGTCTCGAAGGGTTCAAGGCGCCTGGCGATTTCCTTGCCTATCCGGCCCAGTCCGACCATTCCAATTTTTTTCCCGGCCAGCGACATGCCCAATGGAAAAGCGCCGGCCTGCCACGCACCGCTACGCACGAAGTGATCGGCTTGCGGAATATGCCGCAGTATCGCCAGCACCAGTCCGACAGCGAACTCCGCTACTGCCTTGTTGAGCACGTCGGGCGTATTGGCGACGACGATTCCGCGGTTGCGCGCATAGGACAGCGGAATGCCGTCGTAACCGACGCCATTGGTGCAAATGATGCGCAAATTGGGCAGTTGCTCCAGGAGATCTTCGGGAATGCGGTAATTGGACCGCGTGACGATGCCCTGGATACCCCCGCGCCGT
>JAKFDW010000047.1:0-15751 GCA_036675955.1 Orrella sp. | reverse complement strand
ACGAGACAACATCTTTGATGCCCAGGCCTATTACCCATTGCTCGAACCGGTCGAGTTCGCCCACGGCATAGGCGGCGCCCACCAGCGCGCCGATGGACGTGCCGCAAACGATATCGGGACGAACGCCTGCCTTCGCCAGCGCATGAATGACGCCAATATGGGCCCAGCCGCGAGCCGAGCCACTGCCCAGCGCCAGACCGAGGCGCAGTCGGCGAGGGTTTTTATGCATCATCGTTTTCGGCGGCCAGGCAATGGGCGAGGGCGTTGGAGAGCTAGTTCCAGCTTCCGCCCCGGCCCCCGACGCTGAAACGTCCCGCGCCCAGCATGGCAACCGCGATGCTGCCGAACAGGAAAAGGCCTTGCAGCTCGAGCCGCCATCCGCCGGTTCCGCCAAGTTGCATCAAATGGCCGCTATGCGCCAGGGCGATGGCCACCACCATGTTTGCCGCTATCAATAGGGCGCCAAGACGAGTGTACAGACCGAATATCAGCAATAGCGGGGCAATCACTTCGCCAATATAGACTGCCCAGGCAAAGAAGGCGGGCAGGCCGCGCGCAACCATCATGCCTTCGATAGGGCCCACACCATGGATCAGTTTGGCAATGCCGTGCAGCAGCATGAGCATGCCTATGGCGAGTCGCAGTATGAGCTTGGCAAGGTCTTCTTGGGTAGCAGTGGACATGTTCGGATCCCGTGGTATTGATAATGGACGCGCTAGTGCTTCGCGCCATTATAGAAGGCGTATGTGGCCGGGCATTGATTATGCTGACGGTGCGGTCGGCAGCGAGCCGCAACGGAACGATCAGGAGTGTATCTTGCGCATTGAAATCAGTGGTGTTGCACCCGTGACATTCATCGGATCAGCCGTTATCGCTCTGGGGCTGATCGGCTTCGCCATGCTGGAGCCTGCCGCGTCGGCCATGCTGTTTGAAGGCGTCAATAAGTGGATTATTCGGGAGATCGGCTGGTTCTACATGCTGTCGGTCGGCATTTTCGTGATTTTTCTGCTTGGATTGGCCATGAGCCAGCTGGGCAAAGTCAAGCTGGGTCCGGACGACTCTGTGCCCGATTACAAGTACGGCACGTGGGTGGCCATGTTGTTCAGTGCCGGCATGGGGATAGGGATCGTGTTCTATGGCGTTGCGGAACCGATAATGCACTTCGCGCAGCCCCCGGATGCGCCGCCCCGGTCGGCGCAGGCCGCCGCCGACGCCATGGAGATCACTTTCTTTCACTGGGGCGTACATGCGTGGGCCATTTATGCGGTATTGGGGCTTGCCTTGGCCTATTTCGGTTATCGGCGCGGGCAGCCGCTGGCCTTGCGTTCGGCCTTTCATCCCATTATCGGCGACCGCATTAACGGGCCGATAGGCGACTTTATCGATATCTTCGGTGTAGTGGGAACTTTGGCGGGGCTGGCGACATCGCTCGGGCTGGGCGTGTCGCAATTGAACGCCAGCATGAACTATCTTTTCGGCCTGCCTCAAAGCTTGACCGTACAGCTGCTGCTCATCGGCATTGTCACCTTGCTCGCCACGTTCACGGTCGCTACAGGGCTGGATAACGGTATCAGGCGCTTGAGCGAGTCCATCCTGATCGTCTCGGCGCTGCTGATGTTCCTGATCGTTGCGCTGGGACCCACAACGTATCTCTTGCGCGTCTTTGTCGAGAACCTGGGCCTGTACATTCACGCATTCGTCGCACGTACCTTTCACACCTATGCCTACAATCCCACTGACTGGGTGGGCGACTGGACGCTATTCTATTGGGGCTGGTGGATATCGTGGTCGCCATTCGTGGGCATGTTCATTGCGCGCATATCGCGCGGCCGCACAATACGCCAGTTCCTGCTGGGTGTGCTGTTCGCGCCTGCCGGTTTCAGCTTTGTGTGGTTCACGATTTTCGGCAATCTGGCGATATGGCTGGATCTGAATGTGGCCAACGGACAAATATCGGAGACGGTTGCAGCCAACCTTCCTCTCGCCTTGTTCACCGTGTTCGATTATTTGCCGTGGTCTTCTTTCCTGGCGTGGGTTACCGGCCTGTTGGTTGCCGTCTATTTTGTGACCGCCTCCGATGCGGGAGCGCTGGTCATTGCCATGATTACTTCCAAGGGCGACGAAGAGCCGCCGCTATGGCTGCGGATATTCTGGGCACTGACTTGCGGTGGTGTGGCCGCCGGCCTGCTGGTGGCCGGCGGACTGGAAGCGGTGCAGGCCGTCGCAGTCATTGCAGCGCTGCCGCTATGCGCCGTAATGCTGTTGATGTGCTATGGCATACTCAAGGGACTGCGTGATGAAGTCTCCATCCAGGCCAGCCGCAACCTGCCTATTGCACCGCTGGTCAGCGGCCAGGGCGGCTTATCCTTGCGCCAGCGCCTGGCCAGCATTGTGAGTCACCCCACGAAAGCCCAGGCCAGCGGGTTCATAGACAAAACCGTCGCCGAAGCGTTCGAGACGGTTGCCTCTGAATTGAAGAAACGCCATATCGAGGCGGACGCGGTGCGTCTGGACGATGGCATGCAGTTGTTGATTCGCCATGCCGACGACGTTCAGGACTTTTCTTATGCCGTCCGCATGGTCGGCCAACCTATTCCGGCATTCGCGTTGACGGACGCCGCGCGCAGGGACGGCGAAATAAGGCGCTTCTATCGCACCGAAGTATTCTTGAACCAGGGGGGGCGGGGCTACGATATCTATGGATACCACACCGACCAGGTAGTGGCCGATATCATCAACCACTACGACCGCTTCCGCCATTATCTGTATTCGCTCGACCCCGGGACGACTATGTAGTCGAGGGTTTCTGGTCGCGATAGGTCAGTACCAGCCCGGGAAACTGCGAAAAGGGAATCTTCAGCTCGTCCTCGCTTTTGACCAGCGCATCCCCCAGGTCGTCGACAATTACGGTGCTCGGGTGTGTGTCCATAAGAATCTGAAGCATCTGCTCAGAGGTGCCATGGCAGTTCATGGGGACCAGAACCTTTCCCGCGGCCAGTATCGCGAGCATGCTCACGATATATTCCAGCGAGTTCGCGGCGCAAAGCCCCACCCGGGATCCCGGCACGGGGTCCTTAGACTGCAGCGCGACCGCCAGTGCGTTGACTGCCGTGATGAGTTCCGAATAGCTGACTTGCGTGCTTGCATCTTCGATGGCCACTTCGTCGCCATGTCGTAGTGCCATATTTTCCAGGAATTCCAGTGAGAGCTGCATGCCGTCGGCCTTTGAAAAGATAATATGCGCCGAGTATAGATAGCAACGGCTGCGGAATCCCGACAAATTTCTAAGGGTTTGCCCTTTAATTCTCAATTTTTGGGAATGAATTTATCGTTTCCCGGGAAAGTTTCTATATTCTCTTCGGTGTCCTGGGCTACAGCCCGCAATATCGAACATTTAGGCTACATGCAAGAACAAGTCACTAAAGGCGGTGCCGAACGAGTCCTGTTTGTACTCGCCACACTGGCCAAGCTCGAGCGCTCCGTGTCGATGAGCGAGCTCGTCATGGAAACTGGGCTGGCCAAAAGCACCTTGTATCGGCAATTGTCCTTGTTGAAACGCTGGGGGTTTGTTGTCGACGGCAATAACGGTTATGCCCCGGGGCCCATGTGTCTGCCGTTGGCCTGGGGATTCGACCAGTCTTCCTATCTTGTGCAGGAGGCCCATAAAGATCTCGAGCAGCTGTCCAGGAGCAGCGGCGAATCCATAGGCCTGTTGGTGGCCGCCAATAACCAGGCTGTTTGCGTCGACATGATCGAGAGCCACCAGCCCTTGCGCTGTTCTTTCGTGAAGGGGCGCGGCCTGCCACTATGCAAGGGCGCTTCGGCCAAGGCCTTGTTGGCTTTCATGCCTCGCGAGAAGCAGGCGGCGGCCCTGAGGCGGCTGCAGCAGGAACGGGTAATCACATCCGAAGAGCGCTCCGAATTGGCCGCGCATCTGCTTTCCATACAGGCGCAGGGCTATGCATGCTCTGACAGCGAAGTGGATGTTGGCGTATGGGGCATCAGCGCCCCCATATTCCAGCAAACCGCCCAGGCGGCGGCGGTCATAACTCTGATGGTTCCCAATACGCGCATCAGCCAGCGCAAGCAATCACTTACCGATATGACGATGCAGGTTGCATCGCGTATTTCCACAAGGCTGCAAAGCCTCTAACCCTTCGCAGTGCACAGGGAGTTGTCATGACATCGAGCAGAAAATTACTGGCCACATTGCTTGTGGCTTCATTGAGCAGTTTTGCAGCCATCAGCCATGCCGCGTCGGATACAGTCCGTATCGTCACGGATCCTACTTTTCCGCCTATGGAGTTCACCAAGGACGGCAAGCGTACCGGCTTTGACATTGAGCTCACCGAAGCCCTGGTCAAGGAAATGGGCAAGAAACTGGAATGGACCGACATCGACTTCAAGGGTCTGATTCCGGCGGTACTTTCGGGCCGTGCCGATGCCGCCGTATCGGCCATCTACATTACCGAGGATCGCAGAAAAGTCGTTGACTTCACCGATTCGTATTATGCGGGCGGCCTGGTCGTCTTGACCAAGAAGGATGGCCCCATCAAGTCGCTGAAAGATCTGGACGACAAGAAAGTCTCGGTACAGGTCGGCACCAAATCAGTCAGGTTCTTGCAGGACAGCTACCCTAAAGTCCAGCGGGTCGAGGTAGAGAAAAACGAGGAAATGTTCAACCTGGTCGGAATCGGACGTTCTGACGCGGCGGTTACCGGCAAGCCGGCCGCCAAGCTGTACGCCCAGGCCCATCCCGGCCTGGTCGTGCTCGACGAGCAAATCACCACCGAGGAATACGGGATCGCGGTAAGCAAGGAACAGCCCGAGCTTACCAAGGAGTTCAACGCGGCATTGCAGCGTCTGAAGGCGAATGGAACCTATCAGAAAATAGTCGACAAATGGTTTGAAGGCGCGGCGAAATGAACTTCGATTTCACTCCGGCAGTTGCTGACTGGAGGGCGCTGCTGAGCGGGGCGTCCGTAACTGTCGAAGTGACGGTCTGCGCGCTGATTCTATCGTGCATCCTCGGCCTGCTTATAGGCATAGGGCGCCTGCATCCCCAGCGCAAGGTCCTGTATGGATTCTGTACTGTTTACCTGTCCTGCTTTCGCGGCACGCCCTTGCTGGTTCAACTGTTCATCTGGTTTTTTGGTTTGCCGCGCTTCGGCATTCTGCTGCCGGCCTTCGCATGCGGGGTGCTGGGGCTGGGCATGTATTCGGCATCCTACGTATCGGAAATCGTGCGCGGCGCCATCCAGTCGATAGACCGCGGGCAAATGGAAGCGGCCAGGTCGCTGGGCATGTCGCAAACCCAGGCGATGTTCAAGATCATCCTGCCGCAAGCCTTTGTCCGTATGATTCCGCCGCTGGGCAATGAGTTCATTTCCCTGATCAAGAACTCCGCGCTGGTATCTCTGCTGACCATTCATGATCTGATGCACGAGGGCCAGAAAATCATCAGCGTCTCCTATCGCTCCCTGGAGATTTACCTGGTCATTGCGGCCATCTACTGGCTCATGACGACGTTCACGACTGTCGTGCTGCGCCGTATCGAGCTACGTTTGAAAGCAGGAGGAATGGTGCAATGACCCATCCCGCCATGATCAAGATCACTCAATTGCACAAATCGTTCGGCAGCAACCAGGTCCTGAAGGGCATAGACCTTGAGGTCGACCTTTCCCAGGTGGTTGTCGTGATCGGGCCCAGCGGGTCGGGGAAAAGCACATTGCTGCGCTGCTGCAATGGCTTGGAACTGGCCCAGCAGGGCGCCATCGATATATGCGGCCAGCGCCTGATTGAAAACGGCGTCATCCTTCCCGAGAGAGACCTTAACCGGCTGCGCACGCAGGTAGGCATGGTCTTCCAGTCCTTCAATCTTTTTCCCCATCTGACTGTCCTGGAGAACGTGGCTATCGGGCCCAGGACACTGCGCGGCATGGGCGCAGCGCAGGCGGAGTCGTTGTCCATGGATTTGCTGGCAAAGGTCGGCCTGGTGGAAAAGGCGCAGGCGATGCCGGCCAGCCTGTCCGGCGGCCAGAAGCAGCGGGTGGCCATTGCTCGTGCGCTGGCAATGGAGCCTAAGGTGATGCTGTTCGACGAACCCACGTCGGCGCTCGATCCTGAACTGGTCGGCGAAGTGCTGGCCGTCATGAAACTTCTGGCCAAAGAGGGCATGACCATGATGGTGGTCACCCACGAAATGGGCTTTGCCAGGGAGATGGCCGACATGGTGGTGGTGATGGACGCAGGGTGTATCATCGAGGCCGACGTGCCGGAGGTCATTTTCAAACGCCCCAGGGAAGAGCGCACACGCACCTTTCTGCAGGCCGTTCTGAAAGGCGAAGAGCCCACGCTATAACGGCGTCGGCGGTATTTCACACGGCATATTTTCTGGCGAGGAGCCAAGGGCATACTATGACGAGCAGCAGGGCGTGGGAACAGCAAGCGGTACGCAAGATCGAAGCCGATTTCAACCGATCCGCAGACACGCACCTCATACCCGTGGACTTGCCCGCTTTCCCCGGCGTCGAACTTTACTTCAAGGATGAGTCCAGCCATCCGACGGGCAGCCTCAAGCACAGGCTGGCGCGCTCCCTTTTTCTGTATGCCTTGTGCAACGGGTGGCTGAACCAGCACAGCACGGTTATCGAGGCATCGTCCGGCTCCACCGCCGTCTCCGAAGCCTATTTCGCCCGGCTTATCGGCTTGCCCTTTGTCGCCGTCATACCCAGGAGCACCTCGCAGGAAAAGATCGCCGCCATCGAGTTTTATGGCGGGCGGTGTCACCTGGTGAATTCGGGGCGCGAGATCTATGGCGAATCAGAACGGCTGGCGCGCGAGCTGGGCGGCCACTACATGGACCAGTTCACCTATGCCGAGCGCGCGACCGACTGGCGCAGCAACAACAATATTGCAGAATCCATCTTCAATCAGATGAACCAGGAGCCGCATCCTGTTCCGGCGTGGGTGGTATGCAGCTGCGGCACCGGTGGTACGACGGCAACCATAGGCCGCTACATCAGATACCAGGGCTTCAATAGCCGTGTATGCGTTGCCGACCCGGAAAACTCAGTATTCTTCGATTCCTATGGTGAAGGCGACAGCACGCTGGAGCTCGAAACCGGGTCTCTTATTGAAGGCATAGGGCGGCCGCGGGTGGAAAAATCCTTCATCCCCAGCGTAATCGACCGTATGATCAAAGTACCCGATATTACCTCGCTGGCGGCCTTGCGATATCTCGAGCGCAGCCTGGGCCGGCGTTGCGGCGGCTCGACGGGCACCAACTTCATTGCATCCCTGCACTTGGCCCGCGAGATGCATGCCGCCGGAGAGAAAGCCTCGATTGTCACAATATTGTGCGACGGTGGAGAGCGCTACCTCCAGACTTACTACGACGACGCGTGGCTTGCCGCCCGAAGTATCGACATCAATCCTGCTGTCGATGCAATCACGGCATGCGCCACGCTCGGCACTCCCATGCCGTGGCAGCTGGCCGAACATATCGCAATACGCTAAGGCTCGTGTCGCGGGCAGTTCAGGTGCAGGACGGCTTGCCGGCGCCTGAATTGGGACAGCCGGCGTTGCTGCACCTGGGCCATCACCCACGCGGGCGCTCCAATATCCTTCAATATATGTGAGTCCATATCCAGCAACTCGGGCAGGGCACGTTGCCACGCATGCTCGCTGGCCGGATGCCGGCTTGGCGGCGCGAATATGGCGAGGGCACGGCGCCACTGGGCAACCGCCGCCGGGATAAGTGTGGAGGCAAGTCGGGATGTGGCGCGAGGCGCTGCATCAAGGCATGGTGTAGTCATGAATTTCTCCCGAAAGAACATATATCGGTAAGCTTAAATGCACAGGTGCCCCTAGGGAATCGACTTGTTTTACCCACCCTGGTCGGATATTCTTACCAGATGCCACGCATACCCTTAAATACGCTTCCGGCCTTTCGATGTGTCGCCGAATTGCAGAATCTGCGCGCAGCGGCCGATGTCCTGCACCTTACGCACAGCGCAGTAAGCCAGCAGATCCGCGTGCTGGAGCAGCAAATAGGCTTCGCGCTGTTCGAGCGCCGGGGGCGGCGTGTCATCCTCAACGCAGCGGGCACAGCATTGTTGCGCAGCGTCCAGCTTGCGCTTGCCCAGCTGGACGAGGGGGTTCATGCAGCCGCCGCCGCGGCCTGCAGTATCGAGCAGCGCTTGCGCTTGTCCGTAGTCCCTTCATTCGCTCAGCGCTGGTTGCTGCCGCGCATGGGCCGGTGGCGCGAATCATGGCCGGATCTTGCACTGGAAATCGATGCGTCGCTGCAGGTTATCGATTTGCAGCGTGAGGGTTTTCACGCCGCCATACGCCAGGGTAAGGGCGTATGGCCCGGACTGGCATCCGAACGCCTGTTCAACGCGCCAATGCCCTTGTTCGTGCTGGGCTGCGCCGTGGATGCGCTTCGCCTGGTAGGACAGCCGCCCGCCGCGTTATTGAGCGAACCGCTGCTGGGCGACCGGGAAACGTGGCGCAGGTGGTTTGCCGCGGCTGGTCTGCAAGCGCAGGTGACGCCGGTGGCCGAGTTCAATGACATGGGACTGATGCTGCAGGCCGCCGAACAGGGACTGGGCCTGACCCTTGCGCGTGAGCTCCTGGCCGCCGACGGATTGCGCGACGGCCGCCTCATCAAACTGTCGCCTATTTCGATTGAACACGAGACGGGCTACGCCTATTACCTGGTGTATCCCCCCGGACTGCGCGACTGGCCGCCTTTGTGCGCCTTGCGCGAATGGATCAATGACGAGCTTGATATATCGCTGAAGGGTCTGCGTCCCGCTGAACCCGGCTGACGAAATCTTTTATCGCCTTTTCATAAGAAATGCCGCTGCGGCTGGCGCCCGAATGCGACGCGCCTTCTATCTTGACCAGTTGCTGCGCCGTGCCGGACCGGCTGCGGGCCGCCTCGAACAGCAGGTCGCTCATGGTGTGCGGCACTACCGCGTCATTGGTGCCATGCAGAAAAAGAATGGGGTTGCGCACCTGCTTTATCGAGCTTAAGGAATCGAAGGGTTGCGTTATCAGCAGGTCCAATCCCGGTATAGCCGAATAGCCCGTGGTGGGAATCATGTCCTGGATGCTGGTGAAGGTGGATTCCAGGATAAGCCCTGCAAACTCGGGTTGTTGCACCGTTGCCGCCAGCGCAATGGCTACAGCGCCGCCAAGGCTATGGCCGTATACATACCGGCGCGCGGGATCCGGCTGACGGCGTTCAAGTTCCTGCAATGCGGCAACAGCGTCTTCGGTCGCACTGGCCTGGGAGGGCAGCAAGGGGCTGGACTCGCCGAATCCGCGGTAGTCGATGGCCAGCACGGAGAAGCCCATTTCCAGCCACCGCTCAATGCGGAACACACTGCCGTTGAGATTCCAGCGGGAGCCATGCAGGTAAAGGACAGCCGGCGCGTCAGGATTGGGATTTGCCAGATACCAGGCCCGGACCTTATCGTTGCCGGCCAGCCTGATGTCGAAGACCTCCGTGCCCGAAGGCGGTTCGCGCCACCATCGACTGTCGCCGAGTTCTACTGAAAATATTGTCGCCCGCTGCCATCGGTCGAGCGCCACATAGCCGCCGGCCGCGACTAGCAGGAGGGCACAGAAGACGGCAAGCAACAAGGGACGCAATCGGATCGGCATGGGTCGGGCAGGGAGAAAGGGCGAGATAAGTAAGATAAGCCAGGTGCGCCTTAAGTTCCGTATGCAGATGGGGATGCGGGACCCTGAAGCCTCCCGGTCAGTTTTTTACATCAAGCCTGGGCGCCTGGTCGTTCCAGGGCATGAGCGGAACCGACGAGATGCTGTTGAACGGCGATCCATCGATGATTTTCTCACTGACCACCAGATACACCAGTGAATTGTTTTCCTGGTCCACCAGCCTGGATACATTCAGGCCCTTGAACAAAAAGCTCATGCGTTGCGTAAAGACATTCTCTTCCGCCTGGGGTACGAGCTTCTTTCCCTGGATGGGCCCCACCTGGCGGCATGCAATGGAAAACCGCGACGGGTCTTCGGCGAAGCCCAAGGCACCGGAAATGCCGCCGGTTTGTGCATAGGATACGTGGCATACCACGCCCTCGATATCGGGATCCTTGAACGACTGGATGCACACCTTATCGTTGTTGAGCACGCGCCAGGTGGTGCTGACGCAACCGACTTCCGCGGCCTGGACGGTGTTGCCCATGATGCTGGCTGCAGTCAGGACAATGAAGGCAAGTAGATGTTTCATGGCGGCGCGCCTGGCAAAAACCAGATTTTAGCCTGTGAGCCGCCATACGCCTCATGTTTAAATAATGTCTTGCACGAAATGACCCCGGACGGTAGATGAGCACCATTGGAATACTTGCCGCATTGCAGGAAGAGATCGCCACATTGCTGACGGCAATGGGGCCTGATGTTGTCACGCGCCGTATCGGCCAGCGCGTCTATCACGAAGGGCTGCTGTCGGGACGCCGCTGCGTGCTTGTCCTCGCCCGTGTCGGCAAGGTCGCTGCCGCCGCAACCGCCGTGACGCTGATACGTGAGTTCGGCGTAAGCGTCGTTGTCTTCACCGGCCTGGCAGGCGCCGTTGCCAGCCATGTTCGTGTTGGCGATGTTGTGGTGGCGCAGACCTTGATGCAGCACGACCTCGATGCCCGGCCTTTATTTCCCCGCTACGAAGTACCTTTGCTGGGCCGCAGCCATTTTGACGCCGACGCTGAACTTGCCACGTTGTTGGCCGAGTGTGCCAACGACTACCTTGGTTCGCAGCTTGCACAAGAAATAGTGTCCGCTACACGGGACGCATTCGGCATGGCCGACCCGGTGGTGCATTGCGGTTCCATTATCAGTGGCGACTGCTTTGTGAGCGACACCGCCGCGGTCGCGTTGTTGCGCAGCGAGTTGCCGGACGCTCTCTGTGTTGAAATGGAAGGGGCTGCGGTCGCGCAGATATGTTACGAATATGGCGTGCCATGCGGCGTCCTGAGAACGATATCGGACCGGGCCGACAATACGGCCGCCATTGATTTCAATACCTTCCTGACCCAGGTGGCCTGTTTTTATTCATCGGGCATCCTGAGTCGTTTTCTTATGAATTATTCCGGTCAGGCAGATAAGCCGCCTCGCATTTTTCAGAAGGCTTGTGGTCCATGAACGCCATACCCTTGTTTCCTTTGAGCACCACGCTGTTCCCGGCAGGGGCGCTGACATTGCGCATCTTCGAAGTGCGTTATCTCGACATGATCAAGAAGTGTATTGCCGACAAGACCGAGTTCGGCGTGGTCACGTTGATGAGCGGCAGTGAAATCCGCAGGCCTGAAGGCGGCGAGGAGCTGGCAACGGTCGGGACCATGGCGCGCATCGAGGAATGGAGCGCCCCTATGCCGGCCTTGCTGCACCTTCGGTGTACCGGCACCTCGCGTTTTCATTTGCTGTCCAGTGCAAAGGCGAAGTACGGTTTATGGATGGGAAGCACGCTGCCGCTGGCAGACGATCCGGCGGTGCCCATACCGGCGTCGCTGCAGGGCAGTGCCAATGCCTTGGGCAAGGTTATCGCGCAGCTTCAAAAAGACAGGGTGCCAGTTTCCGAAATGCCGTTTTCACCACCATTTCGCCTGGACGAAAGCGGCTGGGTCGCCGACCGGTGGTGCGAATTATTGCCGCTGGGCACCGAGGAAAAGCTGCGATTGCTTGCCTTGCAGGACCCCGTGTGGCGGCTGGAATGTGTACATAAATTCATGAGCGACCGCGGCCTGACGCCGTGATGATCGGTACTATTTTATTCTTAAAACTATAAACAGAGACTATGCACGAAACCCTAGAGGAGAGCTCATGATTACCTTGTATCACTGCGTCAGCGCCAGATCGTTCCGCCCGTTGTGGACGGCAGAAGAGTGCGGCATCCCCTACGAACTGAACATGCTTCCATTTCCGCCCCGGTTCGCAGCCCGGGAATATCTGCAGGTCAATCCTCTGGGCACCGTTCCCGCGCTCTTTGACGGCCAGGTTCAAATGACGGAATCGGCGGCGATGTGCCAATATCTCGTTGCCCTATACGGGCCGGCGTCCATGGACGTAAAGCCGCAAGAAGCCGGCTTCGGCGCCTACCTGAACTGGCTGCATTTCGGCGAGGCCACGCTTACCTTTCCGCAAACGATAGTGCTTCGCTACGGGCGCTTCGAGGCGCCCGACCGCAGGAATCCCCAGGTGGAGGCAGACTATCGGCGCTGGTTCCTGGCCAGATTGCGCGCCGTCGATGCCGTGTTGTCCACACAGGATTATTTGTGCGCGGGCCGGTTCACGGCCGCCGATATTTCGGTGGGCTATGCCCTGATGCTGGCCGAATTTCTTGAGATGAAATCGGAATTTCCGGCGGCTGTGGGCGAATACTGGCAAAGACTGAAAGGCCGGGATGGCTACCAGAAGGCTTTGCAGGCGCAACATGATGCCGCTGTCGCCCAGGACGTTTCGGTGACGCATGCCCCATTGACCGTCCCGTGAGCGTCGGGCGACGCCTATACTTCCAAAGCCGATCGGTCCAGGCCTGGACAAGATCATTTCATCTAACGACGATACCAGTACAGTGCGGAGAAGGACATGTTGCCCACGGCACCAGAAAATTACAAAGACATATGCGAGCGGTTCGGCTGGTCCATTCCACCGCGTTACAACATCGGCGCCGATGCATGCACGAAATGGGCTGAGCAAGACTTCGGGCGCCTGGCCCTGATACATGTCGGTCAGGACGGCAAAGCCAGCCACTATACGTTTGGCCAGATGCACGAAGCGTCGAACCGGTTTGCCAATCTGCTGCACAGCGTCGGCCTGGCGCCCGGGGACAGGGTGGGGATCTTGCTGCCCCAGGCGCCCGAAACCGCCATGGCGCATATCGGCGTCTACAAATCGGGATGCATCGCCATCCCGCTGTTTTCGCTGTTTGGCGCCGAGGCCCTGCAATACCGGCTTGCCGATAGCGGAGCGAAGGTCGTCGTCACCAACAGCGAAGGTGCGGCCAAGTTGGCCGGAATTCGCGAGCGCCTGCCGGATTTGCAGGCCGTATTCACCATAGACGGCGCGTTGCCCGGCACGTTGGATCTGCACCGGGAAATGGCGCGGCTGAGCGATGATTTCACTGCGGTGGACACAGCCGCCGACGATCCCGCCGTTATCATCTATACATCCGGGACCACCGGCCAGCCCAAGGGCGCGCTGCATGCCCATCGGGTACTGTTGGGGCATTTGCCTGGCGTGGAGATGTCCCATGATTTGTTCCCGCAGGACGGAGATCGAATGTGGACGCCGGCTGATTGGGCGTGGATAGGAGGCCTTTTCGATGTCCTGCTTCCCGCCTGGCACCACGGTATTGCGGTGGTTGCGCATCGCTTCCAGAAGTTCACGCCCGAAGCCGCTTTCCAGCTGTTGCAGGATTTTGAAGTACGCAATACCTTCCTGCCGCCCACGGCCTTGAAGATGATGCGCTCTGTTGCAAATCCCGAGCAGCGCTGGAGCTACCGGCTCAGGTCCGTCGCAAGCGGCGGGGAAACGCTGGGCGCCGAATTGCTGGACTGGGGCCGACGTACGTTTGGGCTGACCATCAATGAGTTCTATGGCCAGACAGAATGCAATATGACGGTTTCGTCTTGCGCCGGCCTCATGCCCACCCGTGCGGGGGCGATCGGCCGCCCGGTGCCCGGGCACCGCGTTGCCATTGTCGATGAGCATGGCAGGGTGGCACCGTCCGGGACCGCCGGCAATATTGCGGTACTGCGGCCGGATCCGGTCATGTTTCTTCAGTACTGGAACAATTTCAAGGCGACACAGGAGAAATTCATCGGCGACTGGCTGCTTACGGGCGATGTCGGGACGATGGACGACGATGGCTATATACACTTCGTGGGGCGCAATGATGACGTCATCACCTCGGCCGGCTACCGTATCGGGCCTGGAGAGATCGAAGACAGTATTCTTCAGCATCCCGCGGTCAAGATGGCGGCCGTCGTCGGCGCACCTGACACCCAGCGAACCGAGATTGTCGTTGCGGTGGTGGTGTTGCACCAGAGCCATCAGCCGGATGATGCACTGAAGCGTGAAATTCAGGAACACGTAAAAGTGCGTCTGGCAGCGCATGAATATCCACGCGAGATTTACTTCGTCGACGAGTTGCCCATGACCACGACGGGCAAGGTGATCCGGCGCGAATTGCGCGATACTGTTGCACAATGGCGTAAGGCGCAGGGCAAGGCCTGAGCGGCCCGGCACAAAGAAAAGCGGCTTAGCAAGAAAACTTGCTAAGCCGCTTTAGTATTGGTCGGGGCGAAAGGATTCGAACCTTCGACCCTCTGGTCCCAAACCAGATGCGCTACCAGGCTGCGCTACGCCCCGAATTGTTGTTCACTGCTTTACAACAGCCAGCTACTATAACATACAAATTGGATCACGCGTCGGCGACAGCTGCAATATTGTCATCGCTTTCATCCACGCCGCGCTTTTCCACGCTGAGTTTGGCGATACGGCGGCCTTCCAGTTCAAGCACGCGGAAGACGAAGGCGTTATTGCGATGGTTCAGCGTGATTTCCTCGCCCACTTCAGGCAGCCGTTCGAACTGGCGCAGCAGGTAGCCCGCGACCGTGCTGTATTCATCCGATTCTTCGATCAGGCCCTCGATATCCAGCGTTTGCTGGAAATGGTGCATGTCGGTCGCGCCATCGATAATCCAGCGGTTCTCGCCGTCGACAATGATGTCGGGCGTTTCGTCTTCATCGGGAAAGTCGCCCGCGATGGCTTCGAATACGTCGATGGGGGTCACCAGGCCCTCGACCGTGCCGAACTCATTGATGACGATGACCAGTTGGCCCCGTGCCGCCTTCAGCGTATCGATCAAATCCAGTATGCGGACGGTCTCGTGAACGATGATGGGCGGACGGAAGCCTTTCTCGTTAAGCGTGCCGTGCATAATCAAGTCGGCAATCATGTCTTTGGCGCGGCCTATGCCCACGATCTCGTCCAGCGATCCGCGGCAGACGGGGAAGAATCCGTGAGGCGTGTCGCTGATTTCCTGTCGTATGGACTCGGGGTCGTCGTTCAGGTCTATCCACGTGATGTCGGTGCGCGGCGTCATGATGGAATGCACGTTGCGATCGGCCAGCCTGAGCACGCCGCTGACCATATTGCGCTCTTCGATGGCAAAGGGTGTGTTGGCCGGATCGGCGGGCTGGGCGTTGCCGACTTCGTCGGACGATATGGGGCGCTTGCCCAGCATGCGCAAGATGCCTTCGGCTGTCCGTTCACGCATGGGGCGGCGCGTGTCCATGCTGAGCAAATTGCGCCGCGCAACCTGATTGAGCGTTTCGATAACCACGGAAAAACCGATAGCGGCGTAAAGATAGCCCTTGGGCACTTTGAAGCCGAAGCCTTCGGCAACCAGCGCGAAGCCTATCATCAACAGGAATCCCAGGCACAGGATGACCACCGTGGGGTGGGCACTGACAAAGCGCGTCAAGGGCTTGGATGCAACAAGCATGATGCCGATGGCGATGATCACGGCGGCCATCATGACCTCCAGCCTGTCCACCATGCCCACGGCCGTAATGACCGCATCCAGCGAAAACACGGCGTCCAGCACCACGATTTGCGTCACGATGACCCAGAAGCCGGCGTACATCGGCGAGCCGGACATGCTGACCGCTTTGCCTTCGACTCTTTCGTGCATTTCCATGGTGCCTTTGAACACCAGAAA
>JAKFDW010000046.1:0-8267 GCA_036675955.1 Orrella sp. | reverse complement strand
TCTAAAAAGGAACGTCGTCGTCCATATCGGCCAGGTTGGCGGCCGGGGAAGCTTGCGGAGCAGCGGGACGAGGTTGCTGGGCCGGACGCTGCGCGCGGGGCTGGGCTGGAGCCTGGTTGTATTCGTTGCCGCCACCGCCCATGCTGGCGTCGCCTTCGCGGCCGCCCAGCATTTGCATCTGGTCGGCGACGATGTCGGTGCTGAAGCGATCGGCGCCCGTGTCTTTGTCTTGCCACTTGCGGGTTTTAAGACGCCCTTCCACATACACCGAACGGCCTTTTTTGAGGTATTCGCCGGCGATTTCCGCGAGACGGTTGTAGAACACCACGCGATGCCATTCGGTTTCTTCGCGCTTTTCGCCGCTGGCCTTGTCTTTCCATTGCGAGGTGGTGGCAATGGAAACGTTGCAGATGGCTGCGCCGTCAGGGCTGTAGCGGACTTCGGGGTCTCGTCCGAGGTTGCCGACGAGAATGACTTTGTTGACTGAGGCCATGACAATACCTTTAACTTGAAATTTTCACATTACCGCTATTATCGACGATAACAGGGCTACTTTCCATATGCTTGCGTACTATTGCGCTGGACCGAAACAGCCGTTCAGGACGGCGACCTGAAGCCGCGGGCGGTCAGGAACCAGGCGAATGCCAGGCCGGCGGAAACCAGGAACACGGCAGACGATCGATCGCTTCCCGCCAGCAGGCCGCCCACCACGCCGCCCGCAAATATGCCCAGTGACTGGGCCGTATTGTAGAAGCCCAGGGCCAGGCCCTTGTACTCGGGAGGCGCCACGCGCGACACCAGCGACGGCTGCAGCGCTTCCAGTATGTTGAACGCAATAAAGAACCCCACCAGCGTGGCAACGGTGCCGAAGAAACTATGGCTGGCCAGGGGCATCAAGGCCAGGACCACCACCAGACCGGCCACCGCGACTTCCATGGCCACTTTGTGGGCATGCCGGGTCTCGGTATAGAAGACCGCGGGTACCATCAATACGAAGGACAGCAAAATGATGGGCAGGTACACCTCCCACAAATGCGCCGAATCGTAGCCGCCCAGGGTTGAAAGCAGTCCGGGCGCCACAATGAAGAGGGCCATCAGGATGAAATGCAGGCAGAATACGCCGAAGTTCAGCCGCAATAAATCGGCGTGCCCCAGCACGTCGCGCGGACTCGCCTGCACAATGGGCGCTTTCGCCGCGGGTACGGAAGGCACAGCGAAAGCAGCAATCAGCAAGCAGACGAAGCCCAGGATGCTGATGGCCCAGAACAGGCCCGACAAGCCGAACTCGCCCACCAGCATGGGAGACATCACCAGCGACACGGCAAACGAAATGCCTATGGAACCGCCCACCATGGCCATGGCGCGCGTGCGCACTTCGGGACGCGTCGCGTCGGCCACCCATGCCGTGATGGCCGCCGAAATCGCACCCAGGCCCTGCACTACCCGCCCGACCACGATCCAGTCCACATTCGACGCCAGGGCGCAGATAGCGCCCCCGATAATGAAAAGCACCATGCCGAAGACGATAACCGGCCGGCGCCCAAAGCGATCCGACGCCATGCCCAAGGGAATCTGCATGATCGCCTGCGTCAGGCCATAGGCGCCCAATGCCAGCCCCACCCGGGCCGCGTCATTGCCGCCGGGTATCGCCTGGGCCGCCACCGCGAAAATGGGCGTAAGCAGGAACAGCCCCAGCATGCGCGAAGCAAACAGCAGGGCAAGCATGACGCTGGCGCGCCGCTCGACCGGAGTGAGCTTGAGCTTGGTCCGAGGGGATGCAGCATGATGGGTGCTAGGGGTGCTCATGAAAAACTCGGTAAATTAATAGCCATGGCCGGCCGCTGTATCAAAACATATCAGAACGCTGCACTGCGCACGTAACAGCGCTGCGCGTTATAGTAGCAAGTTAGCCTTTGAAAGACCTTCGTGAACTTGATGGAAGCGATCCGCATCCGGGGCGCCCGTACGCACAACCTGAAAAACGTCTCTGTGGACCTGCCACGTCACAAGCTAGTGGTGGTAACGGGTCTGTCTGGATCCGGTAAATCGTCGCTGGCATTTGACACCCTGTACGCCGAGGGCCAGCGCCGCTATGTAGAAAGTCTTTCGGCCTATGCCCGGCAGTTCCTGCAACTGATGGACAAGCCCGACGTCGATCTTATTGAAGGGCTGTCGCCCGCCATCTCGATCGAGCAAAAATCGGCCGGACACAATCCGCGTTCCACGGTGGGCACGATCACCGAAATCCACGATTATCTGCGGCTATTGTACGCGCGGGTCGGCACGCCTTATTGCCCCGAACACGGTCTGCCATTGCAGGCACAAAGCGTCAGCCAGATGGTCGACAAGGTGTTGAGCTGGGCGCCCGAAACGCGCCTGGCCATACTGGCGCCCCTGGCGCGATCCCGCAAAGGCAGTTTCGAAGAGGAGTGCGCAAGTTTGCAGGCGCAGGGCTTCGTACGGCTGCGGGTGAACGGCGACATGGTCAGCATCGACGAACTCGCGCCGCTGAAAAAAACCGAGAAACACGATTTCGATGTGGTGCTGGACCGCTTGCGCATCAAGCCGGAAAGCCAGCAACGGCTGGCCGAAAGCTTTGAAACAGCGCTGGGCCTGGCTGAAGGACGCGCCATTGCATTGAACATGGACACGGGCGAAGAGCATGCCTTTTCCAGCCGCTATGCCTGTCCCGTATGCCACCATAGCCTGACCGAACTGGAACCGCGCTTATTCAGCTTCAATAACCCCGTGGGCGCGTGCCCCACTTGCGACGGCCTGGGCAATGTAGACGTTTTCGATCCGAAACGCGTCGTGGCATTTCCCGACCTCAGCCTGGCCAGCGGTGCGATCAATGGCTGGGACCGGCGCAACGCCTTTACCCATACGCTGCTGACGAGCCTGGCTGCCCATTACGATTTCGATATTGAAACTCCCTTCGACGCCTTACCGGATGAAGTGCGGCAACGCGTACTGTTTGGTTCGGGCGATGAAGAGATTTCCTTTCTTTACCTGAATGAAAAGGGCCGAACGACCGTCAAGAAGCATCCCTTCGAAGGCATTATTCCCAATCTCGAGCGGCGCTGGCGCGAAACGGACTCCAGCGCGGTGCGCGAAGAATTGGGCAAATACCGGCACAGCAAGGTGTGTCCCGCTTGCGAAGGCTCGCGCCTGCGCCCCGAAGCGCGCCATGTGCTGATCGGCAATGAACGCGGCGCCGCGGAGCGCCGCGGACGCGCCATTTTCGAGGTCGAAGCCTTGTCGCTTTCCGCCAGCCTGCTCTGGTTCCAGGAGCTCGAACTGAGCGGCGCAAAAAAGGAAATCGCCGACCGCATCGTTCGCGAGATCGAGGCACGCCTGCAATTCTTGAACAACGTCGGGCTGAGTTACCTGTCGCTGGACCGCAGCGCCGACACCATTTCAGGCGGCGAAGCCCAGCGCATACGCCTGGCCAGCCAGATCGGCTCCGGGCTCACCGGTGTCATGTATGTGCTTGACGAGCCGTCCATAGGCCTGCACCAGCGTGACAATGACCGGCTGATACTGACCCTCAAGCATTTGCGCGACCTGGGCAATAGCGTCATCGTGGTCGAGCACGACGAAGACATGATTCGTTCAGCCGACTTTGTGCTGGACATGGGACCGGGAGCCGGCGAACACGGCGGACAGATCGTCGCCCAGGGCACGCCGGATGACTTGGCGGGTAATGAACAGTCGCTGACCGGCCAGTATCTCAGCGGCAAGCGCAACATAGCCATTCCGCAGCGCCGTCCGGTCACGCCTGATCTTCCACGACTGGAACTCAAGGGCTGTCGCGGCAATAACCTGAAGTCCGTGGACCTGGCCATTCCGGCTGGCCGCCTGGTATGTATCAGCGGCGTGTCCGGCTCGGGCAAGTCGACCCTGATCAACGACACGCTGGCCACGGCGGTTGCCCAGCAGCTGCACCGCGCGCAGACCGAGCCGGCCCCCTACGATACGCTTGAAGGGCTGTCGCAGTTCGACAAGATCATCAATGTGGATCAAAGCCCCATCGGCCGCACGCCGCGCAGCAATCCGGCCACCTATACCGGCATGTTCACGCCCATACGCGAGCTGTTTGCCGGCGTACCCGAATCCCGCACACGCGGCTATGATCCGGGCCGTTTCTCGTTCAACGTGAAGGGGGGCCGCTGCGAGGCCTGCCAGGGCGACGGCGTCGTCAAGGTGGAAATGCATTTCCTGCCCGACATGTACGTGCCCTGCGACGTCTGCCTGGGCAAGCGTTACAACCGCGAAACACTGGAGATCCGGTACCGCGGCCGCAGCATCAGCGAAGTGCTGGACCTTACCGTTGAGCAGGCTTTGACCTATTTCGAGGCGGTGCCCACGGTATCGCGCAAGCTGCACACACTGATGGACGTCGGCCTATCGTACCTGCGCCTGGGGCAGAGCGCCACCACCCTTTCGGGCGGTGAGGCCCAGCGTGTGAAGCTTTCCCTGGAGCTTTCAAAACGCAGCACCGGCCGCACCCTGTACATACTCGACGAACCCACTACCGGCCTGCATTTCGAGGACATCGCGCTGCTGCTCGAAGTGTTGCGCAAGCTGGTCGAGGGGGGCAATACCGTCGTCATCATCGAACACAATCTGGACGTCATCAAGACCGCCGACTGGGTCATCGACATGGGTCCGGAAGGAGGCAACGGCGGTGGCAGGATCGTGGTTGAAGGGACTCCTGAAGACGTCGCCGCGTGTCCGGCCAGCCACACCGGCGGCTACCTGGGGCCTTTGCTGAAGCCCAGGAAATCATAGGCAGGGTCGCGTCCGCCTAGCCGGCATCCATAGAGAATAGTTGCCGGTGCTCGCGGATCGCATAACGGTCCGTCATTCCTGCGATATAGTCGGCGATGGCGCGGGCCTGGGCCAGGGGCTCTGCCCGCCGGTATTCGCTGGTGAGCAAGCGAGGCTCGTTCTGGAAAGCAACGAACAGCTCGCGCACAATGTTGCGGGCTTTCACCGACATTCGCATCACCCTGCTATGCCGGTACAGATTTTCCATGAGGAAACGCTTCAGGGCGTCGGCCTGGCTGCGCATCGAGTCGGAGAACGCCGCCAAGGCGGGCGCCTGCCTCACGGCATCCACGCTATCGGGCTGGTGTTTGCGAATATTGGCCAGGGTGGTTTCGGTGAGATCGACGACCAGTGTGTTGATCATGGCGCGTATGATCTCGGCCACAAGCCGACGCTTTTCGATGTCGGGGTGCCGGCTCTTCACTTGCGCGTGGTGCGTGGCGAAAATCTCCAGCCCAAGCAATTGCTCGATGGAGATCAGGCCGGACCGGATGCCATCGTCGATATCGTGATTGTTATAGGCGATCTCATCTGCCAGATTGGCGATCTGCGCCTCAAGTGAAGGTTGCGCGCGTTCAAGAAACCGTTCGCCCACATCGCCCAGCAAGCGGGCATGCTTGACCGAGCAATGCTTGAGTATGCCTTCGCGTGTTTCAAAACACAGATTCAGGCCGTTGAAGGCGGCATACCGCTCTTCCAGCTCGTCGACGACCCGCAGGCTCTGCAGGTTATGTTCGAATCCGCCCGCACCTGGCGCAAGTTCACGCATGCAGGCGTTGAGTTCGTCTTGTCCCGCATGCCCGAAAGGCGTGTGGCCAAGATCGTGCGCAAGCGAAATGGCTTCCGTCAGGTCTTCGTGCAAGCCCAGATTGCGCGCCAGCGTGCGGGCAATCTGCGCCACCTCTATGCTGTGCGTGAGCCGGGTGCGAAACAGGTCGCCCTCATGGTTGATGAAAACCTGCGTTTTGTATTCAAGCAGGCGAAACGCATTGCAATGGATAATGCGGTCCCGGTCGCGCTGGAACTGGCTGCGTCCGGTGGGCGGCGCTTCGGCATGCCGGCGTCCGCGGGTCTGTTCCGGATTGCAGGCGTAAGGCGCGATGATGCTCATGTGGGCACCTAGGCCTGCGCCAATGCGGCTTTGTCCAGCACGCGGCGCAATGCCTCGGGGGACACAGATTCAAACGTGGCCCGCCCTATTTCGGGCAGCAACACGAATCGAAGCCGGCCTCCTTCCGTCTTCTTGTCGACCTGCATGAGTTCGATCCAGCGATCGGTGCCCAGGTCGGGAGGCTGTACCGGACAGCCTATGGCGGCGGCCAATGCCCTGACGCGTTCCACGCTTTCGGCGGGCAAACCCGAGGTCAGAGCCGACAGTTCGGCGGCCTGCACCATGCCGCAGCCCACCGCTTCCCCGTGCAGCCACGCGCCATAGCCCAGGCCCGATTCGATCGCATGCCCGAATGTATGTCCGAAATTCAGAATGGCCCGCAGGCCCGACTCGCGCTCGTCCTGCGAAACGACATAGGCCTTGAGTTCGCAAGAGCGCTGGATCGCATAGGTGATGGCCATGGGATCGAGCGCCCGTAAAGCGTCGACGTGCTGCTCGCACCAGGAGAAGAACTCGGCGTCGATAATCAAGCCGTATTTGATCACCTCGGCCAGGCCGGCGGCAATTTCGCGCGCCGGCAATGTAGCCAGCACTTCGGTATCAATTTCCACGGCCACCGGCTGGTAAAACGCGCCTATCATGTTCTTGCCCAGCGGATGATTGATGCCGGTCTTTCCGCCTACCGATGAGTCGACCTGGGCCAACAAAGTGGTGGGAACCTGCACAAACCGGATGCCGCGCATGTAGCTGGATGCCGCAAATCCGCCCATATCGCCGATGACGCCGCCCCCCAACGCCACCAGTACCGCCTTGCGATCCAGACGATTTTGTAACAAACCGTCAAAAATAAGGTTCAAAGTTTCCCAATTTTTATAGGCCTCGCCGTCGGGCAATTCGATATGCACCAGGCGCTTGCCGCTCTTGGCAAGCGCCTGGGCGGCCCGCTGGCCGTACTGGGCATACACAGTCGGATTGCTGACCAGGGCGATTGCCGTGGCGTCGTCAGGAATACTTTGCGCAAGCAAGTCCAGCCGGCCGGCAGCAATATGGATGGGATAGGAACCGCCTGGGGTCTGGACCTGCACCGTACTCATGTATTGACCTCGTGTTGTTGGAGCAAGGGAATCAGACACCGCACCACCTGGGCCACGGCCATGGTGCCGGTATCGAAAGTGAGACTGGCAACTTCCTCGTATAGCGGCTCGCGCTCCTGAAGCAGGGAGCGCAGGCGGCCCTTCGGATCGGCTGTTTGCAGCAGCGGGCGATTCCGGTCGCGCGACACGCGGCGAAAGAGTTCGTCCGCGCTGGCACGCAAATAAACGACAACGCCACGCTTTTTCAAATATTCGCGATTCTCGGGCGCGAGGACGGCACCGCCGCCCGTGGCCAGTACAATACCGCGTCGACGGGAACATTCATTGAGTGCCATGGTCTCACGTTTGCGGAACCCTTCTTCGCCCTCGATGTCGAAAATCAACGACACCCTGACGCCGCAACGTGCTTCCAGTTCGTGGTCCAGATCGACGAACTCCCGGTCGAGCACGCGAGCCAGGCTTCGACCTATCGTCGTTTTTCCGGCGCCCATCATGCCCACCAGAAACAATGGTTGATCATAAGGCAACGACGCTACCGCAGGGTCTTCCGGCCCCCCTGCCACGTTATTGTCCGGGCCTTCGCCCATAGGTAAGGAATCATTCATTTGTGTATTATCCCACTTGCAATCCCACCACACGCCGCTACACTGCATTCTTCGGTTACATAAACCTGATGCGTAAATCATAGTCTGACCATGGTTAGACTTAAAATCGCCCGTAATGAGTTCTTCTACCAATTCCCCAAAAAATAATCCCGACGTGTCCCGCTCCTGGATAGGCCGCTTTTTCCTGAAAGCCGCCATATTCGTTGCTGGCCTTGGGCTATGCGGCGCCTTGCTCGGTTCCCTCGCGCTGGCCTTGGCTTGGCCCAATTTACCCGATCTGGGGGCGATGATCGACTACCGGCCCAGGGTACCGCTGCGCATTTATTCGGCAGACAAGGTGCTGATTGGCGAATTCGGCGAAGAGCGACGCAACGTTTTACGGTTCAACGAGATTCCGGACGTCATGAAGTCGGCGATTCTATCAGCCGAAGATGACCGCTTTTACCAGCATGGCGGCATAGACTGGTCGGGCGTGGCGCGAGCCGTCGTGGCCAACCTGACAAATATGTCCAAAAGCCAGGGCGCCAGCACCATCACCATGCAGGTGGCGCGCAACTTTTACCTTTCATCCGAAAAAACCTACACCCGCAAATTCTACGAGCTGCTGCTTACCTTCAAGATCGAAGC
>JAKFDW010000045.1:0-28934 GCA_036675955.1 Orrella sp. | reverse complement strand
GTGATGCTGTTCAACCTGGGCAAGATAGCGGCCATCATCGCCACAGTCATTTATGCGGTGCCGCCTGTGATACGTCTGACGGATCTCGGCATACGCCTTGTCGACAGCGAAGTGCTGGAGGCCTCGCGGGCCTTTGGCGCCAACCGCATGAAACAGCTGTTCGGCGTACAGCTTCCGCTGGCCATGCCCAATATCATGGCGGGTATAAACCAGACGACCATGATGGCGCTCGCCATGGTCGTCATTGCCTCGATGATAGGCGTGCGCGGGCTGGGCTATGAGGTTTTGCAGGGCATCAATCGCCTGCAGGTGGGCCGTGGCCTGCTCGCCGGTCTGGGTATCGTGATTCTCGCCATCATCTTCGACCGCATCACGCAGGCGTTCGGACAGCGTCAGCACAAGGGAGCCTGACATGGCCAAAATCGAAGTACGCAATATTTTCAAGATTTTCGGACCGCAACCCGGGCGGTGGCTCGAAGAGGCCCGCGCCGGTGTCAGCAAGGAAGCGCTTCTTGCCAAGAGCGGCCATACGCTGGGCTTGCGCAACATCAGCCTGTCTATCGAAGAAGGAAGCATCTATGTGATCATGGGTTTGTCCGGTTCGGGAAAGTCCACGCTTATCCGTCACTTCAATCGTTTGATCGAACCCAGCGCCGGCCAGATACTGGTCGATGGCGTGGATGTCGTCACGCTTGGAAAGACGGAGCTTGAAAAGTTCAGGCAGCAGAAAATGAGCATGGTGTTCCAGCGCTTTGGCCTGTTTCCGCATCGGACGGTGATCGAGAATGTGGCTTACGGATTGCAAGTACAGGGCATGGGCAAGAACGAACGTCGAGAACGCGCCCAGCATTGGCTGGAGCAAGTCGGGCTGCAGGGCTTCGAAAGCCAGTACCCGCACCAGCTTTCTGGCGGCATGCAGCAGCGCGTGGGCCTGGCGCGTGCCCTGGCCACCGATGCGGAAATTCTTCTGATGGACGAAGCCTTTTCGGCCCTGGATCCGCTCATCCGCCGGGAAATGCAGGATCAGTTGCTGCAACTGCAGGCGCAATTGAACAAGACTATCGTGTTCATCACGCACGACCTCGACGAGGCGCTGCGGCTGGGCAATCGCATTGCCATCCTCAAGGGCGGGGAGCTGGTGCAGGAAGGAACGCCGGAAGATATTCTTCTTGCGCCCGCCGACGACTATGTCCAGTCGTTCCTGCAGGACGTCAATCGCAGCAAGGTCCTGAATGCCGCACATGCCTGCAATGAGCCCTCGCTCACGCTCACGATGCGCTCGCGTCCGGCCCATGCGGTCGAACGGATGGCGGCCCGCCGGTTCGACTACACGGCGGTGCTCGACGGCAAGCGTTTGGCGGGCGTCCTGACGCGTTCAGCCGCCGAACGCGCCGTGCGCGACGGCGCGCGCGATGTGGCGCGCTATGTCGAAGACATGGCATCGGTGCCCGCTACAGCAGGCCTCGATGAAGTCCTTGGCCGGATGCTGCGCAGCACTGAGCCCTTGGCTGTTACCGGCGAGAACGACGAATTCCTCGGCATGCTGTCCCGCAGCAAGGTCGTTGAGTTGGTTACCCCGATAATCGAAGGCGGCGAAACGCCTGCGCTGCCGGGCGATGACGCCGAAGACCCGGACGCCTTGGCGATTTCCGATACGGGTGAGCCTGTGCCGGGCAACGAACGGACCGCGGCGTAGGCGTAGTCGCCATCAGGCCTGGATTGTGCGGGCGTGCAACCTGACAATGCGCCCATACCAGGCAAACAGGAGGATGGCCGATAAAGCCAGGCCCGTCAGCGCCATCATCCACATACTGGCGGCGCCGATGGGGGCGCCCGGCATGATGTAGGCGACGGCCGGCCGCAGTGCGCCTGCAGCCGGCCCGAATCCCAGCCACCATCCGCCAACCAGACCAATGCCGGTCAGCGCCACAATTTGCAGCAGCAGTGGAACAACAGCCACTTTGTAGGCGCGCAACAGGTAAGAGCCTATGCACTGCATGGCATCGCACAAGTGAAACCAGGGCAGGACTTGCAGCAGTGCCGCGGCGACCGCCGCGACCTGGAGGTCGTCCGTGTAGGCCCGCAGGATAGGCGCTTTTGCGGCTATCAGCATGATGGCGGTGAGGCCGGCGCCGATGGCGACGATGGCCACGCCCGCCATGCCGGTCCTTCGCGCTCGCTGCATGTTGCGCGCGCCGATGGCTTGTGCCGTCAAGGAGGCCGTGGCAATGCCCACGGCCATGGGCATCATGTAGCAAAGCGCTGCCAGGTTGGACATGATCTGGTGCCCGCCGGTTACGTACATGCCTTCGCGCGCCACCAGCAGCGCCATGAAGCTGAATGCGCAGACTTCGACGAGATACGAGGCTCCCATGGGTATTCCCAGGCGCAGAAGCTCTTTCTGGCTGGCCCAGTTCGGCACGCCGAGAGAGGGCTTGAACTGCTTGTAGAACGGGTCGTGATAAATGGCCCAGAGTCCGGCGGCCAGGGTCAGCCATCCCACTACCGCAGTGGACAAGCCCGCGCCTGCAGCGCCCATTGCCGGTATCCCCAGCTTGCCGAACATGAACAGCCAATTGAAGAAAAGCTTGAAGACAATACTGGCCAGGTTGATGGTCATTACCACCTTGGGCCGGGACACGGCCGTGCCCAAGGCATAAATCGTGCGAAAGACCAGGGAGGCCGGCAGTGCCAGGACCAGTGCGCGCAGATACCAGGTGACGCCGCTGCGCACCGCCGGGTCCACGTCGCCGGAAATGGCGAGCCAGACATCGGGAAACAGCATGGCCGCGGCACCGATCGCGGATAGTCCCAGCGCCAGCCATACGCCTTGCCCCCATGCCCGGCCCACTTCAAGATAGCGTTGACCGCCGAAGTGCTGGGCGATGATGGGGATCAAGGCATGGACGACGCCCATGAGCCCCACGAATACCGTAATGTAGATGGAGGCCGCCAGCGCCATGGCCTGCAGGTCGGCCGCGCTGACGTGGCCCGCCATGGCGGTGTCGATGACGCCAAAGGCAATGCTTGCCCACGAGCTGATGAGTACCGGCCAGGCCTGGCGCAGGATTTCCTTGATGTAGAACCCGAAGCGCTGCGGTCCGGAGGCTCTAGTCATTACTTTTCAATGCGCAGAAGTCGGAACAGCTCGTGGCGGTCCGCGCCGCGCTTGCCCTGCCATACGACTGTAACCGCGTCGGAGCCGGAGTAGGCGGCACTGCCTTGGGCGACATTCTCCAAAGAGGTTTGCTGCAGGATCAATGCGCAATCGGAGTCGTAACTGAAATTGATGGAATCGAACACCAGGAAGGAAGCCCGCTGGCCGGTACCCACCCCAAGCGCGCGTACGCATTCCTGCGGCTTCTTATGAATAGCCAAGGCCGAACTCAGTTGCGCCGATACGCCGCGGTAGCTGCGCACATAGTCCAGTACTGGCATCCATAGGGTGACCAGCATTAGCCACGTGACGATAAGGCCGCCCGCCGACAGCACCGTGCCGCGCCAAAGCGCGACCGGCTTGCTGTGCAGGCGCCAGCGCACGAGCGCGATCCACGACAGCGTGCCAAGTGCCGCAATGAGCAGCGCCGGCCAGGACACGAACGCTTCGTATCCGCGGGTCTGGCGGGCAATATTGTGCGATATCTGGCGGGGCCAGCCCGTTTGAAGAGCGATCCAGCCCAGCCATACAGTTGCCGTCGACAGTGAGAAACACATGACGGCAAACCAATCGAGCGAGTTCACCACCCCGCGGCGCAGGGTGGGCAGGGCAAAGGCGGCCAGCACGGCGGCCGGTACCGCCATAAGGCTGTATTCGGGCTCAAATACATCGGCCAGAAACAGCATGGTGATCAATGGCCATACGGCGAACATCAGGGGTATCCAGATGTGTGGCGCCTTCAGCCACGACCGCCAGCGCCACAATGCCAGGATGGCGAATGGCCACGTGGGCCACAGAAACCATGGCAGATCGCGAACCAGGCTGAGTATGACGTCGTAGCGCGGCCAACCGAATGACTGCACATTCCATAGCCACCAATTGTGCGTCCAGTAGTCGCCCTGGAGTTTGGCGGGGATCCACCACAGCAGCGCCATGATGAGGAAGATGGCGGCGGTGATGATCAGCCGCTTCCGTTGCGGCCACAAGGCGCCGCCGGGCCGAAAGCAGAATGGGATCGCCAGGATGATGGGCAGGGCGCCTATCCAGCCGCGGGTCAGAAAGGCCGCGCCCAGGGCCACGCCCAATGCGGCAGCCCCGGACAAGGGCTGGTCGAGCATGCGGGCTACGGCGTAAAAAGCCAGGGCCTGGAAGGCGATCAAGGCGGGCACTTCGGATGTTTCGTGCATGCGCCACAGGATGCCCACGGTAGCGACAATGAGCAGGAGCGCCGCATCGGCGATCATTCGGCCGTAATCCTGCACTGTGGGTTCGCCGCCGAAGGGCAGCGCCAGGGGTTGTGGCTCCGGGCGCCGGCCCAGCAGATAGCTGCCATACCAGACCGAGGCAGTCAGTATGCCGAACCACATCAAGTTGGGCAGGCGCGAAGCAATGATGGCCGCGTTCAGCGGGGTGGTGAAATATTCGAACAGCGGCCCGAAAAGCCAGATGCTGAATGCCCCCACCCACATGGTCAGAGGACCGTCCTGCGCATGAGCCAGCACCCCGATCTGGGGCAGCAGCATGGCCGAGCCGCCGCTGTTCAGTGCTGTCATCATAGTGGCCAGGCCGACTACGTCATCGGTTTTCCATGGATCGCGAAAGAACAGCCCCGCCAGAATATAGACAACGCCTACGGCCAGCAGGAATAGCCTGGGTAGCTTGACAGTTGCCGTTGCCGTGAGGCGCGCGGGCGTGGAAAGGTGATCGCTGGGAGACACTGGGCAGGCCCTAGGAGGGGTAGAGGGGGCTATCTTAAATTAAAAAGGCAGCCCGGAGGCTGCCTTTGGCGAACGCGGGCGCAAAACCTTAGGCTTCGGAAGCCTTGCGTGCGGTTGTGCCAGCGGTACGGGCAAAGCGGGCGCGGAATTTTTCGACGCGGCCAGTTTCGACAATACGCGTTTGGGCGCCAGTGTAGAACGGATGCGATTCGGACGTTACGTCGCACTTGAACAAGGGGTAAGTCTTGCCATCGAGTTCGACGGTTTCGCGGCTGTGCAGCGTTGAGCGCGAAATGAATTTAGTGCCTGTTTGCTGATCCAGAAACACCACTTCGCGGTATTCGGGGTGGATGCCTTCTTTCATGGTCTATTCCTGTTGTATCTGTAAGGGCGGGTCGCCAGCCAGTACATATACTAGCCACGTATCCAAAGTAACGGAGCATTCTAGCATGGGGCGGGCCTGGCATCCAAGCGGATTCTGGCCAAATAACGCAAAAGGTTGCTGTGACACCTCATTGCGGCGGCTACAGATCGGTGCGCAGTCGCCATAGCTCTGGGAACAGCACGATATCCAGCATTTTACGGAGATACGAAACGCCCGATGTGCCGCCGGTTCCGCGCTTGAAGCCGATGATGCGCTCTACCGTGGTGACATGCCGGAAGCGCCACAGCCGGAAGGCATCTTCCAGGTCGGTCAGTTTTTCACCCAACTGGTACAGGTCCCAGTATTGCTCGGGATTGCGGTATACCACCAGCCAGGCTTGTTCGACCTCGGTGCTGGCGCAATATGCCTGGGTCCAGTCGCGATCGAGATAGTCGGCAGGTATGGACAGCCCTTGCCTGTGCAGTGCCCGCAGGGCCTGGTCGTAAAGCGAGGGGGTTTCGTAGGCCTGCTGCACCTGGGCGAGAAGCTCGGGGCGGTGCGAGTGGGGCTTGAGCATCGCCGCGTTCTTGTTGCCCAGCGAGAATTCTATTTGCCGATACTGGTAACTCTGGAAGCCGCTGGATTGGGCCAGATAGGGGCGCAGGGCGGAGTATTCCGGGGGCGTCATTGTGGCCAGGACGTCCCAGGCATGCACCAATTGTTCCATTATCTTGCTGATCCGGGCCAGCATCTTGAAGCAGGGTTGCAGACGGTCCGAAGCCAGGTTTTGCGTGGCCGCCTTTAGCTCGTGCAACATCAGTTTCATCCAGAGCTCGCTGGTCTGGTGCTGCACAATGAAAAGCATCTCATTGTGCTCGGGCGATAGCGGATGTTGTGATCCCAGCAGGGTGTCCAGGTGCAGATAGTCGCTGTAGCTCATGTCGCCGGAGAAATCGAGCTGGGCTTTTTCGTCGTGGACGATGGCGGCGCCAGACGATGCCGTGTCGCGAGTATTCATTTGCAGGTCCAGTCCCTTATTGGTTTGCAGGCAGTGCGCGCAATATGGCGCGAACCGGACTGGCGTCGGCATCGACCAGCGCCAGCGGCAGCGCAATGAGCTCGTAGTCGCCGGCAGGCACGTGATCTAGCACCAGGTTTTCCAGCACGCGCATGTCGTGGCGCAGGATGGCTTGGTGGCTGTCCAGCGTCTTGCTGGCGGCAGGATCGATGCTGGGCGTATCAAGCCCTATCAGCACGGTACCCCGGGCGGCCAGAAAGGCTATGGCTTCGGGGTCGAATGCGGCGAAATCGTTGCTCCAGCTTGCGGTGTTCGACTTTTCGCAGGTGCGCACCAGCAAGCGCGGGGGCGCATCGTCTAGGTAGGGCAGGATGTCGTCGATGGTGACCAGGGCTCGCCCGCTTAGCGCATGGACGACCCGGCACTGCCCCAGGAACGGACTCAAGTCGAGCTTGCCGACCGGTTGGCCTTCGGGGTGGTAGTGCAGGGGGGCGTCGGCATGCGCCCCGATATGCGGCGACATGGTGATTTCGCTGACATTGACGGGACAGCCCGGGCCTATTGACGCGTTCCACCTTTGAGAATAGGCAGTGTCGCCGGGGAACACGGGCGACTGTGCGCACACGGGTGGAGAGATGTCCCACAGTTGGCTCATGGCCTGTCCTTTCTACCGAGAGTGATGTTGGAGTCGTAGTCTGTTAAAGCTTAAACGATTTGCCCTTTGCCATGTTGCTGCCGGCGCGTCGGGCCGGCATCTTTGGGTCGGGTGTGTGCAGGCTAGATCTGGCCGCGCTCCGCCAGCGAAACAGCGCCGCAGGCCGTGACAATAAGATGGTCGATCAGGCGGATGTCCACCAATGCCAACGCGTGCTTCAAATGGCGGGTGAGCGCCAGGTCGGCTTCGCTGGGTTCCGATACGCCCGACGGATGATTATGCGCAAGTATCAGTGCGGCGGCATGATGCCTGAGACCGGCCTTGATTACCTCGCGCGGGTATACCGAGGCCTGGGTAAGCGTGCCGCGCGATACCTCTTCGCTGGTAATCAGGCGGAACTGGCTGTCAAGATACAGTGCCATGCAATGTTCGACTGAAAGGTGGCCCAGTTTGGCCGTGCAATAGTGCTTGACGCGCTGCGGCTGATCCAGCGCCTGGCCGGCCTTCAAGTCTTCTTCCAGTGCACGGCGGTTCAGCTCGTTTATGGCCAGCAGCTCGCATGTTTTTGCCGCGCCCAGGCCGGTGATGCCGAGCAAAGTCTGGGCATCGGCCGACAGCAGGCCCCGCAAACCATTGAACCTTTCGATAAGCTGGTGACCCAAGCCTACTGCGTCGCAGCCCCTCGTGCCTGTTCGCAATAGAATGGCCAGGAGTTCGGGCGATGTCAGGACATGCGCGCCATGGGCAAGCAGGCGTTCGCGCGGGCGTTCGGCATGGGGACGTGAGGCGTGTAGTGTCATGGAGGGCTCGGTATGGAAATCGTAATGAAGCTCTACGTTGACATACTTCGTCTTCCACTTTGAATTCAGTGCACGCTTTTGTCAGTTCTGACTTTTACCCGGCTATTTATCCAGGTGTGCCTCCGGCGCCCATGTCCCAATACAAGCCCGTCATGATGCAAAGGCCTTCTCGAAGCACGGCCGGAGGAAGATGCTCGTTGGGCGCGTGCTGCGAACAGCCGGGATAGGAATGTGGCACCCACACGGTACGCAGGCCCAGGACATCGGTAAAAATGTCATTAGGCAAGGATCCTCCAAGGTTGGGGAGTATTGCCGGCTTTTTGCCGCTGGTCTCTTCCAATGAGGCAGCTGCCCATTGCACCCAGCTATCTTCCGGGTCGATGCGTGTAGCCTGAAACATGGTCTCGCCAGTGGAATCGATATTCACCATGGCGTATCCCTGTCGATCGAGATGGCGCCGCAGTGCCGGCAGTATTTGTTGCGGATCGATGCCCACGACAAAGCGCAATTGGCAGCGGGCCCAGGCCCGTGGCGGGATAGCGTTCACCGGCGTTTCGGGATTGCCGGTTTTATAGGCCAGCACTTCGAAGGAGCACCAGCCAAAAACGCGTTCGGCCGGGGATAAGCCCGGTTCGCCCCACCATGGTTCAATATCGGGTCCATCGGTTCCGCCGTCGACGACACAGTCGGCCAGCGCTGTACGTACGGAAGCCGGCAATTCTTGCGGGACCCATTCAGGAACGCGTATTTGTCCGGTGGGCGAGACAATACTGGCAAGGGCGTGCGCCAGCTGGATACCTGGATTCGAAATAAGCCCTCCCCAGTTTCCGGAATGATGCCCGCCTTTTCGGGCTTCGATGGAAAGATCAAAATTAATGCTGCCGCGCGATCCCAGGAATAGCGTGGGACGTTCGGCGCTAAGGCGAGGTCCGTCAGATGCCACCAACAAATCGGCTTTGAAGAGGTCCCTGTTTGCATCGCAGATTTCGCGTAGCCCGCTAGACCCGGTTTCTTCGCCCATTTCTATCAGGTACTTTGCGTTGAAGCCCAGCCGTCCACGGGTTTGCAGCACGCTGCGCAGTGCTTCCAAATTGACGGTATGTTGTCCTTTATTATCGGCGATTCCGCGGCCGTACCAGTATCCGTCCAGCTCGGTCAGCGCCCAGGGCGACAAGCCATCTTTCCATTCGGGTTCGAGGCCGCGGATGACATCGCCGTGGCCATAACCGAAAACGGTGGGCAAGGCTGGATCTTCAAGGCGCTGAGCAAACAGAAAGGGCGCCAAAGCCTTTGGATGCTGCAATATTTGGCAGCTGAACCCCATGGCTTCAAATGCAGGCCCTATTTCGGTATCGAGATACTGGCGCAGTACGTCGGCGCGCTCCGAGTTTTGACTTTCGGTGCGTATCGCGATGCGCCGTGCAAGCGTCTGCTGAAAACTGCCTGAGTCGAAGAATTCCTGCGCGTGGGCGATGGCCTGATGGCGTGTCATGGTGTTGGAAGTCCTTTCTGGGCAAGGGATGGGTACAGATGGCAAGCCACCTCTCCGAACTGATCGGGAGTTAACTCGGGTCGCCGGTCGTCGCAATGGGCGAGCCGTTGCGTGCAGCGCGGATGAAAAGGACAGCCGCTGGGAGGATTGAGCGGGTCCGGAAAAGACAAGCCCAGTCCCATGTCGGGTATGCCCAGGCCGGTTTCCGGAGTGAGCACAGAAGCCAGCAGGGCTTTGGTATAGGGGTGCCTGGGACCTTTGAACAAGCTGGATGTAGCGCTGGATTCCACGATGCGGCCAAGATACATGACCGCCACATGCGTGGCAATATGCTCGACGACCGCGAGATTATGGCTGATAAAAATATAGGTCAGGTTGAACTCTTTCCTGAGGTCCATGAGCAGATTCAGGATTTGCGCCTGGACTGAAACATCCAGCGCGGATGTCGGTTCGTCGCAAATGACGATCTCGGGATTCATGACCAATGCGCGGGCAATGGCGACCCGTTGTCGTTGACCGCCCGACAGTTGACCGGGTGTGCTGTCGGCGTACCGCGCGGGCAGGCCGACACGGTCCAGCATATCGAGCGCTTTTTTCCGCCTGTCCGCGGCGCTTCCTATGGCATGCACTTCAAGTGGAAATGCCACAATTGACGCTACCGTGCGACGAGGATTGAGCGAGGAGTACGGATCCTGGAAGACGGGCTGGATCCGCCGCGCGATTGCCTGCCTGCTCATTGCCTTGATGTTTTGTCCATCTATGGACATGGTGCCTGTATTTGGCGGAGTAAGCCCAAGCAGCAGCCGCGCGAGGGTGGACTTTCCGCAGCCTGATTCGCCCACTATGCCGAGAACGTCGCCGCGTTCAACGGTGAGATCGACGCCGTTCACTGCGTGCAGCGTCTGGCGCGGCTGGAAAATTCCTGTGTTCACCGAAAAACTGCAGCTTAGCGCTTGCGCCTGAATCAATGGAGGCATGCGTTCAGCTCCATATCGTGTCGGATGCAACGCCAACTTTGGCCGTCGTTGGTCTGGTGTATGGGTATATCGTTATGGCAGGAGGGCTGCGCATATATACAGCGATCGCGGAAGGCACAGCCTTTCAGTGTTCCGATGAGCGATGGAACAACACCCGGAATCGTGCCTAGCCGCCCCCCCGCAGGAGTACGCCCCGGCACAGGTATGCAGCTCATCAATCCTTCGGTATAAGGATGCCGGGGCCGGGCATAGATTTCTTTCACTGGGCCCTCTTCCATGATTTCTCCGGCGTACATAATGGCGACGCGGTCGGCGATACGCGCTACGACGCCCAGGTCGTGGGTGATGAGGATCATGGCAATGCCAAGGTCAGCTTGCAAATCTGCAAGCAATCGCAGGATTTGAGCCTGTATCGTGACGTCCAGAGCTGTGCTGGGCTCGTCGGCAATCAGCAGTTCGGGTCCGCACATGAGCGCCATGGCGATCATGACACGTTGCCGCAAGCCGCCAGACAATTGATGCGGGTATTGGCCCAGCCGTTTGGCTGCCGAGGCGATGCCCACCATGTCGAGAAGTTCAATGGCGCGCTTCTGCGCAACCGTCGACGACGCTTGACGGTGATGCATGTAATGCTCGGTTAACTGATCTCCAATCGTGTAAGCGGGGTTCAGCGCTGTCATGGGCTCCTGAAATATCATGGCCATTTTGTTGCCGCGCAGATTATTGATGCGGGACTTCGTGCTGCGGGCAAGGTCTTCACCCAGGAATGTGAATCGTTGGGTGTTGCGCACGGCAATCTGCGGGAGCAGGTCCATGAGAGCCAGTGAGGTCATGGATTTGCCGCAGCCCGATTCACCCACCAGGCACAGGGTTTCGCCGCGATTGACCTGGAACGATACATCACGGACGGCGTGAAGGATTCCGCCGGATGTTTTAAGGTCGACATTCAATCCTTGAACGTCCAGCACTATTTCGCCTGTTGTCATGGTTAGCTTCTCTCTTCGGGCGTGAGTAGTTGGTGCAAGCCATCGCCGGCCAGATTGATTGCGAAAATCAGCAAGGCCAGGGCCGTGCCGGGTATGGCAATAAGCCAGAAAGAAAAAAACATATATGCTTTCGCTTCGGAGATCATCAGTCCCCAGGATGGCAGTGGCGGTTGTACTCCAAGGCCAAGAAACGACAGTGCCGCCTCGAGCAGAATGGCGCTTGCCGCTTCCAGTGTTGCGATGACGATAAGATGCGGGGTGACGTTAGGCAGAACTTCGGTAAGGATAATGCGCAGCGTCGATGCCCCGGCAGCCTGAGCGGCCGCAACGTATTCGAGAGACCGTACTTGTTGCGTGGCACTGCGCATTACCACCGCGAACCGATCCCATTTCAATAGCCCCAGCACCAGAATCACGACCCATAGCGATCCGCCGACGATGGCGACTGTAGCCAGGGCGACAAGAATGACCGGCATGGACAGCCGTGTGGTAATCAAGAACGACACAAACATATCGACTTTCCCGCCGAAGTATCCTGCCAGCATTCCCATCGTGGTACCGATGAGGCCGGATATCAGCGCCACGCTCAGGCCGATGAGCAGCGAGATGCGCGCACCGTAAAGTAAACGCGACAGGTAATCGCGGCCCAATTGATCGGTGCCCAGGGGATGTAGCCAGCTGCCTTTGTCGTACCACACCGGCGGGACGGTCCGGTGGGCCAGGTCTTGCACGTATGGGTCGTGGGGTGATAGCCACGGTGCGAATACGGCTACGATAACGATGAGCAACAACAGGCCGCCTCCTGCCGCCAGCGCTTTGCTGCGCCATACGCGATAGGGTAGTGAGCGGTGATGCGGCCCGGCCGCGACCGGGATGGCCGATTCGGGAAGAGTGGAAAGCACGGTAGGTATGGGCATGAGTCACGATACTCGTATGCGTGGATCGAGCCAGGCATTGGCTATATCCGAGGCCAGCGTCAGCAAGACATAGATAACCGACAGCAGCAGGACGATGATCTGCATGACGGGATAGTCTTTGAATGTGATGCTCTGATAGGCCAGGTAGCCCAGGCCGTCGAGTGCAAAAATGGTTTCAATGACTACAGAACCGCCAAGTAGATAACCCAGTTGCACAGCAGCCAGCGCAACGACCGGAACAATGGCATTGCGCAGCGCGTGCTTGAAGATGACGCTGTGCGCGGGCAGGCCTTTGGCACGAGCGGTGCGCACGTAGTCGGCGCTGAGCACTTCGATCATGCCGGCGCGTATCAAGCGCATGAATGCAGGAGCAATGTAGTATCCCAGGGCAATAGCGGGCATGACAAAGTGCTGCCATGTACCGCTGCCCGATACCGGTAGGACACGCCAGTAGATCGACAGCAGCATGATAAGCAGCAGCGCAAAGAAGAAATTGGGCAGTGCCTGTCCCAATACTGCAACCGCAAGACACAGGCGGTCGACCCAGCTGTTCTTGTACAGTGCAGCCAATACACCCAATGGGACCGAAACGAGCAAGGCTACACCCAGCGCGCTGACACCCAATATCAACGTTGTTTTCAGCTTGGAAAAAATAAGCGGGCCGGCGTCGGTCTTGAAGTAAACCGATTTGCCGAAATCGCCTTGCAGCAATTTCCCAAGCCAGTCGGCATACTGCACTACGATGGGTCGATCCAGGCCATACGTTGCTCGGACCATTTCAATATCCGCCTCGCGGGCACCTTCGCCAGCCAGCGCAATCGCCGGATCGCCAGACAGGTGCAAAAGCAGGTACGCGAGGATGGATACAGTCAGTGCCACCAGCACCGCCAGGCCCAAGCGCTTAAGCATATACAGGAGCATTGGGCATGCCTTTAATGCGCGTTTGATGATAAATGCAGGTCAAGGCAACGGTCCCGCCTTGACCCGGATACGACCTTATTTCCAGTCCATTTCCCAGAAGCGTACGAGTTCGTCGGGGTAGGGCTTGAAGGAAACTTCCTGGCTTGCTACGTAGTACACCGGCAAGGACCACAACGGAATCGCATAAGCTTTTTCCGCAATGATGTTCAATGCCTGCTTGTACGCCTGCATACGCGGGCCTTCCTCTACGGTGGAGTCGCCCTTGTCGAGCAGGTCGCGCACTTCAGCGTCTCGCGTGATGTCGTCGTTGCCAAAGGCGAAGTACACCGGCGTGGATGCCGATATGTCGTTGACCAGGTTCGATCCCCAGGTTTGATGGGTCAGGGAGGCCTTGTTGCCCCGTATTAGTTCGCGCATGGCTGCATACTGCAGGAAATTCAGATTTGCCTTGATCCCTACCGCCTGCAGATAGTTCATGATTGCTTCGGTCTGGTTTCGTTCGCGATAGGCGACGATATCGATTT
This sequence comes from Orrella sp., assembly GCA_036675955.1. Classification (GTDB taxonomy): domain Bacteria; phylum Pseudomonadota; class Gammaproteobacteria; order Burkholderiales; family Burkholderiaceae_B; genus Pollutimonas. The sequence continues at coordinate 15,405 of JAKFDW010000045.1, read as the reverse complement.
CAAAACCATCGGGGTAGCCCGCTTCGGCAAGAAGCTTCTTGGATAATTCGGGATCGTACTTATGGACAGTGGCGCCGTCATGGGTGCAGCCGACTTGCGAAGGCGTGCAAATGGTCTGTAAAATTTCTGCGCCGCCTCCTACTATATTCTTGACGATAGCTTCGCGGTCTATGGCGTGGGCGATGGCTTTGCGTACACGCGGATCTTTCAATTGCGGTGCGGGCGAGCCCTCCAGCAAGTTCATTTGCATAAAGACTATGCGCATGGTGTTGCCGCTGACGACCTGCAGGTTCGGCATGGTTTTCAGTTGCTCGGCCTGATCCTTGGGCACGTGCATGATGAAATCCTCGCCGCCGGAGATGACTTCGGCCATTTGCGTTTGGCGGTCGGGAATGAAGCGGATTTCGACTTTTCCGATGGCGGGCTGCCGCTTTGGCGAGTCTTTGAAGTAATTATCGTTGCGTTCAAGCAGAATCGACTTGCCCGGCGTGTACTGGGCGACTTTGTAAGGACCGGTGCCTATCGGCTTGGCGTTCATGCCCTGCGGGCCGACTTCCTTGTAGTACTTGGCGGGGTGGATTGCGACCGTCGTGGACAGGTATTCCTTGGCGGCCGGGAAAGGTTCTTTGCTGATGATCCGCACTTTGTACTTGCCCAGTTTCTCGACCTTGTCGATCCAGCGTACGTTTTGCTGAGTGGTTGCCTTGTTGGCAGGGTCTGAAACAAATTCCAGGGTGTACACAACCGAGTCGGCATCGAACTCTTCACCATTGTGGAACTTCACGCCTTCCCGCAATTCCAGTTCCAGCGTTTTGTCGTCGATTTGCTTCCAGCTTTTGGCGAGCTGCCCCTTGTATTCATTCGTTAGCGGATCGCGATACAGCAGGGTGTCCCAGACATTGGCTGCAATGATCACGCCTATGCGGACATTGTTGAAATAGGGATCGACGCTTTCTGGCGCTTGATCATAGGCCATGCGCAGAGTGTCGGATTTCTTGTCCGCAAGCGCCGGAGCGCTTAGCCCGAACAAACTTGCCATCAGCGCTGCAGCGATACCCCGTCTTGCCCTGTGAGTGCCTAATGTAGATACAGTGGATCTGATTGTAGAGTTCATGCTCTTTCTGGCCCCTTACGATTTTCCCGCACTGAATTAGCTGTTCTCCTCCATGGTGGAGCGAACGGCGCCGCAAAGCCTTACGTAATAATCTGCATGCCCGAAATTTTGTCCGAAGCTTGCGCATTTATATGTGTCGTTGTGGGCGGAAACAAGAGAGTGGTCGGGCGTGATGCACGCCTGCGGACCGTGCGCCCGGATGCGGAGCATGTTCCGCAAGAAAGTTCTATACAGGCTGAATAGGCTGGCATGAGCTTGGAGTGGTGTCCCGTCTTGGTAAGAAGTTTCAGGGCGCTACGGTGTAGAAGATCTACTGCTTGCATGCATACTCGTGTTTCCTTATTATCGATTCGAGCCTGCGTTTTGTATACCAGGTATTCCCTCATATCTGAAAGGAAGTTGCGCCATGCAGAATTCGTCCATGCAGGAAGCCGTGCAATTCGCCATTGACCACGAGACTACCTGGGATCGGGACGTCAACGGTGTATGGGGCGTGCATTTGCAGGATCCTCCTCCCTGGAACCGCCTGCTGGGTCCGGTCCACTCCCGAGGTCCCGTATCCGGCGTTGTCGTCCTGAAAGGCAAGACACTGACTTCCTGGGGCGAGCCACAGCGCGCAGACCTGACATTCAGCGTCGCAAAAACGTATCTGGCCTTGCTGGCCGGTGTGGCGTATGACCAAGGCTTGTTACCCGATGTGAATGAACCGGTGCGCGTGCGGGTGCCTGGTATCGGCTTCGACGAAGGCAATAATTCTCTGATTACATGGCAACACTTGCTGCAGCAAACCAGCGAATGGGAAGGCGAACTATTCGGGGTGCCGGACCAGGCCGATCGCTATCGCGCCGTTACTTTCGGCGCCGCGCCCGGCGGCAAGAAGGGCGATCCCCGTCCGCTGCAAGCTGCCGGAACCTACTGGGAATATAACGATGTGCGTATAAACCAGTTTTCCTTGGCGCTCTTGCACCTTTTCCAGAAGCCCTTGCCGGATGTATTCCGCGAAACAATCGCGCGGCCGGCAGGGACCTCCGAGAACTGGAAGTGGGTGGGCTATGACAATGCCTGGGTGGATGTAGCCGGCCAGAAGGTACAGTCGGTACCCGGAGGCACCCACTGGGGCGGCGGCATGTCCATCAGCGCCGAAGACCAGGCCTTGATAGGGCAGATAATGCTTGACGACGGTATGGCCCAGGGCAAGCGCGTGCTTTCATCGGAATGGATACAGCGTATGCGCACTCCTTCCGGTCTGGCGCCGTACTACGGTTACCTGGTTTGGCTCAATCATGAACGCAAGGTGTTCCCCAGCGTACCGGAAAGCAGCTACTTCGCTATAGGCGCGGGCAGTTCGTTCACCTGGATCGAGCCCGAGCGCCAAATGGTGGTGGTAGTCCGATGGTTGAATTCCGAGCATGCCAACGAGCTGTTCGGCAAGATCCTGAGCGCGGTGGATCATGCTGGTACGGCGGTGTGATTATTGCCCTGGAGGAGCTGCGCGTGTGAAGTATCACAACAGGCTCTAAAATAGGGCAACAGCAACGCTCCTCTACGGTGAAAGATTTTGACTTCTACTCCAGGCTCAGCCGCGGCTCGTGTCCAGCCCGACTCCTATCTGACTTTGCACTACCGAATTGAACTTGTTTCCGGTCCGGCAGCCGGCTCGGTGTTTGCCGACACCTTCGACGGACGCCCCGCCACCTTGCAAATGGGCATGGGTCAATGGGCGCCCGGTATGGAGCAAGCCTTGCTGGATCACGAGGAGGGCGAACGCTTTTCCTTCGACCTTGCCGCATCCGAGGCATATGGCGACCGCAATCCCGAGCTTCTGCAACGCGTTACGCGCGCCATGATGGCCCAGAATGCCGACCCCGAATCTCAGTTCGAAGCCGGCGACATGGTCGAATTCTCGGCGCCCAACGGCGGCCGTTATTCCGGTGTCCTGAAAGAAATCAACGATGACACGGCCTTGTTCGACTTCAACCATCCCTTGGCCGGTGCCGATCTGCGCATTGAAGTGTCCTTGCTGGGAGTCTTGTAATGTCTGATCAACGTCCTGCCCAAGCCGACCTGGAAGTCGTGCTTGCGCAGCCGCGAGGCTTTTGCGCCGGCGTGGATCGCGCCATCGATATTGTCGAGCGTGCGCTCGAACTGCACGGCGCGCCCATTTATGTACGTCACGAAATCGTCCACAACCGCTATGTGGTCCAAGACCTCAAGCAGAAAGGCGCGATTTTCATCGACGAGCTTCACGAAGCGCCCGCTGGCTCCATCGTGGTGTTTTCGGCCCATGGAGTCGCCAAGGCGGTCAGGGCTGAAGCTGCCGAAATGGGCTTGAAAGTATTCGACGCGACATGTCCTCTGGTGACCAAAGTACACATCGAGGTGGCAAAGATGCGGGCGGCGGGTCGCGAGATCATCATGATCGGCCACCCGGGCCATCCCGAGGTCGAGGGTACCTTGGGCCAGGCCGACGGCGGCATGTATCTGGTCGAAACGGCGGATGATGTCGCCGCACTGAACGTGCGCGATCCCGATAACCTGGCCTTCGTGACCCAGACCACGCTGTCGGTCGACGATGCGGCCGCGGTGGCGCATGCCCTGCGAACCCGTTTTCCCACCATTATCGAACCGAAGAAAAGCGATATCTGCTACGCCACGCAGAACCGTCAGGATGCCGTGAAGATCATGGCTCCCGAATGCGACCTCGTGCTCGTGGTGGGCAGTCCCAACAGCTCCAATTCGAATCGCCTGCGCGAAGTGGCGGAACGCAAGGGCGCGGCCGCCTATCTTATCGATGGCCCCGAAATGATAGACCCCGCATGGCTGAACGAGACCCGGCGAGTCGGCGTGACAGCGGGCGCGTCGGCGCCTGAAGTGCTGGTGAACCAGGTCATTGTCCGCCTCAAGGAATTGGGCGCCGTTTCGGTGCGTACCCTTGCCGGCACACCCGAAAATGTATCGTTCCCGCTACCCAAGGAACTCTCGCGCAAGGTCAAGGACCCCGATGAAACTCTATAGTTACTTTCGCAGTTCGGCGGCGTATCGCGTGCGGATCGCCTTGAATCTGAAGGGCTTGCCTTACGAGACAGTGCCGGTGCATCTGCTTAAAGAGGGCGGCCAGCAATTGGCCGCGCCATACCGCGAACTGAATCCCACTTGCCTGGTGCCTACACTGCAGGAAGACGATTGGTCGCTGGGGCAGTCCCTCGCCATTCTCGAGTATCTCGAGGAAACCCATCCTGTCCCGTCCCTGTTGCCGGCCGATGCCAGGCAGCGTGCCAGGGTACGGGCGATCGCGCAATTCATTGCCTGCGATATCCATCCACTCAATAACCTTCGGGTGCTGAAATACCTGAAGCACGAGCTCAATGTCGGGGAAGAAGCCAGGGACGCCTGGTACAGGCATTGGGTAGAGCAAGGATTGGCGGCGGTCGAGGCCATGCTTGCCGGGCATCCGGCCACCGGCCGGTACTGCCATGGTGAACACCCCACGTTCGCCGATCTGTGTCTCGTGCCGCAGGTGGCCAACGCGCGTCGCTTCAATTGCGACCTGAGCGCCATGCCCACCATCGTGCGCATCGATGCCGCATGTGCCGAACTGGCCGCCTTTCAGCAAGCCGCTCCTGGCAGCCAGCCAGACTGCGAAACCTGAATCACCTTTTTACTGCAAGCGCGCAATCCCGCCGCAACGAAATAGAACAGGAACACAATGAAGAAGAGCACTGGCGTAATTGGGGTAGTGGTAGTTTTAGGCGTCGCATATCTGGGCGCCACCTGGTATGTGGGCAAGCAGGCCCAGGTTACTGTAGAGCGCGTTGTGGCGCAGGCCAATGAGCGCGTGGTAAAGATGATGGGCGCCGACGCAAGCAGCAGCGGCGTCAAAATAGCAATCGATGATTATCAGCGGGGCCTCTTTTCGTCGGAGGTGAACTACACCTTGTCGCTGAAAGACGAAGACGGCAATCCGATCCAGCTGAAGCTGCACGACCGCTTGCAGCATGGGCCGTTTCCGCTGAGCGCGTTGAGATCAGGTGATTTTGTGCCCATGCTCGCTCATAGCGAGGCGCAACTGCTTGCGTCGCCGGCTACTCAGAAATGGTTCGATAGCCAGAAAGGCAAGTCGCCTCTCCACATCGAGACGCGAGTCGGCTTCGGCGGCACTGGCAAGTCGGTCTGGACTTTTTCGCCAACTGAACTGGTCGAAGACGGTGACAAGCTTTCTTTCAGCGGTGGCGTCATCGAGATGAATTTTTCCAATGACTTCAACGACAATACCGCGGCAGGGCAGGTTGACTCGTTTTCAATAAGCAACGAACAATCGGGTGAAAGCCTGGTGGTCAAGAATATCCAGGCTAGCAGTAAAACGACCATGGCGAACGAGAATGAGGTCTCGACGCAAAGCAGTGCGACGGCCGAGTCCCTTACCATGGACAGCACGGCAGAGGGAGCCGTGGTGTTGGAAAAGCTGTCCATGGCCGTGGATAGCCAGCAAAAAGGCCAATTGCTCGATGGCGCGCTACGTTATGATTTCGGACGTATTGCGGTCGGGGAAATCGATCTGGGCAGCGTCTCGGTCGGCGCCAAGGTAAATCAACTGAACGTCGATGCTCTGACCGATTTGGCCATGACATACGATACGATACTTGCCAGGGAAGATATTTCAGACGACCAGGAGCTGGTGCTTACCGATGCCGAAGAAGCGGCCCTGCGTGAAAAGCTGATCGCCTTGCTGGCGTCCAACCCATCTGTTTCCATTGATCATCTAAACTGGAAGAACGCGCAGGGCGAAAGCACGGCTGGCCTGCATGTCGATTTTGCCAGTCCAGGCGATGCCAAGGAACAGCGCAATGAAGTGCTGCTTGCCGAAATACTCAAGCGCGTCAAGCTCGATCTGACGATTTCCAAACCCATGCTGATCCAGGCATTTGGTCAGATGCAGGCGGATCCCCAGCAAATGCAGCAAATGCAAATGCTGGGTGCCATGATCTACGATCAGTACGTCGCACGCCTGCGCGACGCAGGTCTGGTCACTGTAGAAGGCGACACGGCAACCGCGGCCATTCTGTACGAGAACGACAAGGTCGACCTGAACGGCCAGGTGATGCCCGTGCCGGAATTCGTCCAGCGCGCCATGAGTGCGGTAATGTAGCGCAGCGGGCTTACGTACTGGACTGAAACTGGTCCTGTACCGTGTGGCAACAGGGAAATCCCTAGCTTCAAGCCCGTAAAGAACTCCATGACTCCGTCGTTAATCGATTACCGATCGTGTAGTCGAAGGCAGGGCCATCATGGAGGCAACTGTGGCGAACACTAAAACGAAAATTAAAGCGGTAGACAAAGGATGGATGTCCAGGCAACCCCTGGCATTGCGAATGTTCAGGGCAACTTCCATCATCACGGCAATCGTGATGCTGGCCGTTACGGCGGCGATGGCCTGGCAAAGCCGGATTGCCGCCGTCGAGAGCGTACAGCGGGAGTTGACGGCAGCACTGGACGGTACGGACAGATCCCTGCAAATCGTCTTCGCGGGCGCAAGTGCGCGTGGGCAGGAACTCATACCCGTGATGGAGCGCGAGTTGGGTGGTATTCCCGTACTGGATGGGGGCACGATAGATTCCGAGGAGGGGGGCGAAGTACCCCTGATGGTGATCGAAGACCGCATCGTCAACGGTGATGTCGATACATTGCTGCGCATCAACGCGAATACCGGCGCCGATCCCGCCATCATTGTGCGTTCGGGTGATAAATGGGTACGCGTGGCTACCTTGTTGCGCGATGCCGACGGCAATATCCGCACGGGCAGTACGGTAGACGGCAAGGATTTGCTCGCACGCACGCTGGACAGCGGCGAGCCCTATAGCGGCGTGGTTCAACGCGATGGCAAGTGGTACGCCATGAGCATCAAGCCCTTGAAGGACGACGCCGGCAATGTATATGGCGGCTTTTCGGTGCGGGTCGATGTGCACGCACAAGTCGATGCCGTCCTGCAGACTGTCGCCACGGCCAAGGTTGCCGAGCATGGCTCGCTTGGCATCCTGCGGCGCTCAGATGACGGCAAACAGCTGATACAGGTCGCCGGGTCGCAAGGGAAACCGGGCGAGTCCCTGGCGGCGAGCCTGCCTGCCAATGACGTCGCCACGCTCGAGCGCCTATACCAGCAGGCTAACGGCTTTTCCGGCTTGAGCATGGGCGCCGACAACACATCCCGGTTCATGGCCTGGCGTACTGTGGATAACTGGAACTGGATCTTGTACGGGGTGGGAGACCAGAATGCCTTTCTCCAGAAAAGCTATGAATATCTGGCCATCCAACTGGCATTGATGCTGATCGGTACGCTGCTGATAGCGTTATTGGTCGGTTTGGGCGTGTCCCGGACATTGCGGCCAGTACGAGGCGTCATGGATATCATGGAAAGGCTGGGCGCCGGCGACCTTAGCAACCGCATCGATGACGTTCCCGCCAACAGCAAGAATGAGGTCCATGCCTTGCTGGACAACCTCAAGCGGACTCAACACAATCTGCAGCGCACCATTGCAGCGGTGCGCGCCGGCGTGGATGAGATCAATGTAGGCGCTGCCGAAATAGCGTCGGGGAACGCCGACCTGTCCAGCCGAACCGAGCAGCAGGCCGCTTCCTTGCAGGAAACCGCCGCCAGCATGGACCAGCTTGCCGCGACCGTAAAGCAGAATACCGACCATGCCCGTCAGGCCACCGCCCTTGCCGACGCCGCATCCAGCGTCGCGCATCGCGGCGGCCAAGCCGTTGCGGGCGCCGTCGATACCATGCACCGCATTTCCGCGAGTTCGGGAAAAATTGGCGAGATCGTGGGCGTGATCGACAGCATCGCGTTTCAGACCAATATTCTCGCGCTGAATGCGGCGGTGGAGGCGGCTCGCGCGGGCGAGCAAGGCCGAGGATTTGCGGTGGTGGCCTCGGAGGTGCGATCACTTGCACAGCGAAGCGCCGAGGCGGCAAAGGAAATCAAGAAGCTTATCGACGCCTCCTTGTCCGAGATCAGCGATGGCGCCGGGCAGGTTGAAGGCGCCGGTCAGACCATGGAAGAACTGCTTTCCTCGGTGCAGCGTGTAACGCAAATCATGAAGGAAATCGCCAGTGCGTCGGAAGAGCAGTCCATGGGCATCGATCAAGTCAATCTGGCCGTATCTCAGATGGACGAAGCGACTCAGCAGAATGCGGCCCTGGTCGAACAGGCTGCCGCTGCTGCAGGCTCTTTACAGGATCAAGCGCGCTACCTGGCGGGTGCCGTTTCCGTCTTCAAAATCCCGCCCAATGCCGAACAGAATGACGGCGCAGGGCCGCGCACAACAAGGAAGCCGTCAACCGGGAAGGAGCCGGCATCCGGAATAGTGCTCCAGCCCGGCATACCCGTTCTCCAGTAAGTCCTTATCGCCTGCCCGGATCTTGCCTGGCCTGGGGGCCGCGACGGTGAATGAGTCGCGGTCGCCCAAGCCCGGCAAGAATCTTGCTGATGGCGCTGGCGCCTTAGGAAATCTCTCCTCAGGGCGGCCGCTGTCACAACGCAACCGGGGGGCTCAAATGGCGGACCAAAATCGCGATAGACCACAGGCATCGTTGTCGGTATTCGACGCCGTGACCATTATGGTGGGACTGGTGGTCGGTATCGGTATTTTCCGAACGCCGTCTATCGTCGCGAGTAACGTCGGCAGTGAATCGATGTTTGTTCTTGTCTGGATACTGGGCGGCGCCATAACGCTGATCGGCGCATTGTGCTATGCCGAATTATCCGCCGCACACCCGCACGCCGGAGGCGAATACCATTTCCTGTCCAGGGCTTACGGTAGATCGGTGGCGATGATGTTCGGATGGGCCCGATGCACGGTCATTCAAACCGGGGCCATCGCGGGGGTGGCTTTCGTGCTCGGTGACTATGCGGCGCAAATTGCGCCGCTTGGTCCGTATGGGCCGGCAATTTATGCCGCTGCATCCGTCATCGCATTGAGCACGGTGAACATCATAGGCTCTACCGAAGGAAAGAATCTTCAGATTGTGGTGACGTTTGTCGAGATTCTCGCGGTGGCCGGGATTATCGTGTTCGGACTGCTGAGCCCTGTAGAACCGGCGGCGTCCGTTTCCCTGCCGCCCGAAACCGCCGGCTTGGGCATGGCAATGATTTTTGTGTTGCTGACCTATGGAGGCTGGAATGAGGCCGCCTATCTGACGGGCGAACTGAAAGATGCTCCCAGGAATATTGCCAAAGTCCTTACGATCGGTACGGCTATCGTGGTGGCTCTTTACGTTCTTGCTAACCTCGCGCTGCTTTCCACGCTGGGGCTCGAAGGTTTGCGCGAGTCGGATGCCGTTGCGGCCAACATGATGCGTGTGGTGGCTGGGCCTTCGGCCGAAGTCATCGTGACCCTGACCATAGTGATCGCCGCCATTTCAACGCTGAATGCGACCATATTCACGGGCGCAAGGGTGTTCTATGCGATGGCTCGCGATATGACGGTGATGTCATGGGTGGGAGTATGGGACGGGCGCGGCAAGACGCCTGCCAATGGCCAGATCATGCAAGCGCTGATCGCGTTGGCGTTGATAGCGCTCGGAGCCATTACGCGGGATGGTTTCAAGGCCATGGTCGACTATACCGCGCCGGTCTTCTGGGGTTTTTTACTGATGGTGGCCATCGCTCTTTTTGTTTTGCGCTGGCGTCACCCCGAACGCGTTTTACCGTACCGGGTCCCTTTTTACCCGATAACGCCGATTATTTTTTGTTGCACCTGCCTGTACATGCTTTATGCCAGCATTGCGTACACCGGGGTCGCCGGCTTGATTGGCCTTGCAGTGCTCGCCTCGGGCATACCGATACTGTTTTTCAAGAAAAAGCTGGAAGAAGAAATGGAGTACTGACACTTTTCGAATGATCAGGAGATCTGTGATGACCACACTTCGTAAATGTTTCATCGCCACCGCACTATGCATGGTGGCTCTGCACCAATACGTTCCCGCGCAGACCATTGTGGCGGATGCTTCCGCTTTTACTCCCAAGGTGGGCCAGTCGGGCAAAGATGTGATCTGGGTGCCCACTTCTCAAGTCCTGGTCGATCACATGCTTGATGCAGCCCAGTTGACGAGCACGGACTATCTTATAGACTTGGGCTCGGGCGATGGCAGGACCGTGATCACGGCCGCCAAGCGCGGCGCCAAGGGCCATGGCATTGAATACGATGCAAATATGGTCGCCTTATCTAAACGCACGGCAAGGCTGGAAGGCGTTGAAGATAGGGCTACCTTCGAACAAGCCGACATTTTCGAGACTGATTTTTCCGACGCCACGGTACTGACGCTTTTCCTGCTGCCGGACCTCAATATCAAACTACGTCCGACGATACTCAATATGAAGCCGGGTACGCGCGTCCTCTCGAACTCTTTCACCATGGGGGACTGGCAGCCGGATGATTCCTTCGAGGCGCAAGACGGGTGTACACACTTCTGCACCGCCTACAAATGGGTGGTTCCGGCAAAGGTGAACGGTACGTGGCGGCTGGGCGACAAAGAACTCGTGCTGGATCAGACTTATCAAATGGTCGAAGGGATACTGCGCGATGGCGGCGACTCACAGCAGATCCGCGATGCGCGGCTTGTTGGCACGCAACTTGTTTTCACGGCGGGCGATTCGACTTATACCGGCCAGGTCAACGGCAACACGATAAGCGGAACAATAAACGGCGCCGATGGCGGGGCCGCGCTCGGCTGGACCGCAACCCGCTCAGGAGAGGCTCGGTCAGGCGAGACGCAGTCTGCCGAGACCCGGTCTGCCGAGACCCGGTCTAGCGAGACCGGGTCTGGCGAAACGCAATCCGGATCCTGATTATTTGACTAGTTCCTGAACGCGCTGGACCAATTGAGGATTGGTCTGGATCGCCTGGTTCATTCCATTGAACTGGTCGACCGTCATCCCTTCAGCATGGACAGCCTCGACCATTTTCTCGTCGGCTTCCTTGAATACCTTGTTGCGGGTTCCCTCGTCACTGGACTCCTGAAGCTTGGGCGTGTATTCCTGGGAGATCATGGCGACCTTCTGGGATGCGGCAACAAATTTCTGAAGTTGTGCATCGGAAAAATTCGCGGCCGGCGCCGCAGCTGGCGCGTTCGGCGATTGAGAGGGTGCTGCCTGCTGTGCCATGGCGGCACCGGTACTGAGGCCTAGCGTCAACAGGATAGCGGGCAAGGTTCGGGTGTAACGTCGTTGCATGCAATCTCCTAGCGTGCGTGAATGACCTTACATGATGACAGTATCGGAACAGACTTCAAGGGTTTTCCCGTATTGATTGTTATCGAGGGGAAACCGCGGGTAACGCCCCCCGCCGCCCGGGCTCCCAAACAAGCGCTTTTGCATTGGATTCGCCCACGAGTGTCCGATTGCGCGTATGCTAATGGGGCCGTCTGGCAGTCACTATCGTAGGTCAAGGAGCATTTCATGGCGAAAGGTCAATTACGCGGCAACAAAGAGGCGAAAAAGCCTAAACAAGCACCCAAGCCGGCAGCGCCAGCTTCACCCTTTGGGTCCACGGCGTCCAAGGGCGGTTCGCAAAGCGCCGACGCCAAGAAAAAATAACGGGGCTTGCCACTTCCGTATCGGCAGCATGCAAGGGCGCTTCGGCGCCCGTTTCCATGGGGTGGCGCCGAAATGGCTGGCTTATTGGTCTTAGTCCAGGCGCCACGCGCCCTGGTTAATCAGGAACGGTCATGCTGGATATTGCACGTATACGCGCCGATACACCTTCCGCCCAGGATAGGATTTTCCTGGCAAGCGCCGGGTCTTCGCTCATGGCGGCGCCGACGGTCCGCGCTATGTGCGACTATCTTGATCTGGAGGCCGCCCTGGGCGGCTATGAGGCATACGAGCGGGAGCAAAGACGCTTGGATGCCGCATACGATTCTGCGGCGCGGCTGATCGGGGCTGTGCCGCAGGAAATCGCCTTCATGGAGAGCGCCACCGCGGCCTGGCAAATGGCTTTCTATTCCATGCCCTTCAAGGAGGGCGACGTGGTCCTGACCGGCGAGGCGGAATACGGAGCCAATTTTGTGGCGCTCCTGCATTTGCGCCAGCGCATCGGAATAGAGATCCAGGTAGTTCCCAGTGACGATGCGGGGGAGATCGACCTGGATGCCTTGCGCCGCATGATCAATTCTCGCGTAAAGCTGATCTGTCTGACCTGGATTCCGACCAATGGCGGCTTGGTCAATCCTGCCGCAGAGGTCGGGAAGATAGCGCATGACCATGGAATCGCCTACTTGCTGGATGCGTGCCAGGCGCTGGGGCAGTTGCCGGTCGATGTGCGGTCGCTGCATTGTGATATGTTGTCCGCGACCGGACGCAAGTTCTTGCGCGGGCCCCGGGGTACGGGATTCCTGTATGTGCGCAGCGGCTTCATGCCGCAGCTGGAGCCGCATACCATCGATCATTTTTCAGCGCCCTGGGTAGAACGCGACCGGTATGAACTGCGCGATGGCGCACGTCGTTATGAAACCTGGGAGTCCAATTATGTTGCGCGTATGGGCCTGGGCGCCGCAATGGACTATGCAATGGGAATAGGCCTGACAGCCATCCAGGAGCGTTGTACAGCGCTGGCGGCCCGCTTGCGTGCGGGCCTCCAGGACCTGCCCACGGCGGCGATGCGCGATCTGGGCCGCAAGCCGTCCGCCATCGTGTCTTTTACGATAGATGGCAAGCCCGCCGAGCACGTGGCGGCCCAGGCGGCGAAAGCGGGCATCGTCCTGGGCGTGACACTGCCTTCCGGTACGCGCCTGGACGCCGAGCGCCGCGATTTGCCGCCGCTGCTCAGGGCGTCTCCCCACTATTTCAATACCGAGCAGGAAATCGATGAGTTGCTGGACTTCCTGCGGGGTGTCTAGACCGGTCGACGCGCTTTTGGACTGCTAGGCAAAGAGTTTGTCGTAGGCGGCCAGCAAGGTTTGATGCATGGCGCTGCCTTGCATGTCGGAGCCCAGCGCCTCCAGTCCGAAGAAACGCTCGCTGCGATCCAACAGAGCTTCGGCCTGACGGACTGTTTCGGCGCCATACATCATCACCAGCGAGCGGCGGTAGTCATTGGCATTGTCCACGTTCAGGATACTTTCGATGCAGCGGTATACCAGCCGGCGCCGGGGTTCCAGGTCATTGAAGTGATGTATCCAGTCGCAGCCTTCGCGCGTGGCTTCCTCGTCGCCGATGGCGAGAGCCAGCAAGGTCTTCAGTTCGCCGATGCGCAATTGCTTCCATGGGGTTCCCGCCGGAATCGCCAGTCCCAGGATTTCCCACAGCGGACGCTCATCGTTCAAGTTCATGGTCTGGAGATCGGCGAGCAGCGCAGCGGCTTCCGCGTCGGTCAGGTCGGCCAGCCGTACCAGCGCGGGCCGGATGGCATTGCCGATACTGTTGTTTTCCCAGTCCAGGTCTTCAACCGGATAGATCTCCGACATGCCCGGCACCAGGATACGGCAGCTGTAAGCGCCTTGCTCGCAAAAGTCCGACACATAGATGTCCTTGCCTTCCGCGTGTATGCAATTGACCAGCCACTCATAATCTTCTTGCGTGCTGGTACTGAAATTCCAGTCGGCAAAGGCAAAGTCGGGTGTGTCGCGCATGAAATTCCAGCTGATCACGCCGCTGGAGTCCACGAAATGGATTTCCAGGTTGGACACGGCATTGATTTCGCTCATGTCGAAGCCCGGTTCCGGAAAGCCTTCCAGCGAATCGAGGGCGCGGCCTTGCAGGAGTTCCGTCATTGCGCGCTCGAGTGCGATCTCGAAGCGCGGGTGTGCCCCATAGCTGGAGAATATGCCTTGATCTTTGGGATGCACCAATGTCACGTTCATGACGGGATATAGGCCGCCCAACGATGCATCCTTGACCAGAATACCGAAACCGGCCTTGCGCAAGCCCGCGATACCCGCCTGAATATTCGGATAGCGCGCTATGACATCGTCGGGCACTTCAGGCAGGCTAAGCCCTTCGCTGATGATGCGGTATTTGACACTGCGCTCAAAGATTTCAGACAGCGCCTGAGTACGCGCTTCCATCATGGTGTTGCCGGCCGCCATGCCGTTGCTGACGTACAGGTTACCGATGATATTGACCGGAATGAAGGTCTGGGCGCCATCGCGCAGGCGGGTATAGGGCAGCGCACAAATACCGCGTTCGACGTTGCCGGAGTTCAGGTCGACCAGCACTTCAGCGTCGATATCGCTGTCGGGATTGTAGAAGGCATGGAGTTCCGGGTTCAACAGTTCCGTCGGCCAGCTCCCATCCTTGCCTGGTTCGAACCAGCGCTCTTGCGGATAATGAACGAAAGGGCGGTTGGCCCGCGTTTCGCCCAGATAGAAGTGGGTCCAGAAATAATGCGTGCCCAGGCGTTCAACGAACTCCCCATAGGCGCTGGCACGTGCCGCCAGCTCCGTTGCCCCTTTGCCGTTGGAGAACAGCATGGGGCAGTCGTCGTCTTTCATATGGGTCGACCAGATTCCGTCGACTTCATGCAGCAATGACGATTCATTCAGGCGGAAGCCGCGTGCCTCCAGCTTCTCCCGCATGGTCTTGATCGTGGATTCAAGGGAGGCGTCTTTGCCTGGGATAAAGCTTTCGATGGTCATGCGCGGGGAGTCCGGGTGGGAGAAAAAAATGCCGGCAATATAGTGCCGGCTGGTAGATCTAAAAATGCTGCGCGATGATTTCGTTGAAAGCCTCTTCAGCGGACATGCCATTCTTCATGAGCGTGCTGATCTCGGCCGAATGCTTCTGTATGCCTTCGGGCAAGTATTCACGGTTGGCCTTGAAGTAGGCGTACTTGTCATGCTCGACGGTATCGATGACCTGAGCTACCGGTGCGTAGCTGCTGCGGGTGCTGCTGGCCGAAGTGCTGGGCCGGCTTGCGCGTGCCCGTGTGGCAGTCTTGGCGCCGCCGCCATTCATTGCGGCCTTGACGGCTTCAAGTGTAAAGACGGCCGATAGCGTGTCGCTGACATTGCCATCGGAGTTCAGGCTCATCAACAGGTTTTTCTTGTCGAATGCCATTTTCTTTCCGGCATTGTTGATGACCTGGTAATTCGGGCGCTGTGCGTTGCCGGGGAGTTCGAACTGCACGTTGGGGCCATAGGATTCCATTTTTTCGATGACGTCTTTCAGGAAATCCGCGCCTAATGAATCTAAATTGCCATTCCAGCGTTTGCTTCTTTTCGTGTTCAAGATGGGTTGCTTCCAATACTGTGGTCTAAATCCGGGGACGTAGTATTTTACGCTTTTTAGGGGAAGC
>JAKFDW010000044.1:0-1673 GCA_036675955.1 Orrella sp. | reverse complement strand
CGAACAGAACGCCGCCCAGCCGCCTGCCGGATCGATTACGGGCGCGTCCGAATAGGCGAACAGCGTGCCCGAGGTTCCCAGGCTCATCGCCAGCCTGCCCGGCACCACGCACCCGGTACCGATCGCTGCCATCATGTTGTCGCCGCCGCCCACCGCCACAAGGGCGTCACGCGGCAGGCCAAGTTCGTCCGCGCGCTCCGCGCGCATCGGAAACGTTGTCCCGGTGGCGACCAACGGCGGCAAGCACGACATGAGATCCCGGTGCGGATCGATCGCATGCAGAAGCGCGGGCGACCATTGCCGCCTGCGCACATCCATCCAACCGGTGCCGGATGCATCGCCGTGTTCGCAGAATGCTTCGCCGGTGAGCCAGAAATTCAGGTAGTCGTGCGGCAGCAGGATCTTTGCCAGTCGGCGGTACACCTCCGGTCGGTGTTTGCGTGTCCATGGCAGCTTGGAGGCGGTGTATCCGGCCAGAATCGGATTACCCGCCAACGCGATGCAGTGCTCCGTCCCACCCACCGCGTCCGTGATTTCAAGGCATTCGGCGGTGCTACTGGTATCGCACCAGAGTTTTGCCGGCGCCAGCACTTCGCCGTCTGCGCCGATCGGCACAAATCCATGTTGCTGTCCCGATACAGCGAGCGCCTTGATGCTACGTCGCAGAGCGGCGTCGATGCCGCTGAAGCATGCCTGGACTGCTGTCACCCATGCATCGGGATGCTGTTCGCGGGTGCCGTCATCGCCGCTGGTTAGTTCCAGCGGCGCGCTGGCTGATGCAACGACGCAACGGGCTTCATCGTCGTAAACCACCACTTTGACGCTCTGCGTACCCGCATCGATACCGGCGGTCAGAGTCACTGGAAAGGCCCTCCACCATAAAAAAAGTTAGCGCTACCATTCCGGTCACAAAAAAAAGGCCAACCGCTAAAAAGACCCGTTTTCACATTCCGCCTCAGCCCAGCCCATGGGAGATCGCACTTTAACCAGCGCCCCCTGAAAAAGCCTGCTGCAGCGCAGAATGCGTTGACAAACAATAGCTTAAGAATGAAGCCATCACCGGTTCCCCGGTCTCTTCTCCATGGCTTCGGCAGCAAGATTTGCGAATCTGGGCATGTGGACTGGGACGGCTCCATAACCGCCCTCACTGATCGCCAGCCGATGGCCCGCCATCGATTCGATATCCGCCGCCACGGTCAGCTTGCCATGTTGGCACCGGCGGTGGCGAGGCGCTTCAAAGTTCATGCCTGGCCTGCTTCGCGTCAGGCACCACATCGATGAAGGTATTGATGGACAATCTTCCCGTCAGTGGATCAGCGGGAGGGATATGGGCATTGTCGATGCTGCCGGAATGCAGTGAGTTCCGTCGATAAACCACCATCCGGTTGAACACGCCTTCCACCTTCGCAATCCGTTTGAACAACGTCGTGTCTTCGTCGATATAGCCTGCATTCGGAACATCGCTACCGCGACTTTCGCCCTCCAGGCAACGGAAGTACTCTTCCCTGCGTCCCTCGTCGACGTACTCGAAACCGCTACGCCGATGCCGATAGAAGGAGGTTCCGCCCCAATCGCCGCGGAACAGGTAATGCACGGTCGCCAGCCCGCTGCCGCTGACCGAATCGATATGCGGCACCCGTTGCAGGAACTGCAGTTTCTCCGGCGGCAATGTC
>JAKFDW010000043.1:0-3601 GCA_036675955.1 Orrella sp. | reverse complement strand
ATGTCCACGATGGGAATGACACGTTCGTATGCCATGCGCGACGGGCCTATGACGCCCAGCGTTCCGACGATCTTGCCGTCCACCCCGTAAGGCGCGGTAATGACCGAGACATCGTCCACCGGCATCAGTCGCGAATCGCCGCCGATGTAGATCTGCACGCCCTGAGCTCGACTGGAAACGTCGAGCAACTGGAGGAGATCGGTCTTTTTTTCAAACAATGAGAACATGCGCCGCAAGCGATCCATGTCGGAGGCGATCTCGGAAATATCCAGCAGCTTGCTTTCGCCCGAGATGACCAGGCTGTCGTCGGCATCGGTGGTTGCCGTGCCGGCTTCGACCGCGGCCTGCATCAGGCGAGAAATATCGGCCTGCAGCGACGATAGTTCATCGGTAATGGCCAGGCGGACCTGATCGAAAGACATGCCGGCAAAGTGTTGATTGAAGAAGTTGCTGGCTTCGATCAGTTCCTGTTCCAGGTAGTCGCGCGCCACGAAAAGAATGCGGTTCTGCACGTCGCCATCGGGAGTGACAATAATGAGCAGAACCCGTTTTTCGGACAGGCGGATGAATTCGATCTGGCGGAAGATCTGGGCGCGCTTGGGCGCAAGCACCACCCCGGCGAACTGCGAGAGGTTCGACAGCAGCGCAGCAGCAGCCGTGACGGCCCGGCCCGGTTCAGCCGCCGGCAGAATCTGGCGGATATGGCTCGCGGGAAGCACCTCGAAGCGCTGCACTGCAAGCAGGCGATCAACAAACATGCGGTAGCCCTTGGGGGTCGGTATGCGGCCGGCCGAAGTATGGGGACTATGAATGAGCCCCAGGTCTTCGAGATCCGCCATGACATTGCGGATAGTCGCAGGCGACAAATCGAACATCTTCGACAAGGTGCGGGAGCCCACCGGCTGTCCGTCCGCAATATAGCGTTCTATCAGCGCTTTCAAGAGTGCGTTGGCTCGATCATCCATGACTATATTTCGGGTAACGTTATAAAAAGTGGTTTTTGTACCTACAGCCATGTTGCTGCAGGGACCATATAATCAATTAATCCCTATTATTCCATCAATCACCAAGGTGTCTACCTTATGCACTTCAAAACCGTTGCGCTCATCGGCAGGCATCAAGACAGCGGGCTCGATGCACCTTTGCGCAAACTTGCCGCCACGCTGCATGCGGCCGGGTGCAAAGTGCTCATAGAAGCCGATACCGCCACAAACACCGGCCTCACCGAACACACCATCGCCGATTACGCCGCCATAGGGCAGCAAGCCGACCTGGCCGTCGTCATGGGCGGCGACGGAACCATGCTGGGTGCGGCTCGGCAGTTGGCGGTCACCCGCGTGCCGCTTATCGGCATCAACCACGGCCGCCTCGGGTTCATCACCGACATTCCCCTGCACAGCGCCAACGACGCCCTGGCCAGCGTGCTGAAAGGCAATTTCGAAATCGAAGAACGCATGCTGCTTGAAAGCCGTGTCGTGCGCGACGGCAATATCATGTTCTCGGGCCTGGCGGTAAACGACGTGGTGCTCAACCGGGCCGGCCGCGGCGGCATGATAGAAGTCCGGGTCGAACTCGACGGCGTCTTCATGTACAGCCAGCGCGCCGACGGCCTGATCGTGGCTACACCGACCGGTTCCACGGCTTATTCCCTGTCTGCCAATGGCCCTATCGTGCACCCGCAACTGAACGCCATTTTGCTCGTGCCCGTGGCGCCGCAAACGCTTTCAAACCGCCCTATCGTCCTGCCGGACACCGGCACACTGAGCCTTACCATCACAGCCCTGGGCCGGGTCGAATCAGGCGCCAGCGTCCACTTCGACATGCAAACCTGGTCCGACTGCCAACCCGGCGACTGCATCGATGTACGTCGCGCCCAGCACACAGTCCGTTTCGTCCACCCTACGGGTTACAGCATTTTCTCGACGCTACGCCGGAAACTGTATTGGAACCACATGCCGCAACTCTCAGACGAGGTCGAATAATACATGCTGCGTACCTTGCACATACGCGATTTTGTCATTGTGGACCAGGCCGAAATCCAGTTCGAAACCGGATTCACTGTTTTTTCCGGGGAAACAGGGGCCGGCAAATCCATACTTATCGACGCCCTTTCGCTCACCCTTGGGGCCCGTAGCGATATCAGTGTACTGCGCGAAGGGGCCAGCCGAACCGATATTTCGGCCGTGTTCGATCCGCCCGATTCACTGCATGCCTGGCTGCAGGAGCATGAATTCGATACCGATGACGCTTTGGTATTGCGCCGCGTCCTCGACAACCAGGGGCGCAGCAGAGCCTTCATCAATGGCCTGCCCGTCACGCTTGGGCAACTGCGGCACCTGGGCGAGCAACTGGTCGACATCCATGGCCAGCATGCCCATCAAAGCCTGCTGAAAACGTCCAGTCAACGCGACCTGCTCGACGCGCAAGGCGGCCATTTGCCTTTGCTGAGGCAGGTCCAGCAAGCCTGGCAGCAATGGCAGCAGGCGCAAAAAACACTGACAGCGGCTCAACAGAATGCCGCCATACTCCAGGAAGAACGCGAGCGGCTCGAATGGCAATTGTCCGAACTCGAGCGCCTGGCCCTGAAAAAAGATGAATGGGACGCCATCACCAACGATCACAACCGCCTGGCGCACGCGCAGGCGCTGCTGGACGGCGCCACGCAGGCTCTTGCCGCGCTCAGCGAAGAAGACGGCTCCGCACAGCATGCATTAAATGCCGCGTCTAACCAGATACGCCAGTTATTGCGGCACGACAATCAACTGCAGGGGGTGTACGAATCAATAGAATCGGCGCGTATTGCCAGCGCCGAAGCGGTATCCGACCTGAACAGTTACCTGGACAAGCTGGAACTCGACCCCGCCGGCCTGGCGCATGCCGAACAGCGCCTTTCCGCGATTTTCGACATGGCTCGTAAGTTCAAGGTCGAACCGGAAGAACTCCCGGCGCTGCAATTGTCCTGGCAAACGCAACTTGCCGACAGCCGAAACGCTGGCGACATCGAGGCGCTGGAAAGGCAAGCAGAAGAATCGTGTAAACAATACGAATCACTCGCGGGACAACTCACCACGGCACGCCGGAAAACCAGCGCAACCCTAACCAGGCACGTTACCGACGCCATGCAGACCCTGGCCATGAAAGGCGGCGTGTTCGACGTCAGGCTTACCGCCTCCGAACCATCGGCGCACGGCAACGAGTCTGTCGAATTCCTTGTGGCAGGCCACGCCGGCACGCGTCCCAAGCCATTGGCCAAGGTGGCTTCCGGCGGCGAACTGGCACGCATCTCCCTGGCCCTTTCCGTCATAGCAAGCCAGGCGGCGCGCGTACCCACGCTGATCTTCGATGAAGTCGACACCGGGGTAGGCGGCGGCGTGGCGGAAGTGGTCGGAAGGCTGCTGCGCGAACTGGGCGAACGCCATCAAGTGCTTTGCGTCACTCACCTCCCGCAGGTGGCGGCCCGCGGCATGCATCATTACGAAGTCAAGAAGTCCACAACCGGCACAAGCACGATATCGCTGATTGAGGCCCTGGACGAACGCGGGCGCATCAATGAAGTCGCCCGGATGCTGGGCGGCTTGAAAATCACCGACACAACGCGCAA
>JAKFDW010000042.1:0-32154 GCA_036675955.1 Orrella sp. | reverse complement strand
CTATGAATGGTATCGGACACCATAGCGTTTATTCAAGACCAGCTTCCCGGAGACGCTACAGCCATGGCCGCTCAACCCATCAAACCCTTTCGAATCGGCAGCATTGTGCGGGACGACGCCAGTACTTCCGGCGTCATCACATCCATCAATCCCGCCGACGGCAGCATCGCGGGCACGGTGGTTCGCGCTACCCCGCAAGATGTCGATACGGCTGTTGGCGTGGCCTGGGACGCGTTTCGCAACAAACCCTGGCGCGGCCTTCGTCCCGACCAGCGAGCCACGGTCCTGTATGAAATAGGTCGGCGGATTTCGGCCGAGCGCGATCAACTTGCCCATTTGCAGATGATAGACAGCGGGAAGCCGCTAGCCGAATGCATCAATATGGTAAACGCCGCAGCCGGGCACTTCCGCTACTACGCCGCCGTGTGCGAGACCTGGCAGAACGAAGTGACTTCGCCTCGAGGCGAGTACTTTTCCATGGCGCTGGCCGAGCCTTATGGCGTGGTCGCATGCATCACGCCGTGGAATTCCCCCATCATGAACGAAGCGCAAAAGGCGGCGCCCGCACTTGCCGCCGGCAATGCCGTGCTGATCAAGCCTTCGGAAGAAACGCCCATGCTTGCGTTGGAACTGGTACGCATCTGCACCGAAGCGGGACTGCCGGAAGGATTGCTGATTGCCTTGCCGGGCCTGGGCGAGGATGTAGGCGCGGCGCTGGTCAAGCATCCCGGCGTACGGATGGTGTCCTTTACCGGCGGCACGGAGACAGGTCGTGCAATCGGGGCTATTGCCGGGCAGCGCCTGATTCCCGTGGGCCTGGAGTTGGGCGGAAAATCGCCTCATATCGTTTTTGACGATGCGGACCTGGACCGCGCGGTGGCAGGGGTCATGTCGGGCATCTTCGGGTCGGCCGGACAAAGCTGCGTGGCCGGTTCCCGACTATTCGTGCAAAAGTCCGTATACGGGAAAGTGCTTGATGCCCTGGTCGAGCGCTCGAAGGAAGTGCGTGTGCGTTTGCCCGATGACCCCCAGGTGCAGATGGGACCGCTCGTTTCTGCCGGACACCGCCAGAAGGTGGCCGGATGTGTAGACCTTGCACGCAGCGAAGGCGGCCAGGTTCTGGTGGGCGGTTACGCTCCCCAGGAACGACCCCTGGATCAAGGCATGTTCTATATGCCCACGATCATCGACGGCCTGACAAACAAATCGCGCAGTGCCCAGGAAGAAATTTTTGGCCCTGTTCTGGTCGCCATGCCGTTCGAGGATGAGGCCGACGTCGTGGAACAGGCGAACGACACGGTGTTCGGCCTGGCGGCCGGCATGTGGACGGGCGACTATGCCCGGGCCTGGCGCGTAGCGCGCGAGATCGAAGCAGGCTCGGTCTGGATCAACACCTACAAACAATCTCATATCGCCACACCATTTGGCGGATTCAAGGATAGCGGCATCGGCCGTGAAAAAGGCTTGCACGGCCTACGGCTTTATAGCCAGGTGAAAAGTGTATTTTTTGGCACGCATGCAAAAAGCATGGCACTGTAATAACAGAACGGAGAGACGAATGAAACTCAAACAATCCCTGACTGCAGCACTGTTCGGCGTGGCGCTGGTCGCTTCGGGTAGCGCTTTTGCCTGGCCCGATAGGCCCATCGAGCTGATCGTCGGCTTCGCACCGGGCGGTGGCACCGACCTGACGGCGCGCACCCTGGCCAAGTATCTTGAGGAAGACCTGGGGCAGACTGTGACGGTCATCAATAAGCCGGGTGCATCAGGCGCTATTGGGCTTTCCTACGTTGGACGCGCCAAGCCTGACGGCTATACGCTGGGCATGACGAACATGCCGGGCCTGGTCAGCCTGCCCATCGAGCGCGATGCGGGCTTCACGCTAGACAGCTTTACCTATTTGGCCAACCTGGTTCGCGATCCAAGCGCATTCAGTGTCAAGCTGGATTCGCCCTACAAATCGATGAAGGCCTTGATCGATGAGGCGGGCAAGGACCCCGAAGCCATCAGCTACGGTTCCACAGGGGTGGGCACTGACGATCACCTGGCTCTTGTCCTGTTCGAGCAGGCAACAGGCGTACAGCTGAACCATGTGCCGTTCAACGGCGCGGGCCCGCTGCGCAATGCCTTGCTGGGCGGACATACCGACGTGGGCGGCATGAACCTGGGCGAGGCCATGCCTTATAACGGCCAGGTCGTCCGTATTCTCGGGCAAGCCAGTGAAAAGCGTTCGCCGCTTGCACCCGACGTGCCCACCTTCAAGGAGCAGGGCATAGACCTGGTTTTCGCTTCCGAGCGTGGTGTGGTGGGGCCCAAGGGCATACCGGAAGAGGTCACAACCGTACTGCGCGAGGCGCTCAAGAGAGTAGCGGCAGAGCCGGAGTTTCAGAAGCATATGCAGCAGCAGTTCACGGAAATGGACTATCTGAATGGTGATGAATGGCGTGCACGCCTGACGGCATCTGACGAACGTTTCAAAAAATTGTGGGCAGAGCAGCCCTGGACTGAATAAGCGATAGGAAACGGTTATGAGCGCAAAGCAAGTCGCCCTGTATGGGCTGGGCAATATGGGCTACCTGGTTGCCGAACGGATTGCCGGGCAGTTTTCACTGCAAGTCGCGGACCTCGATCAGGACGCGGTGAGCAAGGCGCAGAGCGCCTTGGGAGCCGAATCGATTCAAAGGCCTGAAGACTTGGCTGGCACAGAAGTCGTTGTGCTGTGCCTGCCCAGTCCAGCCGCTTCGCAGGCGGTGCTTGCGCAGATCGCACCGCATTTGTCGGCAAATGCGGTGGTCGTTGAAACCAGCACAGTGAATCCCGCTGACATTCACGCAAGTGCCCGCATCCTGGCGAAGTTTGGCATCGCCATGGTCGATGCATCCATCATGGCGGGCGTCAGCCAGATGGCCGCCGGGTCGGCCATGCTGCTCGTGGGCGGAGAGGACGCGGCGCTGAAGGCATGTGAAGATGTGCTGGCGGCGATCTCGGACAAGCGCATTTACTTTGGCCCGCCCGGAGCGGGGGCGGCGGCCAAGGTCATCAACAACGCGGTCGCTCATGCCGTGATGGTGGTTGTGGCAGAAGCAGGGTCCATGGCCACGGCAGCGGGCGTGGATTGCGAGAAACTGGTCGGCCTGCTCGCCGACAAGCAAATGGGGCTGCATCGCCCGCTTACTCACCGTTATGCGGAACGCATCATGCAGGGCAACTACGAAGGCGGCATGCCGTTGGAAGCCGCCCGCAAAGATTCAGTGCTGGCCCTGGAACTTGCCCAATCGTTGCAAGTGCCTTTGTTCGCCATTCAAGGCGCCCATACCGCGTACGATATCGGCCTGCGTTCCGGCTATGGCCGTGAAGACTATGCGGCTGTTGCCAAAATCTGGGCCGACTGGGGGCGTCCGGCGAGTCCGGTGGAAGATTGATTATTGAACCGGTATGCCGGCCTTGTTGATCACGTCGCCCCAGAGCTTGATCTCGGCGGTGACGAAATCCTTGAATTGCTCGGGAGATCCGCTGAATGTATCCAGCCCGCGTTTTTCAAAGTCCTGCTTGACCGCGCCGCGCGCAAAGACGCGCTGCATGGCGTCGCCCAGCTTCTTGGCAATGTCGCCTTCTACGCCTGCCGGTGCGAAAACACCGAACCATAGCGTGGCATCGTAGTCGCTGATGCCTTGCTCGTGAAAAGTCTTTACATCGGGCAGCACGGCGCTGCGTTGCCGGGTGGTGACGCCCAGCGCCTTGATGCGTCCGGACTGCACGTAGGGCAAGGCGGTCGGCACGGGTTCCAGCAGAAAATCGATCTGCCCACCCATCAGATCGGACATGGCCGGAGCGCCGCCCCGATAGGGTATATGCATCCATTTTGTGCCGGTGCGCAGCTTGAGCAATTCGGTTTTTATATGATGACTGGTACCGGCGCCGGCTGAACCGTAGTCGATGGTGCCCGGGGCTTGTTTGTCCGCCCCGATCAGTTCTTCCAGGCTATTCCATTTGGAGTTGGACGCGACCACCAGCGCGCTGGCGGCTGAACCGATTCCGCCCAGGGCCACCAGGTCTTTTTCCGGTGCGTAGCCAAGGTTCTTGTACAGATTGGGTGCGACGGCAACGGTGCTGCTGGCGCCCAGCAATAGGGTGTAGCCGTCTGCCGGACTGCTTGCCGCCGCCATGGTGCCGATCGTGCCGCCAGCCCCCGCCCGATTTTCGACTACGATGGTCGCGCCAAGTTCTTCGCCCAGGTAGGTGGCGGTCAGTCGGCCTACTGTGTCATTGATGCCGCCCGCGGGAAAGGGCACGATCATTTTCAAGGCGCGTTCAGGCCATGCATGCGCGGCGCTGGCCACGCCGAGCGCCAAAGCGATCAGACTGCCCTTGGATATGGTTTTCAGGTTTTTTTTGAATCGGTTTTGCATGCTTGTCTCCTCCGGTGGGTGGCGGGCGTGGCTGGGCCTATGTTCGCCCGTGCTTGCTTTTCGAGACCTGGCCTCGTCCGGATCGCGCCTAGACGTGGCCGTATTTTTCGAGAGCTTCGGCCAGCGACATGCCTTCGCTCAGGCTGCGACGGATGGCGACTTCCTGCTCGGTCAGCCGTTCAGACCTTTCCAGTACTTCTCGTACGATAGCTTGGGGGATCACTAAGGCGCCGTCATCGTCGCCCAGAATAAAGTCGCCCGGATGGACGGCCACGCGCCGGCCCGTGGCGCCTTGCATGTAGACGGGCACGTTGCATGCGTTGACTTTCCAGCGGCTGATGGACTGCACCGGAGTGCGAAAGCGCCCAAAAACCGTAAAACCCAGCGCATTGATCCAATTGGTGTCGCGCAGCCCGCCGTCGACGATGGCGCCGACGCTGCCTTTTTCCTTCATGCCGATGGAGATCAGTTCGCCGAAGTAGCAGATGCCGTCCCCGTCGCCGGACCATACCGATACGTCGCCGTCGGCCAGAGCCGCGCAGGCTCTCATTTTATCGGCGTCCCCGCCGAACCCGTAGGGCGTCATTTGTCCGCGTATCGTGTATGCCCACCCCGCCAGGCGCGCTGAACCTGTCTGGCGCTGGAACGCTGCCGCCAACCCTTGGTCGGGATAGCCCATTTCATCCAGTACATCGGCGGCGTTCGACGTGTCGACTTTTAGGAATCGCTCACGCATCGTACTCTTTTCTTCCTTGCTGACCATCACTTGACTCCTTTTTGATGAACGGCGGCAGTGGCCCGATGTCGGGCATTGCGAGGTGCGCATTTCATGGTAGTCAGTAGC
Source organism: Orrella sp. (assembly GCA_036675955.1). GTDB lineage: Bacteria > Pseudomonadota > Gammaproteobacteria > Burkholderiales > Burkholderiaceae_B > Pollutimonas. The sequence continues at coordinate 26,901 of JAKFDW010000042.1, read as the reverse complement.
GTGGTGGGGGACAAACGATTTAAAGTATGCGATGCTATTAGCCCGGCTAATGACAGACTCGCACGCCTTCGGGCAGATCCACCCACGGACCCATGAGCAGACGCCTTCCCCCATTGTTGGCTACGCGCTATTTCGAAGCGGCGGCCCGACATCTTTCTTTTACGCAGGCAGCCGAAGAGTTGTTCGTGACGCAGGGAGCGATCAGCTTGCAGATTCGCAAGCTTGAAGAGTTCCTTGGAGCGCGGCTGTTTATCCGGCACGCCCGTTATATCGAGCTCACCGCTGCGGGGCAACAGTTTTATGAAGCCTGCCATGTGCTGCTGGAGGGCCTGGAAAAGGCAATATGCGACCTGACCAGCCCGAATCACCAGCAAACGCTTACGGTCAGTACCATACCCACTATCGGCACGCTCTGGCTCATGCCAAGGCTTGCGTCGTTCACATCCCAGCATCCCGATATCGAGGTGCGCGTTGTGTCGGATATCCGGCCAGCCGACATGCAGTCCGACAATATCGATGTCGCGCTGCGTGTGGGCAAGCTGCCGGGGCAACGCTATCCGGAACATTTTCCCGCCGTTGACCTGGTCATGCTGGAAAGGTGGACTGACATCGAGGCCGACCTGCTGTTCCACGACGTGATGGTGCCCGTGGTGTCCAAGGCCTGGTATGCCACCCAACCGGCTATCCGCAATGTGGCCGACTTCAAGACGGCATCTTTGGTGCATACGGCAAGTCGCCCCAATGCATGGCGGGAATGGCTGAAGGCCCACGGAACGGAATACAAGCCGTCCGGGCACGAACCGGAGTACGGGCATTTCTATATTTCGCTCGGGGCGGCGCTGGATCAGAAAGGCATTGCGCTGATTCCCGAGGTGCTGCTGCGAGGTTATCCGGGCCGCAACGAGCTTGAAGTTTTGCTGCCCAACATAGAGCCCGTGCGCAGCGCCGGAGATTACTACCTGCTGACGCGCACCTCATCACCCAAGCACGTGGCCATAAAGAAATTCCGCTCCTGGGTGTTGAACGAGGTCGGCAGGGCACCCAGTCATTAGTTGCGCTAATCGCTGTGGCGACAACAAATCGTTTGTCCCTTTTGTTCCCCTTTCATAGAATGAAGTTCACCGGCGATAGGGCCGGACGATTTTTCTCGAACAGGGACTCAGCAGATGGAAGATTTACATGTAGGAGTGGCGGGCTTTGGCGCCATAGGCCGTTCAATTGCAAGCCAGCTTGCCCGCGGCGTTGAAGGCATACGGCTTGTTGCAGTCGGTGTGAGGAGCCCTGAATCTCCACCCGAGTTCGATTGGCAGGGCCAGACGCCGCCTCGCTTCGTACTGCTGGACGAGCTCGAGCAGTATTGCGACATTGTGATCGAATGCGCGCCCGCTCATCTGTTGCCCCGCATTGCCACTCCGTTTCTTAAAGCCGGAAAAAAAGTCGTAAGCCTGAGCAGCGGCGCGTTGTTGGCGCACCCCGAGCTGATCGATCTGGCGCAGGCGCATAAGGGACAAATTCTGGTTCCTTCGGGAGCGATTCTGGGGCTTGATGCCATACTGGGCGCTGCCGAAGGTAAGATCCACTCAGTAAAAATGATCTCGCGCAAACCGGCCAGGGGCTTTGTGGGTGCGCCGTTTCTGGAAAGGCAGAATATCGATGTGATGAGCCTGAAGGAGCCCACGCTGATCTTTTCCGGCACGGCGCGCGAAGCGGCGTCTGGATTCCCCGCCAATCTTAACGTGGCCGTCAGCGTATCGCTCGCAGGCGTTGGCCCGGACAAGACATTGCTTGAAGTCTGGGCGGACCCAAGCCTGGAACGCAACACACATCGTATTGAGGTCGTGTCTGATTCGGCGCTGCTTTCCATGGAAATCCAGAACATACCCTCGGAAAACCCAAAGACAGGACGGATTACGGCGCAGAGCGCGGTGGCACTGCTGCGTAAGCTACGTGCGCCACTGAGCGTTGGTACGTGATCTGCATGTATACGCCGGCGACCTAGGAATTGGGACAATCGAGCCGGGATTGAAGCAAGCGAACGCCTTCCAGATAAACACGCCTGCCGTCATTAAAATTGTCAGTGAAGGATATCGGCCAGGAACTTTTGGGCACGCTCGTGCCTGGGCGCCGAGAAAAACTCGGCCGGAGTGGATTTTTCCAGGATCTGGCCCTGGTCCATGAACCAGATGCGATCAGCCACATCCTTGGCGAAGTTCATCTCGTGGGTTACGCAGACCATAATCATGCCATCAGAGGCCAGATCCTTCATGACGTGCAGCACTTCACCCACCATTTCAGGGTCCAGTGCGCTGGTGGGTTCGTCGAACAGGATAAGCGGCGGCTTTTGCGCCAGCGCACGGGCAATGGCGACGCGTTGTTGTTGCCCGCCCGACAGGTTGACAGGCACGGCGTCGGCCTTTTCGCTTAAGCCCACTTTTGCCAGCAGTTCTTCGGCCAACGCATAGGCGGCGTCTTTGCTGTGGCCCCCGACCTTGATAGGCGAGAGCGTAATATTGCCCCTGACGCTTAGGTGCGGAAACAGGTTGAACGATTGGAAGACGAATCCGATCAGTGTTGCGGCGCCGGGTTGCGAGCCATCGTCTTGGCGCTCATATAGATAATTATTTTCGCCTACCGCGTGGATCTGCGCGGCCGACTATGTTCATAATAAGCGCGCTGCCGTGCCCTTGATCTTGGCTGATGAGCCCAGTATTTTCCGGAAAATTGCGCTGGAAGCGTTAGGGCAGACAAAATTGAAGTGGCGTTTGAATTATCTGGCGCCGACCCTGGTAGGCATTAAAGCTGCAGTGCGAGCAGGGTTGGGCGTGACGGCCCGGAGCGTGGAGCTCCTGGGGGCCGATATGCGGGTGCTGGGCGATGCATAGGGGCTGCCGCCCTTGCGGTCGGTGACGTATTCCATGTGAACGCGCGCCGATACGATCAGTCCACTGACCTTGCACATTTATGAAATGTTGAAGAGCCAGTTTGAGCAAAAAGAGAGTGGGGACGATGATTTGGCGTTTCAGCCTGACGATAGGTAAAGCACAGCCAGTCTGTTTGGACCAACCTTCATGGCCTCGGGCTTCGAGGCGCCAGGCCAAATCATTTATATTTCTATATAATGAATTTAAATGGTATTTAATTCGTAATATAGAAATCGTTTGAGGATGATCCTTTGTTGTTTGACAATGCGTTTCGTTCTCGGGCATTCCGATATCCACATGGTGCATTCAGAGGGCTTAAAAAATGAACGTACAGAGAACCGCAGGCGCATTGGGCGCCGAAATTTCAGGGGTCGACCTGGGCACTCCCTTGGAAGCCTCCCAGGCTCAGGCGATTCGCCAAGTCTTGCTCGATAGTCAGGTCATCTTCTTTCGCGATCAAAACCTCACGCCGAGGCAATTCCTCGATTTTGCCGAAGCGATGGGCGAGCCAGTCGAATACCCTTTCGTGAAGGGCCTGGATGATTTTCCACAAATCATCGAGGTCAAGAAACTGGAAACCGAAACGGTCAATTTCGGGGGGATTTGGCATTCAGATACGACATATCTGGAGGAGCCGCCGATGGGCTCGATGCTGCTGTCCCGGGAAGTGCCCCCGTATGGTGGCGACACGTTATTCGCCAACCAGTACATGGCCTATGACACGTTGTCCGACACAATGAAGCGCCTGCTCGACGGATTGACCGGCATCAGTACGTCGGCCAAAGCCGATGTCTCACGCACGCGCGAAGACCGCATCCGCACGGCGGGTAAGGAAGAGGCGCCACAGCAGTACATCGCCGAGCATCCAATCGTTCGTACTCATCCGGAGACCGGGCGTAGAAGCCTGTATGTCAACATCGCCCACACGGCGGGAATCAAGGGAATGAGCGACGAAGAGTCCGCACCCATCCTGGCATTCCTGTTCCAACACCAAGTCAAGCCCGAATTCACGTGCCGCTTTGCCTGGACGCGGCACGCCATTGCTTTCTGGGACAATCGTTGCACGATGCATAACCCTATCAATGACTATCATGGCTTCAGGCGAGTGATGCATCGCATCACCCTCAAAGGGAGTAGGCCCGAGTAAGGGAGGAGAGGAGCCATTAAGCCCGCGACCCAAACCGCTCTATCGCATATGGGGCCAGGTCGACCGACGTTGCTTGCCCCAGCATGGCCTTGGCCACAAGCTCACCGCTGATCGCGGACATGGTCAGCCCCAGGTGTCCGTGGCCGAAATTAAGCCAGAGCCCGTCGAATGCCCGCGCGGAGCCCAAGACGGGCAGGGAGTCGGGCAGGCAGGGGCGGTGTCCCATCCATGACTGTGCTTGTGCATTTTCATTCAGTTCAGGGAAAATCAGCTTTCCGTATTTTTTCAACAGCTGAGCCCGTCGCTGTGTCGGCGGGCGGTCCAATCCGCCAAACTCGACGGTACCTGCAAGTCGCAAGCCGGTTTCCATGGGTGTTGCAAAAATCTTTCGGTCGGCGGCAACCACCGGCCGACGCAGATTGATGCCGCTGCCAGTCAGCGTCAAGTGATAGCCCCGCTGCGTTTCCAGTGGGACCCGGTAACCCAGTTTTTTCAGCAGTCTTGCGGACCACGCCCCTGCGCATACGACCAGGTGGTCAGCCATATAGCTGCCTTGCTGGCAGACGACGCCGGTGACACGCCTGCCTTCAAGGTGGAGGGCCAGCGCTTCATCGCGCACGAACGTTATACCGCGTGCAGCCAAGGCCGCGGCAATCGCCTGGGCTTGCCGCAAGGGATTGACGACCATGCACTGGTCGGGCATGAAATAGCCTAGCTTGTAGTGCGCGCCGATTTGGGGTTCCAGGCTATGTATTTGGTCACTGTCCAACTCTTCAAACTGTATGCCATGCTGGCGCCGCAGCGCCCAGCCGCCGCTGTCCTTGGCTGCCGCCTTGGCATCGGGATAAACATGAAGCTGGCCCGTGGCCTGTATCAGGCTGCTTTCGCCCAGGTCATGCATGACTTGCTGATGGCAATCCAGGGCGGGAACCAGCAACTGCTTGAGTGCCGAAGAAATGGCCGCCACGTTTTCCGGCGCGGATGCCCGGATGAAACGCAGTAGCCAGGGCGCCGCGGCAAGCCAGTAGTGTGGGGGAACGGACAAAGGCCCGGAAGGGTCCAGCAACATGCGCGGCGCCTGGCGCGCGATGCCGAGCATGCCGAGGGGTGCGACCGACCCTGTACTGAGCGCCCCGGCATTCCCGGATGAACATCCCATGCCCGGCTCATCGCGGTCTATGACCATGACGCGCCAGCCTGCTCGCTGTAGATAATACGCGGTGTACAGCCCGACTATGCCTGCTCCGACGATTATGGCGCTGGGGGCTTGGACGTTAACGGTCATGGCTTGTGCTTATTCCATACGGGAGAGGGACGCGCTGGACTACATCGGATCATTTCCCGAATTGAATGTCAATGAGGGCACCTTCGGCAAGCATGGAGCCTGGCGTGACGCGCGACGATAACTTCCGTGCTCAGCCGCGCCTCAGGCTCACCTTGCTGCTGTCCCGGGGCACCAGTTGGCAAGCCACATGGTGCACGGTTGGACGGTCGGTTTCCTGTGGCGGCGCCTGCATGGCGGCGAGTAGTGCGACTGCCGCCTGCTCGCCGATTTCGTAGGGACGGGTGCGCACGGTGGTCAGGCCCGGTTCCACGATGCCCGCCAATGGTACATCGCCAAAGCCGGCCACGCCGCAGTCTTGCGGGATGGATATTCCCATGGCTGGCGCGCGCAGCAGGGCGCCGATGGCCAAATGGTCGTGTGCAAACACGATGGCTTGGGGCCGCTGTGCGGGCGACTCCTGGATCAGCCGGGCAATGTGGGCGATGCCGGCGGCGTAGTCGTCGGTTTCTTCGACGCGTGCAATGTCCGGGGCCAGCCCGGCTTGTGCCATTGCCTGGGCGTAACCTTGCGCGCGGCGCTCGGCACGGGTATCGTGCGCGGCTCCGGCCAAGGCAAAGCGGATCCGGCGCACACCCTGTTCCAGGAAATGCTCGGCCAGCATCTTGCCTACGTCGCGCTGTGCGAAGCCCACTTGGTGATAAGGGCGGTCCTCCAGGATTTCCCAAGCCTCAACTACGGGAATCCGCAAGGTCTGCAGCAGCGTCTCGATGGCGGGTGCGTGATCGCCGCGAGTCAGCACCAGTCCGCTGGGATGCCAGCCTACGAAGGCGCGTATTGCGCGCGCTTCAGTGTCCACGGAATATTCGCTGTTGGCCAGGAGCAGTTGCAGGCCCTGGGCCTCCAGTGTGTCGCTCATGCCGCGCACCATGTGCGCGAAGGTGGGGCTGCCGACATTCTGCATGACTGCGCCGACCGGTCCGCCCTGCGTCGAAGCCAGGCGGCGGGCTACTTGGCTGGGCATGTATCCCGTGTCGGCCACCACGGCGTCGATACGTTCGCGTAGTTTTTGCGAGACTTTGTCAGGGGCGTTGAAGTAGCGCGAAGCTGTAACGGAAGACACACCGGCCAGCGCGGCCACATCATGGATGGTGTAGTGGCCGAGCTTGGCCCGCGCGCGCGGGCGCGCCTCGCGTTCGGGGTCGTCCGCCGTAGGCGGGACGCCGGTGGAGTCTTGTCGGGAAGACCGTGGAGAAATCGTCATAGCTGACACTATACCTCTTGCTATTTCAAAATGATACCGGTACCATTTAAATGACACCGGTATCATTTTATTTTTTACGGTCGCCGCATAACGACCTTCCCACTAAAAAATTGGAGACAAGCCATGACGATTTCACGCCTGTGCAGCGGGTTCTTTGCCGCTGCCGCGTTGGCCGCCGCAGCACTGGCCAACGCGGCCGAGTATCCCGAAAAATCCATCACTCTTGTGGTGCCGCAGCCGCCGGGGGGCGCGGCCGACGCGGTGGCGCGACCGTTCGCGCAGGCGCTGGCCGATCGTCTGGGCCAGCCCGTGGTGGTTGAGAACCGGGCAGGGGCCAACGGCAACATCGCCGCCGCCTACGTGGCGCAACGGCCGGCCGACGGCTACACCATCTTCTACGGGTCGATCAGCACGCTGGCTGTCAATCCGCACTTGTACAAATCGCCGGGTTTCGATCCCTTCAAGGATTTCCAGCCCATCACCCTGACCAATCAGACGCCCAATGTACTGGTCGTTGGCGCGCAGACGCCTTATCGCTCGGTCGCCGACGTCGTGAAAGCGGCCAAGGCCCAGCCGGGCCAGCTTGCCTTCGGTTCGGCCGGCAACGGCAACACCATGCACCTGACCGGGCTGCAATTCCAGGCCAGCACTGGCACCGAATTGATGCATGTGCCGTACAAGGGCGGACCGGCCGCGCTGGTGGACGTGATGGGTGGGCAAATTCCCATGATGTTCCACAATCTCTCAGCTGTGCTGCCGATGGCCCAATCCGGCAAGGTGCGCATCCTGGCCGTAGCAGACGAAAAACGTTCGCCGATGGCGTCCGAGGTGCCAACCATGGCCGAGGCCGGCGCGCCTGGCGCGGTACAGGTGGCCTGGAGCGGCATGCTGGTGCGGCGGGGCACTCCGGCTCCCATCGTAGAGCGGTTGCACAAGGAGATGGTCGCCATCCTGGCCACGCCGGAATTCCGCAAGCCGCAGGAAGCCCAAGGCAGCGAGATACTTTCTTCAACCCCCCAAGAATTCGAGGCTCGCTTGAAGGCCGATTCCCAGCGTATGGCCGCAGTGCTCAAAGCCGGCAATGTTCATATTGATTGAGTTTTATTGATGCCTACCCCTAATGTTTTCAAGCGCGCGCTGCAGGCGCGCCAGCAGCAGATCGGCCTGTGGTCGACCTTGCCGTTTCCCATGGTGTCCGAACTGATCGCAGGCTCCGGTTTCGACTGGCTGCTGATAGACACCGAGCACACCCCCAGTGATCCGATCGTGGTGCAGCAGCTGCTGCAGGCCGTCGCTGCCGAGCGCGACCGGCCGTCATCGGCGGTGGTGCGCCCGGCCTGGAACGATACGGTGCTGATCAAGCGCTACTTGGACGTGGGTGCGCAGTCGCTGTTGCTGCCCTTCGTGCAGAGTCGTGACGAGGCCGAGGCGGCGGTGGCCGCCACGCGCTATCCGCCGCACGGCGTGCGCGGCATGGGCGGCTCGATGCGAGCCTCGCGCTTTGGACGTGACACCCGCTATGTGCAGGAAGCCGAACGCGAGCTCTGCGTGCTGGTGCAGATCGAGACCATGGAGGCGCTGGAGCAGATCGAGCAGATTGCGTCGGTCGATGGGGTGGACGGCGTTTTTGTTGGCCCGGCGGACTTGTCCGCCAGCCTGGGCGTGGCGGGCGAACTGCACCACCCTCGGGTGCGTGCGGCGATCGACAATGCCATTGCCCGCATCCTTGCCTGCGGCAAGGCGCCGGGTATCTTGATGCTGGATGAGCCGCGTGCGCGGGAATGTCTGGACCAGGGGGCCCTGTTCGTGGCGGTGGCCACCGACCAGGTATTGCTGCGCAAGGCCTGCGACGACACTGCGGCGCGTTTCGCCGGCCGTCGGGTTGCCGATACGGCGCCTGCCATCTACTGATCCACCTGTAAAGAGGCATCTCTCATGACAATCCACACGCGCAAGACGCCCGAGACCCTGCGCAGCCGTCGCTGGTTTGCCAGCGACGACATCCGCGGTTTCGCGCACCGCCAGCGCATGCAGCAGCAAGGCCTGAACCGCGAGGAATTCATGGGGCGGCCGATTATCGCCATCATCAATACCTGGAGCGACCTGTCGCCGTGTCATGCCCATTTGCGCGAGCGTGCCGAGGCCGTCAAGCGCGGCGTGCTGCAGGCAGGCGGCTATCCCCTGGAGCTTCCCGCGCTCAGCCTGGGCGAAGTGATGGTCAAGCCCACCACCATGCTGTACCGCAACCTGCTATCGGTCGAATGCGAAGAGCTGCTGCGCAGCCTGCCCATCGACGGCGCGGTGCTGATGGGGGGCTGCGACAAGACGCCGCCGGCGCTGATCATGGGGGCGCTGTCCGTGGATCTGCCCGTCATCTTCCTGCCGGCTGGCCCCATGCTCAATGATCGCTACCGCGGCGAGGCCGTGGGCGCCGGCACGCATACCAAGAAGTTCTTCGCCGAATACACCATCGGCGTCATCGACAAGGCCGAATGGGTAGCAATGGAATCGCGCATGACGCGCAGCGTCGGCACCTGCAATACCATGGGAACCGCCAGCACCATGACCGCCATTGTCGAGGCGCTGGGATTGTCATTGCCCGGCGCCATGGCGATTCCTGCCGTTGATGCCGCGCACACACGCATGGCGTGGCAGTGCGGGCAGCGCGCCGTAGAGATGGTGTGGGAAGATCTCAAGCCCACTCGCATCTGCACTGCCGCGGCGTTTCGCAATGCAGTGGTGACATACGTGGCGCTGGGTGGGTCGACGAACGCCGCCGTGCATCTGCCGGCGATGGCCGGGCGCGCGGGTATTGTGCTGAGCCTGGACGAGATCGATGCCATTGCGCGCGACGTGCCCGTGATCGTCAACCTGTACCCGTCGGGCACGCGCTTGATGGAAGACTTTTTCTATGCCGGGGGCTTGCCTGCGGTACTGCGCAAGGTGGCGGCTCACCTGGACCTTTCGGTGCTGACCTGTACCGGGCGCACGCTGGGCGAAAATCTTGCGGCTTGGCCGGACGCCGAGGATGACGGCACTATTCTGGATCCGGCCACGCCGCTCAAAGCCGGCGTGGCCGGCTGCCCCGAGGCGGGCCTGGCCATGGCGGTGGTGCGCGGCAATCTGGCGCCAGACGGTGCTGTCATCAAACCATCCGCTGCCAGCCCGCATTTGCTGCGTCACACCGGCCCGGCCCTGGTGTTCGACTCCAACGCCGAAATGTTTGCGGCAATGGCTGATCCGGACCTGGATGTGGACGAGAATACCGTGTTGGTGCTGCGCAATGGCGGGCCGATCGGTGGGCCCGGCATGCCGGAGTGGGGCAACCTGCCCATTCCGAAAAAGCTGCTGAAAAAGGGCGTGCGCGACATGCTGCGCATTTCTGATGCGCGCATGAGCGGCACGCATTACGGCACCTGCGTGCTGCATGTTTCGCCGGAATCCGCCTTGGGCGGCCCGCTGGCCCTGTTGCACACCGGCGATCTTGTGCGGCTGGACATCGGTGCACGCACGCTCGACATGCTGGTGTCGGAAGAAGAACTGGGTAAACGCCGCAGCCATTGGACGCCGCCGCCGCGACCCCATGTGCGCGGCTTCACGCGCATCTACCAGAACGAAGTGACCCAGGCCCACCTGGGATGCGACTTCGTCAGCCTGGCGGGCAATGCGCCTACACCAGAACCGCCCATTTATTGATGTCCGCCGTGCCCGCTGCAGGTTTCTCCGTCGGGCATTCACCGCAACTTCAATGATTTAGCGCTCTGCGCCTGCCTTTTTCTTTTGCAGGTGTATCGCGGTCAGCACCGCCACGCGCCGTATGGGTTCAGGCGGCAGCCAAGAGGGAGTCTCCATGGCCAGCACGTCGCTAAGCTCCTGCGAGTCCTGATTCAGGATCAACTCCGCCAACAGCTTGCCATAGACAGATCCTTTCAGTACGCCCGCGCCATTGCAGCCGACCGAAGCATACATGTTCCCCGACGCCTTTCCGAAAAAAGTCGCACCGTTGCGGGTAAGCGCGGTAACGCCGCCCCAAACGTGCTCGAGCCTGTGGCCGCATAGCCCGGGGTAGCGACGCCGGTAGCAGTCTGTCAGCATGGTATAGACGGCAGCCTGCGTTTGCGCCTTTTCGTAGGAGTAGGCGCTGCGCACCATGAATCGGCGGTTTTGTATTCTTCGCAAGGTCGTGCCCAGGCGATTGGCCGGGATCAACCCCCACTCTGGATCTGTTCCATGCAGGGCCAATTGCTGATCGTCAAGCTCCGGCGTCATTCCGGCGTAGGTGAATATTGTGATCAGACGGTCCTTCAAGAATCCGAGTTTTTTGGCGTAGCCATTGTTCGCAAGAATGAGCTTGCCCGCCTTGATGTCGCGGTCTTTTGTCCGAATGAGGCATTGGCTCGTGCCGTCTACGGACAACACGGGGCAATGTTCCACTAGTGTGACATTGCTCGGCAAGGAATCGGCCAGGCCGCGTATCAGCGCCGCCGGTTGCACGAAAACATTGTTCATGGTGTGCAGTCCGTATTGGTAATACGACGTGCCTGTCCTTTCAACAAGTTCGGCCTTCGAAATCTCCGCGTAAGCTATCTCCCAGCTGTCATATTGGCGGGCGGCGCTTTGAAGGTTTTTCACGCCGTCGGGCGTGGCAGCGCCATGATACTTGCCGACCGGGTTCCAGCCGCATTCGATCCCATGTGTATCGATGCTCGTTTTCAGCCAGGCCAAGCCTGATTCGTAAATCCGTATCTGCTTGCGCGCCAATTGCGCGGGGCTGGCATGCCCCGACATTCTGGTGTTGTGCGGCAGACTGATGATAAAGCCCGAATTGCGGGCCGATGAGCCTTCTCCCACCTCCGAGGCTTCAAGTACTAGAACGCTGGCGCGGGGATTCAGTTCCGCCAGTCGTCGGGCGGTTGCCAGGCCGGTAAAGCCGGCGCCGATAACCACGAAATCGTAGCGGCTCTCTACTTTTCGCGCTGAGTTGATGCTTCTTTTGGGTAGAAGTGCATTCCATCCCGAACGAGTTTCGTAGACGGGGTAAGTGACCGTATGCGACACAGGCGCGCTCCTCGCGGATTCAAGGCGGGAAGGAAATTGTCCTGGCTTTTGGCCGGTTTACATAGGCTGGATGCCGGCGGTTTTTACATAGCCTTTCCAGCGGGCCTTATCGGCCTTGATGAACTCGGCAATTTCTGCCGGCTCCATGTGTGGATAGGCAACGAACCCCTGCTCCTGGAATACTTTCTGACTTGATTCTTTTTCAACGGCAATGCGGAATTCTTCATTCAGGAACGTCACGATCTCGGCAGGCGTGCCTTTAGGGGTGAACACGGCATGCCATGTCACGATTTCGTAATCCTCGCCTATGGATTCGGCAATGGTGGGAAGCTCGGGCACCCAGGGCAGGGACGAAGTACTCGATACTGCCAGCGGTATGAGCTTGCCCCCCTTGACCAGCGGCGCGACGGTCGACCACGCATCGATGTGGAAGGTGTTGCGGCCGGCCGCCAGGTCCGGCATGGCGCGCATGTCTTTGTAGGGCACGTGCAGTACGCCGGGTGCGCCGATCTTGTTCACGAAATTGGCCGCGGCGATATGGCTGGATACGCCCACGCCGTAGGAACTGTAGCTGGCAGTACTTTCATTTTTCTTCAAGTACTGAACGAAGTCTTTGATGTTCGTTATCCCAATTTCCTTGTTGACCACGAGCACGAGAGGCAGCTGCACGGTGCGCGAGACAGCAACCAGGTCATTGTCGGGGTCGAAGGGCAGCGTCTTATAGACGAAGGGATTGATGGCGAATGGTGTGGCAGTGGAGTAAAGCAGGGTGGAACCGTCGGGCTTGGACATGGCCACGTGGCGCGTGCCGATATTTCCGGCCGCACCGGGCTTGTTCTCGACAAAAAACTTGCCGCCGTGACGTTCGGACACGTCGTTGACCAGTAGTCGTCCGATCAGATCGGTGCTGCCTCCGGCCCCGTAAGGCACCACAACATTGACTGTGTCCGACGGGTAGTTCGCTTTCTGTGCGGCGCTTAGCCGGGGCAGCATCATAGAGCCAGCCAGGCCCGAAAGTAGTTTGAGTGAGTTCCGACGTGAGGGGTTCATGATGTACTCCAGTGCAAGCAGTTTGACGTAAGAAGAAGACGTTGGCACCGCGTGGAAGGGCGCGCGCCTGTTGGGCGCAACGGCATCGTTTAGGGACGTGCTTTCCTGTGCTCGTAGGCATCCAGAAACTGGTACCAGCTGCCCACGGCAAAAAGGAACCAGGTGTTGCCGAAATACAGGGGATGTTCGGGCATGGTTCCCGTATCGAAGGCGTTGACGGGCCCATGCGAGGGATCGAGAATCTTCCGGCCGACACTGTGGCCCAGGTAGCTCATCATGGCCACGCCGCTGCCATTGCAGCCTAGCGCGTAATACAGGCCGTCGCTACCGCCAATGTGCGGCATGGAGTCCAGTGTCATCGTGACGTTTCCACCCCAGGTGTGGGTGATGCGGGTCCCTTGCAACTGTGGAAATCGCTTGAGCATTGCCGCATGCAACAGTCGCGCCGTGGTGTCTTCGTGCGTAGGAACAAAACGTGCCCGACCGCCGAAAATCAGACGTCTTCCATCGGGAGAAAGACGATAGTGGTTCACGACGCGGCGTGACTCGGACACTGCATGGTTTTGGGGCAGGATGCTTTGCGCAAGACCGGGGGCGAGTTCCTCGGTGGCCACCATGTGGCTGGTTATTGGTATAACGCCACGGCGCAAGGAGGGAACGAGCGAAGACGTATAGCCGTTGGTGGCGATGACAACCTGGTCTGCTTCGACGGTGCCGCTAGCTACGGTAAGCGAGTAGCCGCCCGTTTGCCGCGCAATTTTCGTGACGGGCGATTGGCTAATGAAGCGTGCGCCGGCCTTGCGGGCTGCGGCGAGCATTCCGCCATAAAGCTGTGCCGGATGCAGGTGGCCGCCGCGCCGGATCAGCGCAGCCCCATGATAAATAGACGAGCCGATATAATCCTTGACGCGTTCGGGCGGGATCATTTCGGCATTGGCGCCCGTGTGCTCGTTCAGCGGGGCCAGGCGCTTTGTCCACGCAGAGTAGTGGGATGGCAGCCACATTGCGGTCAGGCGACCGGTCTTGTGCCAGCCACAGTCAATCTGGCGCTGTTCGATCAACGATTCAATGTAGGTCATGGAGTCCGCTGCGTCATGCAGGCGCTTGACCAGGCGCTTGGCCGCGGTCTGGTCGTCTTCTCCGACAGAAGACAACGCCTTCTTCTGTACATTTACTCCGCCGCTGACCTGGCCGCCCGATCGGGTGCTGGCGCCTTCGCCCAGGCGCCCGGCCTCGAACACCACCACGTTGACGCCGGCTTCGGCAAGCGTCAGCGCGCAACATACCCCGGCGTAGCCTGCCCCTACTATGGCCACGTCAATACGGCCCCCGGATAAGGAGTCGTTGCTCGCCGGCGGCTCGAAGGCCTCCCACCAGTAGGGTGTTCTCTTGAAGTCTTTGACGAATATCGATGAATGCGAACTCATGATCTTCCTATCGTAGCGGGCGCCGGACCTTATGAAGCAAGCAAATCGACTTCGATGGCTGGTTGAGCGATGCCTGGCAGGTCGCCGTAGCGCTGGCACAGTTCTTCGTACAAGCGCCATACGTCGGCACTGCCATTGCCGTCCTCGGGCACGTTGTCGCGCAAAGCCGCGAAGATATGGTGCTTCACGAAATGGCGCCAGGCAATCGGTATCGCGGCCATGATTTGTGTCAGGGCCTCGTAGCGCGCCGGCGACCAGACGCTTTCAAACCGCTCGCGGCCCGGACCGTAATGGAAGTGCGGCAAGGAACCGGCAGGAGGTGTGCGATCCCGCAGGCTTGCGGTGGCCGCTGCGTCGACTTGCATGTCCGGCGTGATGGCGACGCCGTATTCACTGTGTGCGCGTTCGACGGATACGAAGCCGCACAGGACATCTTCGAGCACAGCCTCGGCATTGCGGCGGTGTGGGTGCCCATACCCGCCGCCGGCCGGACCCTGAAGCCGAATGATGTCGCCGGGGGCGCAATTGACCAGATCGGTGTTTCGCAATTCCACCGCGTCGGCCCGGCCCGGATTCTTGATAAAACGCGAGTTTGCGCCGGCCCGTCCGCCCAGCACACCCCATGCCGCCAGGTCGGACCGGTTGCGATTTCGGGCGGTGACGACAGCGTTGGGCGTCAGCAGGCGAAACTCCATGGTGGCGGCATTGCCGCCGCGGAACTCGCCCGCACCGCCGGTGTCGGGCACCAGGCCGTATTTGATGACCTCGATGGGCACTTCGGCTTCATTGATTTCTACCGGCGTGTTCTTGAGAAAGGCATTATTGGCGCCGCAGGCCTCGACGCCGTCCTTTACCGGGCCGCCGCCGGCGCCGCCCCCGCATGGGCCGATCGAAGCCAGGATTTGCCGGCCATCGCGTGTGTGTGTCTTGACATTCAATAGTGTGGAGCCGCCGGCGGGGCAGGCGGGCAGGCGCCCGGGCAGAGCCTGGCTGAAGACGCCGAATGTACATGCCTGGATCACGGCGGCCATCAGGCTGCGCATGCCGACGGCGGCGGGCGCCTCGGGGTTCACGACCGATCCATGCGGCAATACCGCCGAGCAAGGCAGTACCGTTCCGGCATTCAGGACGTTGCGTGGGCGCAGCGTGTGCATGACGTAAATGAGTCCAACCGTGATGACGGAGTGGTGACCGTCGCCGCCCGTGGGGACGTTCAGCGAAGAGGCGACCTGCGGGTCGCTGCCGGTAAAGTCCATTTCGAGTTCATCGCCCTTGATCCGCAAGGTGATGACGATTCGGCAGGGGTAGCCGCCCACGGAATCCTCATCCGCATATTCCGAAAAGCGGTATTCGCCGTCGGGAATCTCGCGTATCAGTTCGCGCGCCTGCTGTTCGGCATAGTCGAGAATGCGCCGCGAGCCGTCCATGAAGTCTTCGACGCCAAAGCGGTCGACGATCTCGTGGACTTTCTGTTCGCCGACATTCAGCGCGGCGATCTGCGCGTTCAGGTCGCCGTGATTCTGCTCCGGGGCACGGACATTGACGCTGAGGATTCTGAGAAGTTTTTCATCGATGACACCGTCGCGCAGGAGCAGCATGGGCGGAATGCGTATGCCTTCCTGATGCACTTCGGTGAGCGTGCGCGACAGCGACGCGGGCACTGCGCCGCCCATGTCCGTGTTATGGATATGGCAGCCCACAAAGCATACGAGCACCCCCTCGCGGAATACCGGCTTCCACATGTGCATATCTGGAGTATGCGTGGCGACGTGACCGCTGTATGGGTCATTGGTAAGGAAGATATCGCCTTCGCGATAGTCGTCGAACATATCGATGACCGGCTTGTAGTTGAGGCCCGTGTACCAGGTGGCACCGAAGGTTTTCGGCGAGGCAAAGGTCTTGCCGTCGGGAGTCATCAATTGGGCTGAAAAGTCTTCGGTTTCCTTGACAAAGCTGGAGTAGGCGGTGCGCATAAGGGTGTATCCCATTGCTTCGGCCGCCGCGGTGCAGTGGTTGGCCAATACCTGAAGCCGCATGTTGTCGATCGTCACGCTGTTTCTCCTTGGGTAATGCGCAGATTGGCGAACTCGTCTACAAAACACACATAGTGCGGGGGGATGATCGTGGTGCTGTCGTCCTGCGCGACAACGGCAGGGCCGGCCAGCGTATGGCCCGGCTTCAGCGAAGACCGCGAGTAGAGGTCAATGTCCCTGAATCGGCCATCCAGCCAGACCTTGATCGATCGCGGCGGATCTACGGCCTCGCGCACGAGCGGGTATCGGGGAAATTCCGGCTTATCGTTCGTGCCGATTATCAGTACACGCAGGCTGATGACCTGCACAGGTGCGTTCTCGTCTGCGTGCTGGTAGATTTTCCGATGTGCGTCGTGAAACGCGTTCGAGATTCCGGCCACGCTGAATCCTGCCAGATCGTCGTGGGCCAGCACGGTATCAAGCTCGTAAGACTGCCCGCGATAGCGCATTTCCGCCGAGAACACCAGCTGCGAATGGTCCAGCGTGCCTTGTTCCTGCATCAGCCAATCCTGCGCACGCTCGCGCAGGGTTTCGTATTCTTGCTGGATGGTAACCAGGTTTGCATCGTTCAGATCAAGGTAAACCGTTTTGATGAAATCGCTTTTCAGGTCGGCGATAAGACCGCCCAAGGCGCTCAGGGTGCCCGGAGACGTCGGTACGACGATTTCGCGAACGCCAAGCTCCCGGGCCAGGAAGCATCCCAGCATTGGGCCGGCACCCCCGAACGACAGTACGGAGAACTCGCGCAAGTCAATGCCGTAGCGCGACACCAGGCCGCTGACTTCGGCAAACATGCCGGACACGGCTATCTGGATAATGGCTTCGGCTGTCTCTTCGACGGAGGAGCCAAGTTTATCGGCTAGTTGGCCGACGGCGCGGCGCGATGCTTCGGTGTCGAGCTTGACTGCGTTGTAGCCCAGGTCGGAGTGGCCCACGAGCCCGCAAGCCACGAAGGCATCGGTGATGGTTGCCCGAGTACCGCCGCGCCCATAGCATGCCGGGCCGGGGCGGGAGCCTGCGCTTTCGGGTCCAACGTGCAATACACCTAGAGTATCCACCCAGGCAATCGAACCGCCGCCGTCTCCGACAGAGGATACCGACACGGAGGGAATGTGGATCTGGAAATCGCCGATGAGCTCACCGACGCCGTATTGCGGCGTACCGTCGACGATGATGGCGATATCGGCGCTGGTCCCGCCGATATCCAGGCTCATGCAGCGCGGAATGTTGCACGTGGCCGCCACGTGGCTTGCGCCGATAACGCCGGCGGCCGTGCCGGAAAGAATCATCTGGACACAATCGCGCTTGCCCTGTTCAGCGGTCATCACGCCGCCATTGGACTTGGTGAGGCGAGGCTCGGGTTGTACCCCTGCATTTTTCAGGGCTGCTTGCAGCGAGCTCAGGTAATGCTCTACCCGCGGCTGCACGTAGCCGCCTATGGTTGCCGTGATGGTGCGTTCGAACTCGCGGATGATAGGCCAGGTTTCGCACGAGCAAGTAACGGGGATCTGCGGCGCCTGTTCCTGGATAATGGATTTGACGCGCAGTTCGTGCTCGGGGTTTCGATAGGAATGCAGGAGCGAGACGACGATGCCTTCAGCCCCGTTGAGCAAGGCGGCCTCTACTGCCTCGCGGACACTTCCCTCATTCAAGGGCTTGCGGATGGAGCCATCGGGGGCCATGCGTTCGTCGATGCCGAACACCATATTGCGCTTGACGAGCGGGTCCGGGCGACGCGACAGCAGATGATACATATCGGCCGTTTTCAAGCGACCGACTTCAAGAACATCGCCGAAATTTTCAGTAGTGAACAGGGCCAGCTTGAGGCCGGACCGCTGTATGACCGTGTTGATGCCTACCGTTGTACCGTGCGTAAAGTAGCTGATTTCGCCAGGCTTGATGCCGTAGCGTTCATTCAGAAGCGCTATGCCGGCGATCACTTCTTCTCCCGGCGCGTCAGGCCTTGAGAAGACTTTCAGGCTCTTTATTTCTTTGGATGTTTCATCAAAAACGGCAAAGTCCGTAAACGACCCGCCGATATCAACTCCGACTCGATAACCCATGATTCAAATTTCCGTGTGCGAATTTACAGGTGGTTTGCTTGGGCAGCGTCGGTCAACTCTTTAGCCATCAGGCGGCAACTGCCCACAGGTTCTAGATATTCGGTATAATGTTCACTAGACGAACATTAATTTCTCTAGATGAACAATATGGCAAACATTAACAGGTCAGTTCAGCGCTGTCTAGCGGTTCTGCGATCATTTCGGAATAACCCCAGGCAAACCCTTACGGCTATTACGACCGAGGTTCAGCTGCCGCATCCAACGGTCTTGAGACTATTGGGAACGCTCGAAGAGGAGGGTTATGTGCGCCGCGCAAAGGGCGGCTGGGAACTCGCGCCCCAGATACTCGAAATCGGATTTGCAGCCTTGCAAAGCATGGGCATCGACGAGTTCGTTCAAAGCTCCTTGCAACGGCTTGCCGATGCCTGCTCCGGAACGGTCAACCTGGGCGAGAGGAATCGGGACGAGGTCATGATCATTGCCCGGGCCAGCGGCTCTGTCGAGCGCCGCCGCCTGTTCATCATGAACCTGCGCGTCGGCAGCACCTTGCCCAAGTCCAGTGCTCTCTACACAGCGCTCGATCTTGTTGCCGATAAATGGTCGGTCGCCCCGTACCCAGACAGAAAACTGGTTTCCATTGGCATTGCCGTGCCAAACAATGCCGGCAGAAGCCTGGCATTGGGCATTTCAGTTGACATCAACGACTACTCGGCCGACCGCATCGAGAAAGAAATCGTGCCCATGCTGCGCCGCGAGCGCGAAGAGATTCAACGGCTCATGGTGCTGGGCGACATTTAAGCGGGGCGTGTCAAACGCCGAAAATCGCTTCGAAATCAGGCGCGCTCCGTGATTCACCATCGAGGTCCAATGCATGTTCAATGTGCATCAGGTGAAGGAGCATGTGTTGCTCCGCCCCCTGAGCATCACCCGCTTCAATCAGGTTCGCCAGATCGGTATGCTCATGTTGCGGACAAGCGGGTGCGCTGGGTTTGTCGTACAGAGTGATGATGAGGCATGTCAGCGAAGTAAGTTCGCGAATGACCCGCGTCAAGATTCCATGGGCCACCATTTCGACCAAAAGAATGTGGAACTCGCCTGAAAGGCGGATGATGCTGCGCAAGTCCTCTGTTTGACGGGCGAGACGTTCTTTGTCTAGATGAGCCCGCAATGCAGCGATATTTTCAGGCGTGACCTGACGGCACAGCTTCGCAACCAATGGGGGTTCGATCAGGCGCCGCGTCTCGAACATTTCGCGTGCTTCTTCGACCGTTGGACGTGCAACATATGCCCCTCGATTGGGAATCAAGGTCACGATTTGCTCGTGGGCCAAGCGAGCCAGGACCTGGCGGATTCTCATGCGGCTGGCGCCCGTAACCTCGGCCAGGCGTTCTTCAGCCAGTTTCGCGCCGGGCAGTAGGCGGCGCTCCAGGATTCCGGTCTGGATACGTTGATAAATGGTCTCGGCGTCCATCTCGGGTTTATTCCGCTTGCTGGGTCGGGCGGATGCTGCTGTCTGGGTTTGCATGGCACAGTATTGATGAACAGGGAATTATCGTCAATCAAGCCCAAAATTCGTCAGCTCCGGTGAGAATGACCGATTTGAAGGCGTGGGTTCGTTGGTCCGTACTGATTGTAAACAATAACGTTCGAAAATCAACACACAATGCCTCTATGGATATTTGGCTGCTAGGGTAGGTAACGTAGCAGTCATATGAAGTTCCTGCCTCTAAGGCTCAAAATAAGTGTTAACACTCATGTTAACAATCTTGACTCTCAACTACCATTTGCTCACGATTTCCCAAAAAGAAATGACGATGTGCTGACCAGGATAGGAGCGTTATCGAGCTCTCTAGGCTGGCTTCTTATATCCCAGTAACGATATGCGGCTATGGCTGGATCAAACGGGCATCAAGATGAAGCCTGCTGGTGAAGCCGCCTTTTGGAGGCTCGATATGACATTACAAACTGTATTCAGGGGTGCGTCGCTTGCCATCGTGCTCGGTGGAATGTTGTCCTTGGTCCAACCTGTGGAGGCCAAGCAGCAGTTGAGAGTGGCCGGAAATTTTCCGGCTGACCACTCCGTATCCAAGGCAATGGAAGTTTTCAAAAAAGAAGTCGAGGCGGGCACGAACGGTGAGCTCGTCATCAATCTTTTTCCAAACATGATGTTAGGCGGCGCATCCGAGAACATCGATCAGACCCGGTCGGGAACAATTTTCGCAACCATGTTGTCGGTGGCGTACCTGTCTCGCGTAGTGCCCGAATTCGAGGCAGTCAGTCTGCCATTCCTGTTCGCATCTCGCGAAGATGCGTATAAGGTCGTGGACGGTAAAGTGGGAGACATCCTTGATAAACGGATGGCCGAGAAAGGATTCAAAGGTTTGGGTTACGGCGAGCTCGGCTTTCGGCATGTTACCAATAGCGTTCGGCCCATTACCGGTCTGGCGGATTTCAAGGATCTCAAGATTCGGCTTCAGCCCAACGAAGTGCACTTGAATACATTCAGGGCATTGGGCGCCAATCCGGTTGCCATGGACATCAGCGAGGTCTATTCGGCGCTGCAACAAGGTGTTCTCGACGGCCAGGAGAATCCGTACGACAGCATTGCTACGCGGCGGTTCGATGAGGTGCAGAAGTATCTCTCAAATAGCGGCCACTTCTTTGACTTTATGGTGTTTGTTGCCAACAAGCGTGGATTCGAGAAACTGAGCGAGGCCAATCAGAAAATCGTATTGGACGCAGCGAACAAAGCGATGTTGTGGCAGCGCAAGGAGTCGGCCACCCAGGATGCCGGATGGCGCGATCAGCTTATTAAGCGCGGAATGGAATATACCGAAATATCCCAGGACGCGCGTAGCGAAATGCGCAAGGCCACGCTGCCCGTCGTCGAAGACGTGAAGAAGCGCATTGATCCTGAAGTGATTGATGCAGTCATGACCGAGGTGGGGCAGTGAGCGATACGGCGACCTTAACAGAAAATCCGCAGGGCGCGATTGCTGCTTTGCCAAGGTGGCACGGCAGCAATATTCAGCGCTTTGTGATGGGCCTGGATAGGGCTTCCCTGCTTGTGATCGTGCTTGCCATGGCGGCCATGACCATCATCGTGACGGCCCAAGTGTTTTGGCGGCATATGCTGAATTCTTCAATCGACTCGGCCGATGAGCTATCTCGTTTGCTGTTCGTCTGGGCGATGTTTCTGGCCGTTCCGCATGGGATCAGGTATGGCGTCCATGTGGGTATCGACCTATTGGTTGGTTATCTGCGACCAGGTGCGCGCGAGTTCATGTTCCGTCTGATGGCGGCGGCTAGCGGCGCACTGATGATTGCGGTCTTCGTAGCGGCCTGGACTGCCACCGAAGAGAAGTGGCAGCAGCTCATGCCCACCCTCCCTGTAACGGCTTCGGTCTTCTATATTGCCGTCCTGATTTGTGCTATCCACTCCTTGCTGCATCTCGTTTTATATGCGTGGGGCGGCTCGTCGATATGGGGGGGGAGAACATTATGACGCTCCTTGTCCTGGTTCTATTCATCATCTTCGCATTTTGTGGCATGCCACTAGCATTCGCTTTAGGCTTTGCCTCGCTCGGTGCTTTGTACACCGCAGACTTTCCAATCACCATGCTGGCCCAACGCATGCTTTTTGCGGTGGATAGTTTTCCCCTGATGGCTATTCCGCTTTTCATGCTGGCCGGCGAACTGATGGTTAAGGCCGGGATGATGGAGCGCTTGGTGGCCTTCGCCAACAGTTTGATTGGCCGCGTGCATGGGGGACTGGCCAATGTCACCATCGTGGCCGGAACCATCCTGGCGGCAGTCAGTGGCGCAGCCGTTGCGAGCGCCAGCGCCCTGGGCAGTGCGTTGGTGCCTTCGCTGCGAAAATACTATCCCGACCGTTATTCATGCGCAGTGATCGCTTCTGCCGCAAACCTTGGGCCTATCATTCCACCGTCCAGTGCGATGATCGTTTATGCCTTGATGGCGGGTTCATCAGTATCCGTCGGCGGCATGTTCATGGCTGGCGTTGTGCCGGGCATTATCTTGTGTCTGGGGTTCATTTGCATCGCCAGCTTCCTGTCCTGGAAGCGCAAGTATCCCCACACCGGACACGCCTTCAACGCACGGCTCGCCTGGCTGGAGTTCCGTCGCGCTTATACCATCCTGCTGATGCCTATTGTGGTACTGGGCGGGATCATTGGGGGTATTTTTACGGCGACTGAGGGTGCTGCGGTAGCCGTGGTGTACTCGCTGGCGGTAGGGTTCCTGGCCACCCGCAAGCTGAAGCTGCGCGATTTGCCGGGATGTCTGTATCGGGCTGCCGTAGTATCCGCGATGGTCGCTGCTTTGATCGCCTTTGCCGCCACGGTTACCTTCCTGTTTGCAATCGATATGGTGCCGCAGCAGCTGGCTGAATGGGTGCAGTCCATCACTACCGATCCGATGGTATTCCTGCTCATCACAATGGCTATGCTGATAGTGGTCGGTATGTTCCTCGAGTCGAACGCCGCTTATATCATGCTGGTGCCCTTGTTTGCTCCCATCGCCGAGATCTTCGGCATCGATCCGCTATGGTTCGGTTTTCTGTTCGTGCTCAACCTGGTCATTGGCATGATGACGCCTCCCGTCGGGGTCTTGTACTTCGTGGTCTGCGGTATTACCCGCGTGCCTATGGGGCCCGTAGTACGTGAGTCCGTTCCGTTTGTCGCCTTTCAACTTTTCGTGCTGGGACTATGCGTGCTGTACCCGTCGATCGTGACCTGGTTACCACGTCTGCTCGGGTACTAAGACCCACTGGGAAATCGATTGTCATATGAAAATTTTATTGATCAATCCGAATATATCGGAGAGCGTTACAGCGCTGATTGAGGCTGAAGCCAGGCGGGCGGCACTCGAAACAACTGAAGTATTTACCGACACGGTCCAGATGGGCGTCGCCTACATCGAGACGCCCGCTGAAGCAGTGGTGGCCTCGTACGCCACCTTCGATCTACTGGCTCAATGCCATACGGAATATGACGGAGTGGTCATTGCCGCTTTCGGTGATCCGGGAGTGTCGCAGGCCAAGGAAATCCTGCCTATACCGGTTATTGGGCTGACAGAGGCGGCGCTGGCAAGCGCTTTTCTGCTCGGTGGACGTTTTGCAATTGTCGGCATATCCGAGCGTATCGGATATTGGTACCAGGAAGTGATTGCCGATCTCGGTATGACGCGGCGCTTTGCCGGGTATAGCGGGCTGGGGCAAGCCTTTGCCGATGTCGGCACTGTAAGGGACGAAGCCAGGGCGGTGCTGCTGCAGATGTGTCTTAAGCGGGTAGAGCAGGGCGCCGACGCAATTATTCTGGCCGGCGCACCCTTAGCCGGCCTGGCCAGGGATATTGCCGACCAGGTGCCGGTGCCACTGATCGACGGCGTCGGCAGCGCCGTTCGCATGCTAGAAGCCATGGTGCGGGGCGGCTTTGGGCCGCGCAAGGTCGGCCCCTTGTCGCCACCGCCGGTCAAGCCTCAAAAAAACCTGTCGCCTTCTCTGGCGAACCTTATTGGGCGTACACAGCGTTAGCCTGGAGCAGAAATGAGTTTCAAGTTTGATTTGATGATTGCGAATGCCGACGTCGTTACCGCCTCCGACCGCTTTTCGTGCGATATCGGCATCCGCGACGGACGAATCGCAGCGCTTGGGCATGATCTGGGTACCGCGGCTGAGGTCATCGATGCGTCGGGTCTTTTGGTGTTGCCCGGCGGTGTGGATGCGCATTGCCACCTGGACCAGCCCATGGGGTTCGGACTGCGCATGGCTGACGACTTCCGTAGCGGATCCCGTTCGGCAGCCTGCGGCGGCACGACCACCATCATCCCCTTCGCCGCGCAAATCAAAGGGCAATCGCTAAGAGCGGCAGTGGAAGATTATCATCAACGCGCGCAGGGCAAGTCGGCGGTGGATTACGCATTCCACTTGATCGTATCCGATCCTACACCGCAGGTGCTGGCGGAAGAGCTCCCCGCTTTGATCGAAGAGGGCTACACCTCGTTTAAAGTGTATATGACTTACGACGATCTGAAGCTCGATGACAGACAGATGCTGGAGGTGCTGGACGTGGCGCGCAGGGCTGGGGCCTTGGTCATGGTTCACGCCGAGAATTCCGATTGCATTGCTTGGCTTACCGATAACCTGAATGCGGCTGGCAAGACGGCGCCTAAATATCATGCGGTATCCAGGCCACAGCTGGTCGAAAGAGAGGCCACCCATAGGGCGATCACCTTCTCGGAACTGGTCGACGTGCCGATTTTGATCGTTCATGTATCGGGCAATGAAGCAATCGAACAAATTCGCTGGGCACAGGCCAGGGGTCAGCGAATTTATGCCGAGACCTGTCCCCAATACTTGTACCTGACTGCCGAAGATCTGGGCGGCGAGGGCTATGAAGGCGCTAAATGCGTCTGTAGCCCGCCGCCACGCGATGCGCAGAATCAACAAGCCGTCTGGCGAGCCCTGGGCAACAATGTCTTCTCGGTTTTTTCTTCTGATCATGCGCCGTTTTCGTACGATGACCCGCAGGGCAAAAAGCTCAAGGGCAAGGAGCAAAAATTCCAGTACATCCCCAACGGCATTCCCGGCTTGGAAACACGCCTGCCTCTGCTGTTTTCCGGCGGTGTGATCGACGAACGGATCAGTATTCATCAATTCGTTGCCCTCACCGCCACTCAACCAGCCAAGCTGTATGGGCTTTATCCGCGCAAGGGTTCCATCATGGTGGGAGCGGATGCCGACTTGGCCCTGTGGGACCCGGCGCGTAAGGTTGTCATCAAGAATTCCGACTTGCATCATAACGTGGACTACACGCCTTATGAAGGGCAGCGGGTGACCGGCTGGCCCGTGATGACGTTTTCCCGGGGGCGGCTGGTAAGCAAAGACTTCGAATTTGTTGGCGATGAGGGCGCGGGCGAGTTCATGCCTTGTGGCAAACCCGTACTTTGATTCGGCCACGCGAGGCAGCAGCCAGATAGCTTTAAGGAAATGCTATGACAGTAATGATCACCGGGGGAGCCGGCTTTATCGGCCTCAATATTGCAGAGCGACTAGTGGACGACGGCCAGGATGTCGTGTCATATGGGCTTGAGGCGCCGCCTGACACTTTTATGGATGTCCTGGACGGCAAGGGTGGCCATCTCAGCGTTGTAATTGGCGATGTCAGGGACCGCGCCACGCTTCTGGAAGCAATGGCTCAACATAAGGTGCGCAGACTGGTTCATGGCGCCGCGGTAACGGCGGGCCTGGCTCGTGAATCGCGAGAACCCCAGATGATTGTCGCCGTGAATCTGGGCGGCACCATTGAAGTGCTTGAGGCAGCACGGCAGCACGGGGTGCAAAGAGTGGTTCAGCTCGGCTCGGGCGCCGTATTCGGATCTTCCGTCAAGCAGGATGGCATGCTTGACGAAGAACGGGATATCCCTGTCCCGGACTCCTTGTACGGCATTACCAAATACGCGGCCGAGCGAGCAGGTTTGCGCTATCGCGAAACGCGAGGACTGGATCTCGTCGTGGCTCGACTGGGTACATGTTTCGGTCGTTGGGAGTACGAGACCGGATTGCGCGACACCCTTAGTATCCCGTTGCACCTTACACGCCTTGCAGAAGAAGGCGGCCATGCCATCTTTTGTCGCGAGCTGCCCAACGACTGGGTCTATGCAAGCGACGTGGCAGACGCCGTTGTACGTTTGCTTGACGTGCCATCTTTGTCTAGACCCCTTTTTCATCTTTCAGCAGGGCAGAGATGGTCCGCAGTGGAGTGGTGCGAGCGCCTTGCGGCTGTGCAGCCGGGGTTTTCATTTGAGGTCACCGATGACCACTCACGCGCCAATGTAGGGGTGTCAGCCCCTACACCGCGCCCACCCTTCTCTATTGAAAAACTAAAGTCCGAAATCGGCTTTATACCGCGTTATACCGAGTCCGCGGCGTTCTCGGACTATATCGGCTGGCGGCGAAGCAACACTGCGATCCTTTGAAAAGCGTTGCTTGCTGCGCCATCGCAGCGCGCCCCAGGCCGATGTGTTTACCCGCTCTGCGCCCGGCGCACGATGCCTGCTCAGGTGATGGCCTGGGGTGCTTGCGCCTTATTTATCAAGGCTTGATCTGGTCCCGCAGCTCGCCGCCCTTGTGTGCTTCGCTATGCACGTTGACGTATAGATTGCCGTCTTTGTAAGACTTGTATTGCGCATCGTTCAGTTTGGCATTCGCCGGTACGGCCCACTCGTTGTCCCCCTTTTTTTCCAGTGGAATGATGACCGGACCGTTCTTGCCGGCGGGCGCTTCATGTATATGGGCCACGGTGGCATTGATGCCGGACGTCGTTACGCTGCCGCTGACGCTTTTGTCGTCGCCCACTGTTATCGTACCGCTACCTTTGGCCGAGGTCGTCACAGCAGGAACTTCATTGGCGCCGCTTAAAGTCAGCTGGGAGTCGGCTGCCATGGCGATGCCGCAGCCTGCAGTCCAAACGCCCACAAACAGGCTGGCGGCAAGAACAGCCCGGCGCGATGATGTGAAAGATCCGTGGATACTCATGTGAACACTCCTTGATGTGAATGTTGGGGCTTGGCCGTGTCGGTGGCCGACGGGTCGGCCAGACAGTTGTACTGCCTTTCTGGCTTTGGCGCCAGCCTG
>JAKFDW010000041.1:0-3629 GCA_036675955.1 Orrella sp. | reverse complement strand
CCGGGGAATCCGGGGAAGCCGGATTTGCCGCAGCCTCGGAAACGGGCAGTGAGTATTCGTGGAAAGAAGGCCTGTTTGCGCTGTCATAGCGGCCCTGCTGGCCGGCGTCGCCGTCACCGGGCGATTGCATGGACGCGCTAAGGTCGGACCCTGCGGGGGCGAGTGCCTGTCCGCCAGCGCTCGCCAAGGTATGTGCCAATGCCTGCGACACGAAGCGGTGGATCGCACCGCTGTCGCGAAAACGCACCTCGTGCTTGGCCGGATGCACATTGACATCGACCCCGGCGGGGTCGACCGACAGGAACAGGACATAGGCCGGCTGTCTATCGCCGTGGAGAACATCGGCATAAGCCTGGCGTATGGCGTGCGAAACTGTGCGGTCTTTGACGTAGCGTCCGTTGACGTACAGGTATTGGCGGTCGGCGCGGCTGCGCGCGTGGGTAGGCTTGGTCACAATGCCGCGCAATGTTATCAAGCCGTGCGCTTGCTCCACTTCGAGTCCTTGTTCGACGAACTCGGTACCCAGGACATCGCGTACCCGATGCGCGATGTCGGCTGCCCGCCAATGACGCTGAGGCTTGTCATTGTGAAACAGGCGGAAGGCAATGTGCGGTTGCGCCAGGGCTATGCGATCAAGCGCGTCGACACAATGCCCGTATTCGGTGGCTTCGGCGCGCAGGAACTTGCGCCTGGCAGGAACTTCGTCGAATAACTGGCGCACGTCTATGGTGGTGCCCACGGGGCCGGATGCAGCGGCCGGCTTTTTGTCAGCCGCCGTGATCTGCCAGGCATGCGCCGCCTGGGCGGTGCGGGACGTCAGGGTCGTGCGTGCGACGGAAGCCACGGACGCCAGCGCTTCGCCCCGAAAGCCCATGGACGCGACCGATTCGAGCTCATCCAGGCTGCTTATCTTGTTGGTTGCGTGCCGGGTAAGAGCCAGATGCAGCTCGTTTTCGGGTATGCCCCAGCCGTCGTCCGTGACCGCGATGCGCCGTATGCCGCCGCCGTCCAGCCGCACTTCGATTGTCCGGGCGCCTGCGTCGATGGCGTTCTCGAGCAACTCCTTGAGGACAGACGCGGGGCGCTCGATGACTTCGCCAGCGGCAATCTGGCTTATCAGCAAATCGGGCAAGGGCGCTATGACGCGACGTTCGGGCATAAAGGCGTTCCGTTAGACTAGGGACTGCGGTATTCAAAAATAGACTTGGCCTGCCATATGTGACCAGGCATCGAAGCCTAGATTTTAGCTGTCTTGAATCACAGTGTTTCTTCTTTACTGTAAACGACAGGCTATATTTCAGTATCTTTCTTGGTAGATTCGAATATGCCCGAACTGTTGAACATGATCATCCATATCGACCAGTACCTGGGTGCGTGGGTCGCGCAGTATGGTGCATGGATCTATCTTGTGTTGTTTTGTATTATTTTCGGCGAAACCGGGCTGGTGGTCCTGCCTTTCCTGCCCGGCGATTCATTATTGTTCATCGCGGGAGCGTTTGGCGCCTCCGGCATGCTGGACCCCGTGTTGCTGGCCTGCCTGCTGATTGTTGCCGCAATATTGGGCAACACGGTCAACTACGCAATCGGCCGCTACCTTGGCCCTCGCGTATTCACCAGCCATTATCGCTTCCTCGATCGCAGCGCCCTGATCAAGACGCATGCGTTCTATGAAAAACATGGCGGGAAAACCATCGTCATCTCGCGCTTCCTGCCGATTTTTCGTACGTTCGCACCCTTTGTCGCCGGCGTGGGCAGCATGAACTTCCTGCGATTCCAGCTCTTCAATATGAGCGGCGCGGTGTTATGGGTGGGAAGCTTCGTGACGCTGGGCTACTTTTTCGGCAATGTGCCCATCATCAAAGAGCACTTGAATACCATTGTGCTGATCGGTATTGCGGCGGCAGCCGTCCCCGCGGTCATTGGGGCGTTGTGGAAGATCTTCAAGAAAAAATCGCCCGTGGTTTGAACGGCACCCCAAAAGCTGGGCGCCGATCCAGCTTTTGGGGTGTTTTTCAGGCCTTGCGCGCCAGCGCTGGGCTTGATGCGAAGTAGTCGTTGATTCCACCGAGCATGGCGCGAGCAATGCGGTCTTGATGAGCAGGACTGCGCAACAGGCGTTCTTCTTGCGGGTTGCTGATGAACGCTGTCTCCACCAGTATGGATGGAATATCGGGTGCCTTGAGCACGGCGAAGCCGGCGCGCTCTACACGATCCTTGTGCAGCTTGTTGATTTTCCCGATTTCGCTCAGCACGCTGTCTCCCACACGCATGGAATCGTTGATCTGCGCCGCAGTAGACAAATCAAGGAGTACCTGCGCAACTTGCTTGTTGTGCGAGCCGAGGTTTATTCCACCGATAAGGTCGGCGTCGTTTTCACGCTTGGCCATCCACCGCGCGGCAGAGCTGGTGGCGCCGTTTTGCGACAGTGCAAAAACCGATGAGCCACGGGCACTGGGCTTGATCCAGGCATCGGCGTGTATGGAAATGAACAGGTCGGCCTTGACGCGGCGGGCCTTCTGTACCCGTACCTGCAAGGGCACGAAATAATCGTTGTCGCGCGTGAGGTAGGCACGCATATTGGGCTGGGAATCGATGAGCTTCTTCAGGCGGCGCGCAATGCTGAGGACGATGTCTTTTTCACGCGTACCGCTGCGGCCCACTGCGCCGGGGTCTTCACCGCCATGGCCGGGATCGAGCGCCACCAGTATTGCGCGGTTCTCATCGCGCGGCGCAGGAACGCTGGGCGGCTTTACCGGGGCTTTCGGGCTTTTCGCCACGGGCGGCAATTTCTGCCCCTCGACGGAAGGGATAGGCGCGGGCGACGGATTGTTCTGTGCCAGTTCTTCCAGCACCTGAGCCAATGGATCGCTGTCCTGGTTATTCATGATGGCAAGCAGGGGATCCTGGGCCACCCGGGGATACAAATCCAGCACCAGCCGATACTTGTATTCGCCTATGGGTTTCAGCGTGAACACTTGCGGCGCAATGGGCTGTTTCAGATCCATCACCAGGCGAATCACGTCGGGCCGGTTCTGCGCCACGCGGACTGAGGCGATGTAGGGATCGTTCGGTTTGATCTTCGATACCAGGTCGTTGATGGCCCGGTTCATGGTCAGGCCCTGTATATCGACAACAAGCCGGTCCGGCCCATCGAGCGTGAAGTGTTCTGCTTTCAGCTCGCTGTCCATTTCCAGCGTGACGCGAGTGTACTCGTCGGCCGGCCATGTGCGCACGGCCAGTATCGTTCCGGCCATGGCCAGGCGCGGCACGACAGGAAGAAGAAAGAGGGTGCTGGCGGTAGCTATGAGCCGGCGCCGCGAGATCCCTAAGTGGGAAGGGCAAGTATCGTCAGCCATAATTTTCCTTTGTTGCTATGGGCAGTTAAGCTGGCGTGCCGCCCGTTGTCTTGATAGTCGAGATTAATGTCGAGGTCGGGAGGCGGCAGCAGGGCGCCCGCTTGCTCCGGCCATTCAATCAAAACCACCGCTTCGGGGTGGAGTATATCTCGAAACCCAGCGTCCATCCATTCTCGTGAATCGCTAAATCTATAGAAATCAAGGTGATAGAAGTTTAAGTTAGAAAGATTATAGCTTTCAAGCAGCGCATAGCTAGGACTTTTTATTCTTCCC
>JAKFDW010000040.1:0-20857 GCA_036675955.1 Orrella sp. | reverse complement strand
TTTGCAGCGCAAGTTGCACAGCCTGCCGAACGTTACCGTTATTACGGGCGCGCTGACCACTGAGATACACGGCGACGGCAAGAAGGTCAGTGCCTTGTCGTACAAGGATCGCAAGTCCGATGAGCTACGCCGCATCGAGCTCGAAGGCGTGTTCATCCAGATCGGACTGGTGCCCAATACAGAGTGGCTTGAAGGCACGCTGGCCTTGTCGCGACATGGTGAAATTGAGGTGGATGCGAAGGGTCAGACGTCATTGCCCGGCGTATTTGCAGCCGGCGATGTCACCACCGTGCCCTACAAGCAAATTGTCATCGCGGCCGGCGACGGGGCCAAGGCAGCACTCAGCGCTTTCGATTATCTGATACGCAGTTCGGTAAACGAAGAAGACGTCGAGCCGGCTACGGTAGCGGAAACCGCCGCGGCATAACTCCTTATAGGCTGCCCGCCAGGCACCTGCCGGCAGCCGCCTTATTTTCGCCGCAACTATATGCCCGGGGCGGGCCAATGTAGTTGCGGCATTTCGTCGTGCACGGTATTGTTTGGTATCAGGGACGGATAGCGGTGCTCCTACAATGAAGCATCGGCTGCCGCCTCACGGGGGCGGTGAATCCGGGGAGCCAACATGCCGCGCTATATAAGAATTATCTTGTGGGGATGCGCCAGTCTTCTGGCGGTATTGGCCCTGGCCGTGCTTGTAGTGGCCACGTTCAACTGGAACCATGCCAAGCCGTGGATCAACAAGCAAGCCACCGAACTCGCCAATCGGCCAGTGGCTATCGAAGGCGACCTCTCGGTGAACTGGTTGCGTCCCCAGGATCAAAGCGGGTGGCGCAGCTGGGTGCCGTGGCCCGAAATCACGGCCCAGCAGCTTACCGTGGGAAACCCGCAGGGAAGTACTGTGGAAGGCAATATGGCCGAGGTCAAGAACGTGACGGTGGTGGTCAATCCTCTTGCCTTGCTCGACCGCACGATCGAATTGCCACGCCTCAAAATCGAGCAGGCCAATGTATTGCTCAACCGGGATGCCGAAGGCGCAAACAACTGGACTTTCACCCAGGAAGACGCCAAGGGCCAGACCGCGCCGAAATGGAAATTCGATCTGCAGCAGGTGCAACTGTCGCAGGCAAGGGTGCATGTCATTGACGTGGCCAGCAAACTCGACCTGAACGCCGAACTGGATACCCTGAAGCAGGAAGGCGAAGGCGGTTACGGCATAGGCTTCAAGGCCAGCGGCAGTTACAACGATGCCGACATCAGCGGCGAAGGAAAAACGGGCGATATCCTATCTTTGCGAGCGGGCAGCGATCCATTTCCACTGCTGGGCAAGGTCAGCGTCGGAGAAACCACCATAGCTATCGAAGGCTCAGTCACCAAGCCCCAGCAGTTGGCGTCCCTCGACGTCCGGCTCAGCCTCGCCGGCAACAGCATGGCCGACCTGTATCCGCTTATCGGCGTCACCTTGCCCAGTACGCCGCCCTACAGCACCGAAGGCCGGCTCATCGGCCTGCTCGAGGGCGACGATGACAAATGGCGGTATGAGAACTTCAAAGGTATCGTGGGCGAGAGCGACCTGCAAGGCACGCTGGAATACCAGCTGCGCGAACCGCGCTCGCTGCTTACCGGCGAAGTCGAATCAAAGCTGCTGCGGTTCAAGGATCTCGGGCCTCTTATCGGTGCGAACACCAGCGATGTCAAGGGTAAAGACCAGGAAGACGAGGTGAAGCAACCGCCGAACAAGGCTCTTCCCGTCGACCCCATCAGCACCAAGGCCTGGGGAGCCATGGACGCCGATGTGAAGTTCAAGGGCCTGAAGATACTACGCGACGAGGATCTGCCGCTCGACAACATCCAGGCGCATGTCAAGCTGCAGAACAGTGTCCTGTCGCTGACGCCGCTGAATTTCGGATTCGCCGGTGGAACGCTCAGCAACACAATCACCGTGGACGGTCGCGAAGAAAAAATGCAGGCTGAAATGCAGACTGCCGCTCGTCACCTGAAGCTGAAAAAACTTTTCCCCGGGGCGGAAAGCATGGATGCCAGTTTTGGCGAACTGCACGGCAATGCATCCCTCAAGGGGCGAGGCAGTTCCATCGCCGAGCTCCTGGGACATGCCGATGGCGAGATCAACCTATTGGTAAGCCGTGGCACGGTCAGCGATTTCCTGTTGGAAGCCGCCGGCCTCAATGTGGCCAACATGATCATGGCCAAGCTGTTTGGCGACGAACAGGTTGTCCTGAATTGCGTCGCCGCCGATTTCGTTGTTCGCAATGGGCTCGTGCAAACGCGTGTCTTCAAGCTCGAAACAGAAGATACAACCGTGGATATCACCGGGGAATTAAACCTGCGCACCGAGGTTCTGGACCTCGATATACGGCCGGAAAACAAATCGCTGCGCATCTTCACTTTACGCTCGCCCTTGTACGCAAAAGGCACTTTGAAGGATCCTGATGTAGGCGTGCAAGTGGGGCCTTTGGCGGCGCGCGCCGGCGCCGCCATAGCGCTGGGCGTTGTGGCCACCCCGTTTGCTGCGCTGTTGCCCTTGCTCAATACCGGAACCAACGAATCCAACGATTGCGAGCCGCTGGTAGGCGAGGGCGATAAAAAGTCGAAGCCTGGCCGCAGCGAAGAAAAAGAAAAGCCGGAAAACCCCCGGGATAGCTGGCCGTCTTCGCAGCCGCGACCGTAATCGGTAAGGGCCGGCTACTGGGGATCCGTGTCGATGTTGTCTTCCATCCGCCTGACCACGACCAGAATGAATAACACTGCCACGGTGCTGACCACCGCGGTGGCTTCCAGACCCATTCCGGCGGCGATGCCTATGCCGGCGGCCACCCACACGCTGGCCGCCGTGGTTAGCCCCTTTACCTCTTGATCATCGCTCATCTTGAGAATGGCGCCGGCCCCCAGAAAGCCAATGCCGGCAATGATGCCCTGCAGCACACGGCTGGCATCCTCGATGGGCATACCGATTTGCAGCGGTGCCAGGATGAAGATTGCAGCGCCCAGCGACACCAGCATATGGGTGCGAAGCCCGGCGTCTTTCCCGCGCAGTTCGCGCTCGTATCCTATGGCGGCTCCCAGGGCGATCGCCATCGACAAGCGCAGCAGAATCCGTGTCGCCTGCTCTACATCGGGAATATCGGAGAATTCATGAACGATTGTGGTCCAGATGCTGGATGCAATATCAGTCATATTTGATAACCCCAATTTACGCAGCGGTTAGAATAGCAGGCTCTTTGAACTTTGAATGGAAATGGTGTCGAATAATGCGACTGATCATTGCCCTGTTATTGCCCTGGCTTACATTCTTCACCATCGGGCGGCCTATTGCAGGTATTGTGTGCCTGATACTGCAGATCACATTGGTCGGCTGGTTGCCGGCCACGATCTGGGCAGTATATGCCTTGAGCCAGTATAAAACCGATAAGAAGATCGAAAAGGCGTTGCAGCAACGTTAGCCATTATGACTACCCGTCTTGCGCTGAAACAGATCACCAAGCAGTATCCCGCGGTTGTGGCCAACGACAAGGTCGACCTCACCGTCCTTCCCGGTGAAATCCACGCCGTGCTGGGCGAGAACGGCGCAGGCAAATCCACCCTGATGAAGATCATCTATGGCGTGACCAAGCCGGACAGCGGGAAACTGTTCTGGAATGGGCAGGAATTGCGTATTTCCAGTCCGGCGGCCGCCCGGGAACTGGGCATAGGCATGGTGTTCCAGCATTTCTCGCTGTTCGACACCCTGACCGTCGCCGAGAACATAGCGCTGGGCCTGCCTTCCAATATTCGGCTGGGCGATATTGAAAGCCGCATAGCCGATACCGCTCGCCAATATGGGCTGGACCTCGAACCGCAACGGCATGTGCACACCTTGTCGGTCGGCGAATGCCAACGGGTGGAGATCGTCCGGGCGCTGCTGGGCCGCCCCCAGCTGCTCATTCTTGACGAACCTACGTCGGTTCTTACCCCGCAGGCGGTAGACAAGCTGTTCGAGACTTTGCGCAAGTTGGCGCACGAAGGCTGCAGCATTCTTTATATCAGTCACAAGCTCGACGAAATACGGGCCCTCTGCCATACCTGCACAGTCATGCGCGCAGGCAGGGTCACCGGCGTCTGCGATCCGCGTAATGAAACCGACGCCAGCCTGTCGCGACTCATGATAGGTTCCGAGCCGCCTGCCGTCGTGCATCACGAACGCCCGCCCGGCGAAGCCAGGCTGTCGGTACGGCAGCTTACGCTCGCAAAGGCGCATCCGTTCGCCACGGAGTTGAACCGCATCGATTTCGAAGTAAGGGCAGGCGAGATCCTAGGTGTCGCGGGGGTGTCCGGGAATGGGCAGCAAGAGTTGCTGGCGGTATTGTCGGGCGAAGATACCCGTGCCGACCGGACGGCGTTGATTCTCGACGGCACGCCAATCGGCGACAAATCCACAGCGTGGCGCAGGGCCCATGGCATAGGCGTCGTACCCGAAGAGCGGCTCGGCCGTGGCGCCGTGCCCGAGCTTTCACTGGCACACAATATATTGCTGTCTCATCAAACCCGCGCAACGGTCAGCAAAGGCCTGGTCAATAATGGCGCCACACGGTCGCTGGCTGCCGGTATCGTTCAACGCTTCAAGGTCAAGGCTTCGGGCGTGCAGGCGATTGCCGCGAGCCTTTCCGGCGGCAACCTGCAAAAATATATTGTTGGGCGCGAAGTCACGCGCCATCCCAGGGTGCTGCTGGTCGCACAGCCCACATGGGGCGTGGACGTCGGGGCGGCGGCCCAAATACGATCCGAGCTGCTCGCCCTGCGCGATGCGGGTTGCGCCTTGTTGGTCATTTCGGAAGAGCTCGATGAGCTGTTCGAAATCTCTGACCGTCTGGTCGTATTGGCAAAAGGACGCATGTCTCCTTCAATAAAAACATCGCAAGCCAGCCAGGACCTTATCGGGCAATGGATGAGCGGCTTGTGGGATTCCACAGACCGAAGCCCGGGCACGGAGGACGCGCATGCTAAGGCTTGAACCCCGTGCGAAGCCATCGCTGTTGATGGCATGGCTTTCTCCAGTGCTGGCAGTGTTTTTGACGATGGCTTGCGGGATCGTGCTCTTCCTGGCTGTCGGTAAAGATCCTTTTGCCAGCCTGGCGGTATTCTTCCTGGAACCCATCAAGGATCTTCAGGGCTGGTCGGAAGTGGGCACAAAGCTCGCTCCGTTGCTGCTTATTTCGGTAGGCCTGTCCATCTGCTTTCGCGCCAACGTCTTTAATATCGGGGCCGAAGGCCAACTGGTAACCGGCGCCATCGCCGCGGGCGCCGCCATCCTTTACTTCGACGACGGAAGCAACGGCGGATTCTGGCTGATATCGATGGCCTTGCTGGCCGGAGTAGCGGGGGGGATGTTCTGGGCCGCCATCACGGCCTGGCTGCGCGACCGCTACAACGCCAATGAAATTCTCGTTTCATTGATGCTGGTATACGTGGCCGAACTGCTCCTCAGCTACCTGGTGCACGGCGCGCTGATGGATCCGGACGGATTCGGCTATCCGCAGTCCCGGCTTTTTTCCGAAGGATTCCTGTTGCCCAACGTGCTGCCCGGCACACGCCTGCATATCGGCATCGTGCTGGCTCTGCTGGCGGCAGTACTGGGCTGGGTCTACCTGGCGCGCAGCTTCTCGGGATTCAAATTGCGCGTGGGCGGTCTGGCGCCGCTGGCGGCACGTTACGCGGGATTTTCTTCACGCCGTTCCCTGTGGACCGGCATGCTGGTCTCGGGTGGGCTGGCCGGATTGGCTGGCGCTTGCGAAATCATGGGGCCCGTGGGCCAGCTTACACCAACGATTTCGCCCGGCTACGGCTTTGCGGCGATTATCGTGGCCTTCGTGGGGCGCCTGCATCCCATCGGTGTGATTTTTTCCAGCTTTGTTATGGCACTGTTGTACATAGGCGGAGAACTCTCACAGAGTCGCCTGGGCATGCCCAGCGCCATTACCGGAATTTTCCAGGGAATATTGCTGTTCTCATTGCTGGCGTGCGACGTGCTGATTCAGAATAAATTGCGCTGGAGAAAATAATGGATGCATTGGCGCCACTCATTGCTTCGGCCATTATTGCCGGCACGCCGTTGATGCTGGCGGCATTAGGTCTGCTGGTCAATGAGAAGTCGGGAGTCATCAACCTGGGATCCGAGGGCATGATGCTGATGGCGGCTGTCCTGGGCTTCGCGACAGCCGTCGACACGGGAAGCGTCGGCGTGGGATTTCTCGCAGGCGCCGGGGCGGGCATGGTCCTGGCCGGTTTCTTTGCCTGGCTGACCGTATGGCTGGGTGCGAACCAGGTAGCTACCGGCCTGGCCTTGTCGCTGTTTGGCGCGGGAGCTTCCGCGTATCTGGGCATAGACTATGTCGGCAAGACC
The DNA here is from genome assembly GCA_036675955.1 of Orrella sp. Lineage (GTDB taxonomy): Bacteria > Pseudomonadota > Gammaproteobacteria > Burkholderiales > Burkholderiaceae_B > Pollutimonas. The sequence continues at coordinate 14,463 of JAKFDW010000040.1, read as the reverse complement.
TTGCAGTCCGGCGATTACGGCATTCCATTGCTGCAGGATATTCCTTTTCTGGGCGAGGCCGTATTCCAGCACCATTTCATGGTGTACGTCTCATGGGGACTTTGCCTTGCCATAGCGTGGATGCTTGGCCGCAGCCGCGCGGGCCTTATCCTGCGCGCGGTGGGCGAGTCGCCCGCATCGGCGCATTCATTGGGTTACAACGTGCGCCGCATCCGCCTGGGTGCTTTATTGTTTGGCGGCGCCTGTTGCGGCCTGGCGGGCGCGTTCATGTCGCTGGTGTACACACCCATGTGGGTTGAAGGCATGGTTGCAGGCCGCGGCTGGATAGCGCTGGCCTTGACTACCTTTGCCACGTGGCGTCCCGTTCGAGTGCTTGCAGGCGCTTATTTATTTGGCGGAATCACGATTCTTTCCTACCATATGCAGGCGCTCGGAGTGCCCATAGCTTCCCAACTCCTGTCCATGTTGCCGTACCTGGCAACCATACTGGTACTGGTCCTGATTTCCCGAAACGCAGGCTGGATCAGGCTGAACATGCCTGCGTCGCTGGGCAAAAACTTTAACCCGAACTCCTGAGGATACTCATGTCTGCAAAATTCATACGCAAAGCCTTGTGCGCATTGGCGGTCTTGCCCGCCATCGTCTCGATTCCGGCCGCCAACGCTGCCGATAAGGAGCCGCTGAAAGTGGGCTTCGTCTACGTCAGCCCCATCGGTGAAGCCGGCTGGACGTGGCAGCAGGACCTGGGCCGCAAAGAAATGGAAAAGAGTCTCGGAGACAAGATCCAGACGCAATATGTCGAGGACGTTCCCGAAAGCGCTGACGCTGAGCGCGTCATCCGCGATCTTGCGAAGCAGGGCAACAAGCTGATCTTCTCGACGTCGTTCGGCTTCATGAATCCGACGCTCAAGGTGGCAAGGCAGTTTCCCGACGTGAAATTCGTGCATTCCACGGGTTACAAGACGGCTCCCAACGTAGCGACGACCAACGCGCGCTTCTACGAAGCCCGTTATCTGTCCGGCATCATCGCCGGGAAGATGACCAAGTCCAATGTCGCCGGTTATGTCGGCGCCTTTCCCATTCCCGAGGTGTTGCAGGGCATCAATGCATTTACACGCGGCATGCGCAGCGTCAATCCTGATGCCGAAGTGCGCGTCATCTGGGTGAACAGTTGGTTCGATCCGGGCAAGGAACGCGATGCCGCGCTGGCGCTGATTGGTCAGGGGGCCGATATCGTTACCCACCATACCGATTCCACCGCGACCGTTCAGGCTGCTGAAGAGAAAGGCAAGTACGCCATTGCCTACCATTCCGACATGAAAGAATTCGGTCCGAAGGCGCAGCTTGCGGCAGTGACCCATCATTGGGGCAAGTATTTCACCAAACAGGCGCAGGACGTGTTGAACGGCACCTGGAAAACCAGCTCGACATGGGGCGGTATCAAGGATGGCATGGTCGCCATCGAAGGCTTCGGCCCTGCCGTGCCCGACGACCTGAAAAAGCTGGTTGCCGACAAGCAGGCCGAAATCGTTGCCGGGACGCTGTCTCCGTTTGCGGGCCCGGTCAAAGACAATCAGGGCAAAGTGCAACTTGAATCCGGCGCGATGGACGACGCCGGCCTGAACAAGATGAACTACTACGTCGAAGGCGTGGCCGGACAACTACCCACAAAGTAATCGAGCGCCAGCGTGGGCTGGCGTGGTGAGTCTTACGCCGGCTTGCGTCTGCCAAAGAAAGGGTAGCCGGGATCGTTATAACCCGGGGTGGATGCATGCCCCGGTACTACCAGGCTGTCGACCAGGGCTTCTTCCTCGGCAGTGATTTCGACATCGACGGCAGGGTAGTAGTCTTCCATTTGAGCCAGCGTGCGCGGTCCGGCGATCACGGCGCTTATGTGGCGATTGGCCAGGACCCATGCGGTGGCAAACTGGCCCAGCTTTATTCCGCGCGCCTGGCAATGCTCTTGCAGCTTCTGGGCAATCAGTAACGATTCCTCGCGAAATTCGGTTTCCAGGATGCGCCGGTCGCCGCGTCCAGCACGGCTATCTTCGGCAGGCGCCTGGCCCGGTTGATATTTGCCCGTGAGGACACCGCGCGCGATGGGGCTGTACGGCACCACGCCCAGCCCATAATGGCCGCAAGCCGGCAGTATTTCGATTTCGGGGCCGCGATTGAGCAGGTTGTAGTACGGCTGGCAGACCACGGGCTGGGGCACGTTGGCCCTTTCACACAAGCGCACGATTTCGGCAATGCGCCAGCCCCTGAAATTCGATACGCCGAATGCCCGTATTTTTCCGGCGCGTATGAGATCCCCCATGGTGCGCACGGCCTCGTCGAGATTCTCGTCATGGAAATCGCGGTGCATGTACAGGATATCGATATGACCGGTCGCCAGGCGTTGCAGGCTATTGTCGACCTCCCGCATTATCCAGTGCCGCGAATAATGCGATTGATTTGGTTGGCGGCCCATGGAATTGCCCAGCTTGGTGGCCAGTATCCAGTCGTGGCGCTTGGCAGACAGGAGCTTGCCCACCATTTCTTCCGAACCGCCCTTGCTATAGACGTCCGCCGTATCGATGAAGTTCACGCCATGCTCATGCGCCGAGGCGACGATATTCTGCGCCTCGTCGAAGTCTGTCTGGTCGCCAAACATCATAGACCCCAGGCAAAGGGCCGAGACTTTCAAATTGCTGCTGCCGAGACGTCGATATTGCATGGTATTCCTCTCCTGTTTGCTGGTTTGCAGATATTAACGCAGCGGCGCGGCCCGTCACTTAAGCGCTATGCCGGCCTGTTTCACAACAGCAGCGTATTTTTTCAATTCCGAGCGGAAATAGGCAGCGGTTTCGTCCGGTGGCGCAAGCGTGATGGTATTGCCCTGCGACTCCATGCTTTTCTGGACGCCAGGGTCCTTGAACGCCTGTGCAATGCTCTTGTAGAGGTCCTTGACCTGCGCGTCGGACAGCCCTGCGGGACCGACTGCCGCGAACCAGCCCGTCATATCGTAATCGGGCAGGCCCTGTTCCGCGATAGTCGGCACGTCGGGTAAAGAGGGAAGCCTGGACTTGCCGCCGACGCCCACCGCGCGCAGACTGCCGCTATCTAGATGAGGTCTTACCGAAGGAAGCGACAGCACGCCGAAATCAACCTGTCCGCTCATAAGGTCGGTAATCATGGGGCCGACGCCTTTATAAGGTATGTGGCGCGCGTCCGCTCCGGCCTGGTCCACAAACATCTCCGCTGCAAGATGCAGGACGGTGCCGTTGCCCGACGATGCGAAATTGTAGTGTCCGGGACTTTTCTTCAGCAGCGCAACCATTTCCTTAACGTTGCCGACGGGAAGCTTTTTCGGGTTGACCACCAGAACAAAAGGCGTGGAACCGATGACCGTTATTGGCGTGATGTCGGCAATAGGATCGAAGGGTACCGTCTTGTAGACGCTGGGGTAAATGACGTGATTGTTCGATACGACGCTTAGCGTAAAGCCGTCGGGGTTGGCCTTGACCAACGCGGACGTACCCACGATGCCTCCGGCGCCTGGCCGGTTCTCGATGACGACGGTGTGCCGGAGTGCTTCGGACAGTGCGGGGCCTGCCGCGCGCACTATCGTGTCGACGCCGGATCCGGCGCCTACGGGTAGGATAAAGCTGATCGGCCTGTCGCTTCGGGAGCCGTCGCTTCGGGAGCCGTCGCTTCGGGAGCCGTTGCCCCGGGAGCCGTCGCTCTGTGCGAAGACAGAGAAAGGTGAAACCAGTGCGGCTGCACCCAAACACCGCAGCAACTGGCGTCGTGTGAAATTGCTTGTTAAGTTATTCATTGAAGTCTCCGTTGTTTTGTAGTGATGAATGCAATGGACAGGAATTTATCCAACAGCCTTTTGGCCCAGCAGATTCTGTATTTGAACTTTGCCATAGCCCAGGGCGGCGAGCAGTTCGCCGGTGTGTTCGCCCAGCGTCGGCGGATTGCTGCGCACGCCCAGGCGCTCGCCCGTCATTGTCAGCGGCAGCAGGGCCGCACGCGTGGTCTGTCCGGCGCGCTCGCCGTCCGTGAGCCGTACTTCGGCCAGGCCGCCGGTGGCCTGAAGGTGTGGGTCGTCGAACAGGTCCTCCGGTTTGACTATGGGAGCGAATGGCAACCCATGCTTTTCAAAGATTCCGGACAGTTCCGCAGCGGTATACGAAGCCAGCCGGACACGCAGATCGGCCAGCAGCGCCGGACGCAGCCGGACGCGATCATTGTTGCTTGCCAGTTCGGGCCTGGACAGCAGATCGGTGTAGCCCAGCGCGTTGCAGAAGACTTTCCATTGGGCATCGCTGACGGCGGCCAGGAATATCTGCTCCTGATTCTTCACGGTGAAAACATCGTAGAGCGCCCAGGCGGAAATCCGTTCGGGCATGGGCGCGGCAGCCACGCCTGTAATGGCATACTGCAGCATATGCTGGCCGACCAGGAAGATATTGTTTTCGAACAGGGCCGACTGGACTTCCTGCCCCTTGCCGGTGACGCCGCGCTCGATCAGTGCGGCAAGAATGCCGATGGCGCCGAACATGCCGCCCATGATGTCATTGACGCTGGTGCCGGCCCGCAAGGGGTCTCCCGGGCGGCCGGTCATGTAGGCCAGGCCGCCCATCATTTGCACGACTTCATCCAGGGCGGTGCGTGATTCGTACGGTCCAGGCAGAAAGCCCTTCAGGCTTGCATAAATGAGTCCCGGGTTGCGGGCGCTGAGCGTCGCGTAATCCAGGCCATATTTTTTCATCATTCCAGGCCGGAAGTTCTCGGCAACGATGTCCGCGCTGCAGGCCAGCTTGCGCGCCACCTCGACGCCTTCCGGCGTATGCAGGTTCACGGCTATGCTTTTCTTGTTCCGGTTGAACATCGGAAAAAAACCGGCGCCCGCGCCTAGCAGGTGGCGTGTCCGGTCGCCTTCCACGGGCTCGACCTTGATGACTTCCGCGCCCAGGTCTGCCAGCACGAGGCCGCAGGTCGGGCCCATGACCATATGCGTGAATTCGACCACCCGCAGTCCTTCCAGCGGCAGCCGCCGCGGCGCCGGTTCGCGAATCGGCGCGGGCTGGCGAACTGGCGCCGGCGCAAATGTCTTGGGCAGCCCGGCCCGCGACAGGGTGCCATGCAAAGTCTCGCCTTCCAGCCATAGTGCGACTTGCTCTCGTAATGCAAGCAGGCGCGGCATGTCCAGATGCGTGGCGATTCCCATGCCTTCCAGCATGAAGGCCAGGTCTTCGGTGGCGACATTCCCGCTGGCGCCCGGGGCGTGGGGACAGCCTCCAATTCCCGCCAGGCAGGCATCGAAGGAAGTGATGCCAACCCTGAGGGCGGCGACGACATTGGCCAGGCCCAGGCCCCGCGTATCGTGAAAATGGGCGCCATGAAGTCGTCCGCCGGCAATCTTCAAGGCCTGGCAAAAGAGGGCATCGACCATTGCGGGGTTGGCGTAGCCTACGGTGTCGGCCAGGCTGATCCGGTCCGCGCCGGCATCCAGCAGCGCCTGCATCAGGCGCAATACTTCTGCAGGTTCGACCTCGCCTTGCAGCGTGCATCCAAATGCCGTTCCAATGCCCCCTTCAATGATGGTGCGCGAGCCCGATGCATCCCTGGCCGCGCGTATCCTTGCTACCTCGGCCACGACTTCATCGGGTGTCCTGCGCAGATTGGCCATGCTGTGGACATGGCTGGCCGATAGAGGAACGATCATCAGATCCGCGCCGGCGGCCATGGCATCCTCCGCCCCGCGCATATTCGGTACGAGTACCGATACCAACAGGTCGGGCAGCGTCTTTGCGAATTCCACCAATTGCCGCGTGTCGGCCAACTGGGGCAGCAGGCGTGCCGGAACGAAGGACCCGACTTCCAGCTCCCTCTGCCCGGCGGCGTGGGCGCCGCGTATCCATTCCATTTTGTGGTCTGTCGGGAGCGTGCGTGCAATGCTTTGCAAGCCGTCCCGCAAGCCTACCTCGCGTATGACGGCTTCACGCGGCCATGAAAGGGGAGAGAAATGTCGCGCTTCGAATGCTGCCATATCAGTTCTGCCAGAGAGAATTTGCTTGCAGCCATCTTAGATGTTCTCGAAGATATATACTTGTCAATTTTAGAAGCTTAAAGATTCCCGATTGGAATATCATCGATTCGTCCTGAATATCCCGAGGCGCGAAAATGCGGGACCTTGATCTCACAAGCCTGCGTCTTTTTGTGGCCGTATGCGAAATGCGCAGCATTGCACGGGCGGCCGACCAGTCGAATATTGTCGGCTCCGCGGTCAGCAAGCGCCTCGCCGCCCTGGAAGAAGCGCTGGGAGTGCGCTTGTTCACTCGTCGGCGCCACGGAGTCGTTCCTACTGCAGCTGGCGAAACCCTGCTTGAACATGCACGCGCCATGCTCGCGAGCGCCGAACGGATACGCCGGGACATGCAGTCCTATGCGGCGGGCGTGAAGGGCCAGGTGCGTATCCTGGCAACAGCGTCAGTACTGGCGGAGTCGCTGCCGGAGGATCTCGCCGTATTTTTGCAGAATCCCGACTACCGGACGATACAGATAGATATCGAAGAGCGGCTGAGCGCCGATGTAATCAGGGGCATCAAGGAAGGGGTGGCATCCATAGGGATCTGCTGGGATGTCGCCGACTTCCAGGGACTCGAGACCTTGCCGTACCGCACGGACCGCCTTGCCGTCGTCGTGCATCCCGATCATCCGCTGGCATCGCTCGAATCCATGGATTTCGAGGCATCGCTGGACTACGAGCATGTCAGCCTGTCGTCGGCAAGCGCGGTGCAGATGATGCTCAAACGGCAGGCCTTGCTGATGGGGCGGCAACTTGTCGAACGTGTTTTTGTGTCGAACCTGAATGCGGTTCTACGGGTGGTGCTGGCCAATCTTGCGATCAGCGTGGTGCCGGTGGAAGTGGCGCAAGTCTATGCCAACGTTCAAAGCTTGCGGGTGATTCCCTTGAATGATGCCTGGGCTCGGCGACGGTTTGCGATCTGCTATCGTGGCGAGGCGCCTTTGTCGCCCGCCGCCGATTTGCTGGTCCAGCACTTAATAAGCATCGCCCCGTCGGAAACCGGGCCGCGTGCGCTTGATCCAGCGCCGCGTTAACAGGAACGCCACCACGGTCAGGCCGGTGGCCAGGCCCACCCATACTCCCACGCCGCCCCATCCCACGACGAAAGCGAGGAAAGCCCCTATGGGTACGCCCAGAATCCAGTAGCCGAAGGCGGCCAGCGCCATCGGCACACGGGTGTCGTGCAGGCCGCGCAGCATGCCGGCGCTTACCGCCTGCGCGCCGTCCGCCAGTTGAAACAATGCCGCCCACGCCAGAAACTGAACAGCCAACTGGACGACCTGTACGTTTTCAGCAAGCGTGGTGTCGAGGAAGAATCCGATGAGAGTCGAAGGCGCCAGCCACATCAGCATGGCGGCAACACCCATGAAACCGACCCCCAGCGCATATGCGGTCCATCCTGCCCGCAACATCCGGGCGGTCTGGCCGCGGCCGGCGGCAAGCCCTACGCGTATGGTGGCCACCTGCCCGAAGCCCAGCGGAACCATAAAAGAAATAGATGCAACCTGCATTGCGATGGCGTGGGCAGCCAGGGCCTCGGTGCCCAGTATTCCCATCATGACGACAGCCGCGTAGAACACCATGGTTTCCAGCGTAAAGGTGATCGCGATAGGGATCCCGAGCCGCCATAACTCCGCCAGCCGCGGGAAGTCGGCACGCCAGATTTTGCCCATCAAATGGTAGCGCCTGAAGCGCTTGTGGCGCCTGACCACGAGCATCAGGCCCAGGAACATCATGGCGCTCGAACACGTACTGGCAATGCCGGCGCCTTCCAGCCCCAGCGCCGGGAAACCCCAGTGGCCGAAGATGAGCAGCCATCCGGCCAGGGCGTTGAACGCAATGGCCGTTCCGGCCACGAGCAAAGTCCATGCGGGCCGCTCCATAGCGGCCAGGAAAGAGCGAAGCACTATATAGCCCAGATAAGGAAGCAGGGCCCACTGGAGTGTGCGCATGAACTCCATGGACTTTGCAACCATGGCCGGGGCCTGCCCCATGAAGATCAAGATATGTTCGGCTTGCCACAGCATCAGCCAGGCCGGTATGCAGATCAGCACTGCCGTCCATAAGCCCTGGCGAACTGTGCGCCTGACCTCCCGGACAGCATTGCGTCGCCTGCCCAGCGTCGTTGCCAGCATCGGGATAGTGGCCGAAACCAGACCCATGCTGAAGATCATGACGGTGTGATAGAGGCTTGCGGCAAGCGATCCCGCTGCCAGGGCGTCCGGACCCAACCGGCCCATATAGATGATGTCGGTGGTGACCAATGCAATCTGCGCCAGATTGGTCAGAATGAGCGGCCATCCCAAGGCGAGCGAGGCGCGCACTTCTGCCGCCCGCGTATTCGGGCCGCTGTCCGCGCGTCGTTCTGGTTTGTGCATGCCTGTTTGCCGTCGGGTGGGATCGGGATGAAACTGCCAGTGCTCGGTTTCAGGCCTTGCGCGGCAGGGACCATGTGCTGATGACCTGTGCCACGGGATCGCCGCCAGCCGCCGGTACCAGCATGACATCGCCGGAAGCAAGGCGGCCGACTTTGCGGATATGGGCGTGTGCCAGGACGCCGCCGGGTGGCGCCCCGCGCAGGAAGTTGATGCTGAGGCTGGCGGTGACCGCTTGCGGATTGCCTGTCGCCCCGACGACGGCGGCATACAGTGCAAGGTCTGCCAGACCCATCAGCATGGGTCCGGCTATGATGCCTCCCAGGCGTTGGTGCGAACCCCGGTCTGGCAAGCGTAGCGTTGCCGTGCCGCAGCCGATGTCCAGGACCTCTATTTCAAGGATGGAGGCAAACGGATGCTGGTCCTGCAGCAATTGGTTGAACTCGGCAACGGTGATCTGGGCTGGGTGATCTGGCGAGATAGGCGTCATGGATCTGCAGGATTAGAAGGGGCGGTTGGTGACCGATCCGGCTAGTGTGCCACAAGAGCCGTCCTTGCGCGCGATCAACAGCTGGACATCGCCCGCGTAGTACACTTGCCGACCATGTACGGGTATTTGCGGCATTCTTCCAGTCGGCCACGCTGGCGCATTCTTACGGGTGCGCTGCTGCTGGCGTTCCTGGCGCGCGCCATGATCGCCGTAGGCTACATGCCCGCGGCCGGTTCCGCCACGGACAGCAAGTTTGGCATGAGCTTGTGCGTGCACGGCCTTTCTGCCGGCGCATTAAAGGTCCTGGCGCTTGAAGATTCCCCCGTTACTGCTGAGCCCCGGGCGCTGGATTGCGCTTTCGGCACCGTCGTCGCGCAGGTGGCATTGCCATTTTTCCCGAGTGCGTTTATCGCAGCAGTCCGGGAAGATGCTTACCCGGCTGTTTGGCGAGCCGGGCCCCCGGCTTTTGCGCAGGCGTGGCATGGCCCGCCTTTAGGCGCGCGCGGCCCGCCCCTTGTGGTTGCGCAGGCAAGCCAGAAGTTATTCAATAAATCACAGGGGTAGTACATCATGAACAAACAGATTATCACCGGCCTCCTCGGGCTTTGCGGCGCCGCCTTTGGCGCGGGCGCACAAGCAACTGAAACCGGCTCCGCGCCGGCCCGGCCTCCCATGCTGATGGCCCATGCAGGACACAACCATGGCGAGGCGCCACATGCCCACGCGTCGGGCGCCGCTGCGTCGGGCGCCGCCGCGTCGGAGATGAGCAAAGCCGCAAGGTCGGACACATTGACGGTGTCTGGTTGCTGGATACGGTCCATGCCATCGCCAGCGCCTTCGGGCGGCTACTTCGTCATCGCCAATTCCGCCAATAAGCCCGTGCATTTGAAAAGCGCCGCCTCGGCCGGCTACGGCATGGTCATGCTGCATCAGACCGTGCACAAAGATGGCATGAGCCGGATGTCGGCCACGCACAGCGTGGCGATTCCGGCTGGCGGCCAGCTGGAGTTCAAGCCAGGCGCCTACCATGCGATGCTGGAAGATCCCGTCAAGGCTCATCCGGTGGGCAGCAAGGTTGCCATGGACTTCCTGTTCGACAACGGCGAGAAAGCATCTGCCGAATGCGAGGTCAAGCCCGCCAATACCAGAACGCCTATGCCGCACTAACCGGCTTGAAACTCCCGCGGCAGCAGTTGGCGTTCTAACGTCGATCGCGCGTCGCGGCCGATTTCTTAGCGCGGTACGACTGCGCCCAGAAATTCGGCCAGGCCTTTGTTGAAGGCTTTCGGATTGGCCAGGTTCATTCCATGCGAAGCCAGCGGAATCGTGAGGCGCGATACCTGCTCGAACCTGCTTTCCAGTGCGTCCAGCCGGCTGCCATACCGGGGCGGACTGTTGGCCCCTCCTATCAACAGCACCGGCCTGTGCAGCCGACTGGTCCGCGTCAGATCCATGCCCAAGTCCACTTCCCGTCTTTGCGACAGCAGGGTATAGGCATTGTCTTTGACCATGGCCTTGAACCAACCGACCATTTGGCGCCACGTGCCGGGACCATTGACGGCATCGACGAACTCAGACAAACCCTGTTCGATTTCCCCCTGTTCCAGCAGGGTGGCAACCTTTGTATGCACGGAGGAGTTCGGCGCTTCGTCGCCAATGCGAAATCCCGGGTCCGCCAGGGTAAGGCTGCGCACCAGCTCCGGCGCTTCGCATGCCAGTTCCAACGCAACATGCGCGCCGCGCGAATGGCCGAGGACATGGACGGGCTGTCCCTGGCCCAGCTGGCGGGAAAAGGCGATCATGTCGCGGCAGTGCTGGCCTATGCTGAAGCGCGCATTCTCCTGCTGGAACGGGTCCGGCCAAAAACCACGCAAGCTGGGGGCCACGACACGATAGTCTTTGCTCAAGGCGGGAATCTGCCAACGCCAGTAGCGGTAATCACAAAGTGAACCGTGGATCAGCAACACGATTTCGCCTTGTCCGGCCTCCGTGTAGTGCACCAGGGTATCGTCGAGGCGGGCGGTGTGCTGGGGTAGTGTTTGAGTGGGCAGCATGAAAGAAATCAGAGTTGAATCAGGTCGTCGACGAATACGTTGGGGTGTCCCAGGCTGCAGCGCTCTACTCGCGCCTGGATCAGGAAGGCCTCAGCCAAGTGGGGCGGCGTTACGACGGTCAAAGGATGCCCACTGGCCAGCACATCGCCTTTATGCAGAAGCAGAGCCAGGCTCGCATAGCGCAAGGCAATGTTCAAGTCGTGCAGGACGATGACAACCAGCAATCCCCTGGCACTCGCCAGTTCAGCCAGCATCTGCATGACATGATGCTGGTAATTCAGGTCCAGCGACGCCAAAGGCTCGTCCAGCAGCAACACGGTGGGTTCATGCACCAGTGCTTGCGCGAGCCCGACCAATTGCTTCTGTCCGCCGGATAACTCATCCAGGAAGCAAGAGCCCAGGTGCGCTATATCGAGATCGGCCAGAATGGCCATGACTTTTTGCATGGCTGTCGCGGTGTTGACCGGACCGCGCGCCTTAAGGGCGACCAGGACCGCTTCGGTGACTGTAAGGTGGACGAACTCGGGCAAGCTTTGCGGAAGATAACGGACCTTCGCGGCGCGCGCCTGCGCCGCCAGCGGTGACAGGTCCATATCGTTGAGCATCAGCGCTTCGGCATGGGCCGGAACGAGTCCGGCAATGCTGCGTAAAAGCGTAGACTTGCCGCTGCCATTCCGGCCCAGCAAGGCAACGATCTCGCCGCCCCGCAGCACGGGCAGCGTCAGCCCATTCAAGACCCTGTTGCGTCCCAGCGTGCATGTCAGGCCGGCGATGCGCAGTTCGGCGGGAAAGGATTCCGGCGCCATGGTTAATTGACGGTCCGCCGCATCAGCGCCACGATAAAGAAAGGGATGCCGACAAGGGTGGTGACGATGCCGACGGGAACGACGGTATGAGTGCTGATCAATTTCGCCGCTACGGACGCGCTGATGAGTATCGCGCTGCCAATGCAGGCGCTGGCGGGCAGATACCATCTGTGGTCTTCGCCCCAAAGCCGTCTGGCTATGTGCGGGGCCACCAAACCAATGAAGCCGATCACGCCTACCAAGGCTACCGCCAGCGAGGCCAGGACGCTGATACGCAGCAGCGCACCGCGCCGTACCCCTTGAGCATTCACGCCCAGGCTGGCCGCGCGGTCATCGCCGAATCGCAATGCCGTCAGCTGCCAGGCCTTGCGTAAGGAAAAGGGCAGCACCAATGCCAGCGCGACGCCCATCATGAGCACCTTGGGCCAACCGCTGCGCTCCAGGCTGCCCATCATCCAGAACACAAGGTCCTGCAAGGCGGCGGCACTGGCCGTGAGCTGCACCAGCGAAAGCAGGGCGTTGAAGCTGAATACAAGGGCGATCCCGAACAAGACGATGCCGGCGCTGCCTATGCGTGCGCGGCGCGCGATCGTATCGAGCAGCAGTGCGCAAAACAGTGCCAGGATGAAAGCGCTCAGCACGAGCACATATTGCTGGGGAATCAGCGGAAGCCGCCAGTCGAACACAAGCGTCAGGGCGGCGCCCAATGCTGCCGCTGACGACACGCCCAGGGTGAAGGGACTGGCCAGAGGGTTATTGAGCACCGTCTGCATCTCGGCGCCGGCCAGGCCCAGGGCCGCGCCCACCAGCAGGGCCATGAGCGCCTGGGGCAGCCTTATCTGCCACACAATGATGTTGAGCGTTGAATCAACAGAACCAGGATTCAGCAGCGCCTGCAGCAACGAGGCCCACGCCAGCTCGGCAGGCCCCAAAAGAAGATCGATGCAGGCAATCGCAAGGGTGGCGGCCAGCAAGAGCGCCAGGAAGAACTTTCTGCGGCGCCATGTTTGCTGATAGGCAAGATTGGTGGCCGAGGCGCTGACGGACATTATTGAAGCAGTTTGAGCCGGCTTTTGGCGGTTTCCGCGGCGGAGGTTTGCGGATAGTCTTTTACGATACGCTGCAGGCTGGCCTTGGCGCCGTCCAAGTCGTTGAGTTCGATCTGGCTGGCGGCTATGACGAGCAGCGCATCAGGCGCACGAGGGTCGTCCGGGGACGATTTGACCATGCCCTGCAAGCCCTGGATGGAGCCCTTGAAGTCTTTGCTGGCATACATGCTGCTGCCTCGATAGAAACGTGCTTCCGGCACGAGAGCGCTTTCAGGATAGGTCTGGATGAATGTTGCGAGAGAGCTGGCGGCCTCTTTGTATTTACCGCTGCGAAACAGTCCCATGGATGCGTCGTAGGCGGCCTGTTCTTGCGGGTCGGATACCTGGGTGGACGCAGTGCCGCCGGATTGATCTTCGCTTGAACGCTTCTCGAGCTCTTGCTGCCATGTCAGTGTTTCCATTTGGCCTCGCATGGTGGCCATTTCCTGCCGGATCGCGTCCATTTGGTCGGCCAGCTGAATACGGGCCTGTCGGTTCTGTTCGGTCAACTGCTTGATCTGTGCGCGCAGCTCGAGAATGGCGCGGCGCGCTTCATCGTCGGAGAAGGCCAGCGCGGGCGTTGCAAACAATGCCGAAACGGACAGTGTCGCAGTCAGCAAGGCGGTACGCAGGGGCAGGGAATAAACGCTCATTTTGGGTTCCGTTGAAATAAAAACGCCGCGGCGGAATGCCGCCACGGCGTTAACAGTCTGAGTGATCAGATATTATTGTTGGTACACAATATCTGCACGACGGTTCTCAGCGAAGTCGGCTTCGGTATTGCCCAATGCCTTGGGTTTTTCCTTGCCTAAGCTGATCGCTTCGATTTGGTTGCTGTTGACGCCCAGCAGGGTCATCATACGCGCAACTGCTTCGGAGCGGCGCTGGCCAAGCGCCAAGTTGTATTCAGATCCACCACGTGCATCGGCGTTGCCTTCGATGCGGACTTTTTGTTGTCCGTGGCTGGTCAGGTACGTCGAGTGCATTTCGACCACGCTGCGGTATTGGTCAGGGACTGTGTAGCTGTCGAAATCGAAATAGACCGAACGCTGTTGGGCGAGCGGGCTTTGCGGATTAAACGGGTCCATGATTTGCCCCGAGCTGGCCGAATCTGCGCCGCCAGTGCCAGTTCCGCTTGCGGACTGGTCCAGGGGTACAGAGCTACATGCTGCCAATGTAGCAACAAAAGCGGCGATTGTGAGGCGTCTTGCGATGCGCGAGCTCATTTAAGTTCCTTTGAAAAAGAGTCACACTGATTAATTAGTAAATGGTCCCCAGGTTGGTTCGCGTACTTTGCCGTTAAGTGCTGACAGCGTTTGGCGGACGCGGCCATCGACCGAAATTACGGCCAATACGCTACGGCCACCTTGTACAGAACTATATAGGATTTGCATTCCGTTCGGTGCAAAACTTGGTGACTCATCATCGGGGCCGGCGGTTAATAATTGCTCAGATCCCGACCCCATATTTTGGATTGCAATCCGGAAAGCACCATCTCTTCTTGTAACGTACACCAGGTTGTTTCCGTCTGGCGACAGTGCCGGTGAGATATTGTAACTACCGTTGAAGGT
>JAKFDW010000039.1:0-8838 GCA_036675955.1 Orrella sp. | reverse complement strand
TACGATCTGGTGGCGCGCCGCCCGGGCGACATTGCCGCGTGCTGGGCCGATACGGAATTGGCTTATCGGAAGCTGGGCTGGCGCGCCGAGAAAGGGATACAGGAAATGTGCGATGACGCCTGGCGCTGGGAGGTGACTCGTACGTCTTGAAATGAGCGTGCCGAGGCGGCCAAAATAATCTTTATCGTTCTAACTTGTCGATAATCTCAATTTGAGATACCATAATTTCATGAAGATCATCAGCAACAGTGCCTTACGAGCCTTCGCTGCGGAATATCACCAAGCTGAAGTCCCCTTACAGGGCTGGCGACGCGTGATAGAGAAGAACAACTTTGCAAATTGGGCCGAACTCAAGGCCGCTTTCAACACAGTGGACAGGGTCGGCGAGCTGGTGGTATTTGACATTGGCGGCAACAAATACAGGCTGATCGCCTACATCCGATTTGAGAAGCAAATTGTGTATATCAAAGCGGTGCTTACTCACCGGGACTACGACAAAGGAGCATGGAAGTCATGAACGCACACATCGACGTAAAGCGCCTGCTTCCGGTATGGGAACAATTTCGTCGCGCCACCGACATTGCGCCCATTCGCGATGACGCTCATTATGCACGTATGACCGCGTTGCTCGAAGCCTTACTTGAAGAGGCTGCTGGTGATGAAAACCAGCCGGCAATGGAGCTGGTTGATATCGTTGGCGACCTTATTGAAGACTTTGAGGCTGACCACTACCCTCTGCCTGAGGCTACGGGTGTGGAGGCTCTGAAGTTTCTACTGGAGCAGCACGGCTTGAAGCAAAGCGACTTGCCAGAGATCGGCAGCCAGGGCGTTGTTTCTGAAATCCTGGCTGGCAAGCGCGATCTCAATATTCGCCAAGTGCGCGCACTCAGTGAACGTTTCGGAGTCGCGGCTGCGACCTTTGTATAACAAGCAGATTAGCCGCTTTGTCCAACATGCTGGCCTACTCCGGCTTCGTACCAGTGCCCGGCATGTTCGTCTGCACCCACGCAAGGCATTCTTTAACCAGCAGCTTGCCCATGGTTTGCCTGCGCGCCGCATCAAGTCGAGGATTGATTGCTCCGAAGCTGATCGCGACTTTCGTGATCTTGGAGATGGCAAACGCAAACCCCACGCCGGAAACGCCTGGGGTAATGCCATCGACAATTTCTGAAAATCCTTGCAGACGCGTCGCACGGACTTTTTGAAGCAAGCCGTCCAAGGGCAGGCCGGCTTGGTGATAATCCGCCTGGTGACGCGCATATATCTTTTCGATTTCATCGTCGCCATAGCACGCCATAAGCGCAAGGCCACCGGCGCCGAAGCCCATCAAGCGTTTCTCGCCGGCGTCGATTGTGAAGATCCGCACCGGGAAGTCGCCATGTTCGCGCAGCAGGCACAGTGCAAAATCGCCTTGCTGCATGACCAGGAAAACCGTGTCATCGGATAGCCGGCACAAACGCTTGGCCAGGGGCCGCAGGGTATCGGCGATCGGCACGCGCTGCATGGCCGAAAACCCCATCTGCATTGCATCGATACCAAGGTAATATCGCTTGGATTCTGGATCTTTCCGAGCGAAATTTTCGTCGATCAAACAGCTGATGATGCGGTGCGCAGTCGATCGCTCAAGCCCGCTGTACGTCGTGAGTTCCTGTAAGGAAAGCCCCAAGGCCTCGTGTTGTGCCAACAGCCTGAGAAGATGGAGTACACGCCGGGCACTTTGGGTCCCGCTGGTTGCGATGCTCATATTGTGGGAAAAATTGTATTTAAAGTTTGTATTGTAGGATATTTGATGAGTTAATCCGATTTAACGACGCTGCAATCAGCATCTACTTATCGGAATCATCATGACCTATACATCGTTGCTAGTTGAAGACACAGATTCAGTCCGGCGCATCTGCCTCGCGCGGCCACAGGCCCGCAATGCCCAAAGCCAACAATTGCTCGATGAACTTGATCATGCCGTCAGTGAAGCTGCCCGGGATGACAATGTAAAGGTGCTGGTCATCGCAGCCGTGGGCGATCATTTTTCTGCCGGACATGACCTTAAAGAAGCGCAGGCCAAACGCGCCGATTTCACGGTCGAACAGCGCTGGGAATACGAATCCTTGCGCTATTTCGATTACTGTTTGCACATTTGGGATTTTCCCAAGCCGACGGTGGCCGAGGTTCAGGGGGCGTGCGTGGCAGGCGGCTTCATGATCGCCAATATGTGCGACCTGGTCGTGTGTGCCGAGGACGCCTATTTTTCGGATCCCGTCGGCCATACCCTGGCCGCCGCGGCAACTGAGGTGTTGATACATCCCTGGGTCATGGGATTGCGCAAAGCCAAGGAAATGCTGTTCACCGGCGATAAGCTGGATGCCCAGGAAGCGCTCCGTATCGGCATGGTCAATCGAGTCGTGCCTGTCGCTTCGCTTCAGGATGAAACGATGGTCCTGGCCCAACGCATTGCACAAGCACCGCCATTTGGGCTGCGCCTGATTAAGAAGTCGCTGAATCGAACCTTTGACGTCCAGGGCTTTCGCTCGGCCCTATCGGCGCATTTCGACACACATCAGCTTTCGCATATGAGCGAGGAATTCAAGGCCGTACGCGACCGCGGCCTGGCTCAAGCCATACAGCGCAACAAGACTGGTGAGAGCGCATGAACCATCGTCTCGAACCATTGCTCAATCCGAAATCCATATCGTTTATTGGCGCCAGCGCACGCGCCGATCGAATTGGCGGCATGCCTATCGAGCTGCTGACAAAGTATGGCTACAGCGGAGCCGTCTACCCGGTAAATCCGAAGTATCAGGAAGTGTTTGGCATACCTTGCCACCCCGATATCGAATCGCTGCCGCAGGCGCCCGATCTCGTTGTGCTCGCCATCGGCGCCAAAGATGTCAAGCCTATGCTGGAGCGCTGCCATGCCGTGGGCGCCAAGGCGGCCATCGTATACGCCGCGGGATTCGCAGAGGAAGGGGCAGCTGGACAATTATTGCAAAGCGAAATAGAGCGATTTGCCGAACAGACTGGAATGGTGGTGGCTGGGCCGAACTGCATGGGCATGGCCAACCTGAACACCCAGGCTCATACTGCCTTCGCTTCGGTTTTCAACACTGCGCCCATGCAGAACAAGCAGGGCAACGTAAGCATACTTACGCAGAGCGGCAATGTATGCGCGGCGCTGTACGGCCTGGTTCGCAAGCTCGATTTACCGGTATCCCATTTCATCAATACCGGAAATGAAGCCTGCGTAGACTTCTCCGAGTATTTGAATTACCTGGCCGACGATCAGCAGACCGACGTGGTGCTGGGATATATCGAACAATTGCGTGACGGGCCTGCGTTCATCAAAGCGTGCCAAACACTGCAGGACAAGGACAAGGTGCTGATCGTGCTCAAGGCCGGCACAACCGACAAGGGTGCCGCCGCGGTCCAGTCGCACACCTCGGCCCTGGCGGGGGACAAGCGCGTTTACCGCAGCGTTTTCGAAAAACTGAATGTCATCGAAGCCCAGGATTTCGCGCAAATGGCCTTGCTGGCACAGCTTGCGCAACTAAGAAACCGGGCAGCAGGAAAGCGCGTTGCCGTTATCACCATGTCGGGAGCCCTTGGGGCGATACTCGCCGATCGTTTCATCGAGTCCGGCCTGGATCTTCCTGACTTGCCCCCCGAGGTCCAGGCTGTGTTGCGCAAAGGTATCCCGGACTACGGCATGGTTGGAAATCCCGTCGATGTCACCGGCAATGTGGTCAATGATCCGGACTTCGTCCAGGGGGTGCTGGAGGTATTGGCGAGCACCGATGCACTCGATGCCGTGGTCATTTACGCGCCCGGCTACATGCTCGATCGCATGGCCGACAATATTGCCGCGGTCGCACGCCAATATCCACGTTTCTTTGCGGCCATCGATACCGGGCGTGCCACATGCCGCGATGCGCTGCGCGACGCGGGCGTTGCCGTATTCGATGATCTGGGCCTGGCTGTCTCGGCGCTCTCTCCATTCCTGCTGTGGCAGGAGCGGCGAAAGAACCGGCGGCCCGTTACCGCGCATGGCTCGTTGCCGACATCCAGCGTCGCGTTGGCGGGTCCGCACATCAATGAAGTCCAGGCGCTTCGATACCTGTCGTCTTTCGGCGTGCCGTGCAAAGAGGACAGGACGGCGGCCGACCTGCAACAGGCCAACGAGCATGCTCGAACGCTGGGGTATCCGGTGGTGCTGAAAGTGCTCAGTGCCGACATTGCGCACAAAACAGAAGTCGGCGGTGTTGCGCTGGACCTCAAGAACGATGCAGAGCTTGCCGCCGCCTATCAATCCATGATGGCATCGGTTCAGGCGAAAGCGCCCGACGCGCGTATCGACGGTGTGCTTGTCCAGAAGATGGAAGCGAAGGGTGTCGAGCTGATTGTAGGCGCCAGGCGCGACCCGGTTTTCGGACCCATGCTGACGGTTGGCCTGGGCGGCGTGCTGACTGAAATCTACCAGGACACCAGCCATAGTCTATTGCCTATCAGCGAGTCGGACGCCAAGGAGATGCTCAGAAAACTTATGGCGTTTCCGCTGCTGGACGGCTACCGCAATGCGCCGAAGGCCGACATTCGGGCAGCGTGCAAAGCCATGGTCGCATTGGGCAATGCCATGGTGATGGCGCCTTCGTCGGTAAATGAAATCGAAATCAATCCATTGTTGGTGAGGCAGCAAGGCCAAGGGGCGGTTGCCCTGGATGCCTTGATTCTTATAGTTCAATAAACAAGGCGGAGACAAGCATGATAAAAAAACTACTTACCGGGTTATGCCTGAGTGCAAGCATGGTCAGTGCGGCCTATGCGGCCGGCGATTATCCGGCACGTCCGATCACCATCGTCGTGCCTTTCTCTCCCGGCGGAGCCACCGATATACTGGGCAGGCTACTTGCCGAACGCATGTCAACGCGCCTGGGCCAGACGGTAATCGTGGAGAACAAGCCGGGCGCGGGCACCATGATTGCATCGAACCATGTGGCACGGGCAAAGCCCGACGGCTACACCCTGCTGCTGGCCGCCTCTTCGCTAGGCATCGCACCCAGTATCTACAGCAAGATCGATTATGACCCGGTCCGCGACTTCACACCGATCACGCAAGTCGCGTCGGTGGTGCATGTGCTGGAAGTCACGCCGTCCCTGCCGGTCAAGAATGTGAAAGAGCTCATCGACTACATGAAAGCCAATCCCGGCAAGCTGAGCTACGCCTCGGTGGGCGTGGGTACGTCCACGCAGCTGGAAGCCGAGATGTTCAAGAGCATGGCCGGTGTCGAAATGGAACAAATTCCCTACAAGGGAAGCGCTCCAGCTCTTACTGATCTGGTGGCGGGACGGGTACAAGTCATGTTCGATGCCTGGGCGTCATCGGGGCCTTTTGTCAAAAGTGGGAAGGTGAGAGTGCTGGCGGTTACTACCGACACGCCATCGAGCTCAGTGCCCGATATACCAACGATCTCGACGGCCGTGCCAGGATTCTCGGCCATGCCTTGGCTGGGGCTGGTTGCGCCCGCTGCCACACCCGCTCCTGTTGTGGACAAGGTTTACGCCGCGGTGGCCGAGATTCTGAAAGAGCCCGCGGTCGGGGAAAAGTTCACCACCCTGGGGCTAGACGCAATAGGCAGCGACCCCGCAACGTTCGGCGCATTTATCAAGAAAGATATCGCCACGTGGGGCAAGGTGGCCAAAGAAGCGAATATACGCCTGGACTGAGCCGCAAATACGAATCGATGAAGCAACAAGGGCGACAATCATGAACTTTCCCAAGGGCGATGAGGCGTTTCGCTCATTCATCAGGAGCTGGCTTGGTGAGCAGTACGCTGCCTTTATTGCAGAGTGGCCAGGGCGGGCGGACCCGCGCGACCTGGACTTTCGCCGTGCTTGGGAAGATCGCCTGTGCTCCCATCATTTATCCGGCCTGGGGTGGCCGGCCAAGTATGGCGGCCACGACCTGGACCTGGCGAAGCAGGCGATTTTCCACGAGGAACATGCCCTTTGCGGTGCGCCGCTGGGGGTGAACCTGATCGGCCATGGAATTCTGGCTCCCACTCTGCTGCATTTTGGGTCCGAGGCTCAGAAGCAGGAATTTCTGCCCGGCATACTGACCAACCAGACGATATGGTGCCAGGGCTATTCAGAGCCGTCGGCCGGATCGGACCTGGCCGCGCTGCGCACTCGCGCCGAAAAGACGGAAACGGGCTATCTGCTGAATGGCCACAAAATATGGACCTCCTTTGCTGACCGGGCGGACTGGTGCTTTGTGCTCGCGCGCACCGACCAAGCGTCCATGCGACACCGGGGCCTGAGCTTTTTGCTGGTCAATATGCACCAGCCGGGGGTAAGGGTGGAGCCGATCAGGCAAATTACCGGTGAAGCCGAATTTTGCGAAGTGTTTTTCGAAAACGTCCGCGTCGACGCCCGATATCTGTTGGGTGAAGAAGGCCAGGGCTGGAAAATGGCCATGGCCGCTGCCAGCTTCGAACGCGGCACCTATTTCCTGCCCCGTCTGGTGCGATTCCAACTGGAATTGGCCGACATCAAAAAATGGGTGGCCAGGCAAGGCACGGCTACGCATACCGGAGCGTTGAAACACCGTTGGGCCCGCCTTGCCGCGGACAGCTATGTATTGAAACTGAAGTCCAGGCGAGCCCTTGCCGCCGCCATATCGGGTGCACCGCCCGGCCCGGAGGGATCATCGGTAAAGGTGCACTGGAGCGAAGCGCACCAATCCTTGCTGGAACTGGCGATCGAATTGCTGGGCGAAAAAATATGCCTGGCAACGTCACACGACAAAGACGCAGAGCCGGCATTGTTCATGCACGCCTACTTGTGGTCCAAGGCGGAAACCATACTTGCGGGAACTTCCGAAATCCAGCGGAACATCATCGCCGAGAAGATACTGGGCCTGCCCAAAGGAACGTGATTATGAACCCTGTATTGACCGAGGAACAGACCATGCTGGTCGAGTCGGTACGCCGCTTCCTACAAGACAAATCCCATATCGACACCCGCATGCAAGGGAACGCTGCGGGCAGAAGCATGTTGTGGCGCGAATGCGCCCAAATGGGCTGGCTGCAAACCTGCGTATCCGAGCAGGAGTCCGGGTTGGGATTGGGCACTCTTGAGGCCGCATTGATGGCAGAGGAAATGGGGCGCAAGCTGCTGAGCGTTCCCGTATCGCAAGCCATGGCGATCGCGGCGATGCTTGCGACGTGCTCGACGGCTGGTGCCGGGCACGACGCTCTTCTCGCCAGTTGGCTGCAAGGGGAAGAATATTTGGCCATGATCGTCGGCGAAGGCGATCGCGAAAATGCCTGGGCAGAATATGCTGCGGATGGATGCCAGGCGCTGGAACTGAGCTGGGACCAAGGCGTTTTACGGCTGGCTCGCTACGAAACAGCGCGGCCGGGTTACGGCATCGACCCGCTGATTGCGACCGCAAGAACGGTTCCAGGAAAGCCCGTATGGACGTTGAGCGTTAATTGTTCAAAAGAAGCGTGGCGATGTTTTTGTTTGCAAAGACAGGTCTTGGTCCTGGCAGAATTGTTGGGTACCGCAGGCAAAGCGCTGGAAGACGCCGTTGCCTATGCCCGCGAACGGGAACAGTTCGGCAAAGCCATAGGCGTCAACCAGGCGATCAAGCATCGTCTGGCCGATAACTGGATGGCGCTCGATAACGCGAAGCTCGCCCTGCATGATGCGTGCAATGCGCTGGATGATGGGCGGGACGCCGAGCTTGCTGTCCTTATGGCGGAGTTGCTGGCCATAGAAGCCGCTGCAGCGACAACGGCGCAGGCAATACAGACTTTTGGCGCCATGGGCTTTACCTGGGAGTGTCCAGTCCACTTCTACCTGAAACGCGTCAAGCATATAGTGGCAGTGCTCAGGAGCAAGCACGAAGCAGCCGAGATACTGGATAAGGTGTGGGAGCTGGCTTAGTCAGATGCATGCGCCGGCGAACAGCCGGTCGCCGCGCAAGCATCGTTCTTGACAAAATCATGCCACCCCGGCATTCAACCCCATTACAGTGCCGCCCGGATTTGTGCGGCAGTGTTTCTTAACGGTGTCAGGTATCGCTCTACAGCGGCTTCCTCGCTTATGCTGTCAACTGGCAGACTTACGTTGATTGCGCCACGGACTTTTCCTTCCATATTCTTCACAGCCACCGCCAGCCCGCAGATGGATTCATCCAGCTCGCCTGTCACCCATGCGTAGCCTTTCTGTCGCGCCAAAAGGATTTCCTGGCGAAGCAGATCGCGGTCAACTATGGTGGCATTGGTCAGGCGGTGCAGCGGTGCCTCGCGCAGGTATTGGTCTAACTCGGAATCAGAAAGACCCGCCAAAAGAATCCGGCCCATAGAGACTGCATTCGCAGGCAGCCGGCTGCCTAGTGTCGGGCTGGCGCGCAGGATTTTGTACGTTGGAATTCGGACCACATACACAATATCGACATGATCGAGAATCGACATGGCGCATGACTGGTGTATGGATTGCGAGAGTTCTTCAAGCGAATACTGGGCATGCTTCCAGAAGGGCAAAGAGTATAGGTACGAGAGCCCAAGGTTTAGAACCTTAGGGGTCAGGGCGTAGTCTTTTCCGTCCGTGTCCGTGTAGCCGATTTCCGTCAGCGTAGACAAGAACCGCTTTACCACAGAGCGGCTAAGGCCCGTGGCTTCCGATACTTCGCCTACCGTCATACCGGGCTTGTGTTTTCCCAGCGCCTCGATCACTTGCAAGCCCCGCGCAAATGTTCTGACGAACGTCTCACTATCTGAATTGCTCATTGTTTTCCATGAAAGACGATTGACAGGCGCCCACGCAGGCGCCTAGAATGTT
>JAKFDW010000038.1:0-4307 GCA_036675955.1 Orrella sp. | reverse complement strand
CGCGACTCTCATCGAGGCGCGGAGCTTGCTCCACCAAGACGCCGGATAGATTTAGGCAAGCCTAACGCTCATCGCTGATCAGTATTGCAAAAGTGGGGGTGACCATAGATTTTTACACAGCCTGGGCCAGAAGCAGTCATTCTTGAGCTACAGCCAATAGCAGAGTGGGGGCTCAAGCGCATCAATCTTGTTAAATAGTAAACAGTGGGCCGCTCAGGGCGGCGACACATGTTCGATTTTCTGTTCACCAGATCGCTATCCAATACCTAGAAATTGAGTCGTGACTCCGCGAGTAACATCGGATTAACCTACTGACTAAGAAAATCAGTGTAGAGGGACCCTATGTCGCTAAAGCTCATCGAGATGGAGATTCGCCGTTTTCTATCAAGCGGCAACCCAGAAGTACTTTGCATCACAGGAAAGTGGGGAGTCGGGAAGACCTATGCATGGAAAAAGTATCTTGCTGAGGCAGAGCAGCGCGGTACCTTGAGTCAAGAAAAGTACTCTTATGTTACCTTGTTCGGCATTAACTCACTTGACGATTTACGGTATTCAATTTTTGAGAATACCGTGACAGGAAAGCACGTTCTGACGGGTCCAACAATTGGAACTTTCGGCGAACTGTTTGGAAAAGGCTCCGATCTCTCCAGAAAGCTCAGACCGATACTTGATGCAGGCCTTGCTCTTATCAATCGAAAAGGAGTCGGAGACGCTCTATACAAAGCCAGCTTCCTTACGGTCAACAAGCAGCTCATCTGCATTGATGATCTTGAGCGGGCGGGTAGATCACTTGGTGTTCGCGACGTTCTCGGCCTCGTTTCCTCACTCAAGGAGGAACGAAAGTGTAAGGTTGTTCTGCTCCTTAACGAGGAGGCCATGGATCAAGATAAACGAACAGAATTCAGCCAGCAGCTCGAGAAAGTCGTCGATATTCGCCTCACTTTTGACTTAACAGCTGAGGAGGCAGCTGAGATTGCACTTCCGGACGGAAGCCCAATAGCGATTTTTCTACAACCACGCATCGTAGAGCTCGGCATCACGAACATCCGAGTAATCAAGAAAATTGAGCGACTCGCAACACATTTGGTGGAGCTCTTGAATGGCTTCCACTCGGCAACGCTGGAGCAGGCCATTGCCACTCTGGTGCTGGGTGAATGGTCACTTTACCAGCCAGAGGAGGCGCCACCACTAAGCTTTATCCGCAACTACAATGCAATCTCTAACACCATGCGCGCTAGTCGCGGCGAGTTGGACGAACGAGCTGCAAAGTGGCACAAAACATTAGAAAATTATCGTTATCACAGCACCGATGACTTGGATGCAGTAATTCTGGATGCCTTACCCCTAGGTTACTTCAACGCAGCCAAACTCCAAGAGATAGCGACTAATATGCAGGAAAAGATACGCTTAAGTTCTCGCGACAATCTTTTTAATAAGGCATGGGAGGAACTCTTTCACGGCTCGCTCGCTACCGATGACAGTGAGTTTCTTGATGTATTATACAAGGGGATGCTCGAAAACATTAATGGGATTAGCCTACTTAACATGAATAGCTCTATTCGCATGCTGCGCGAGCATAATCGCCCGACACAAGCGAATGACATAATTGATAAATATTTAGAAGCAAATGCTCACAAGCCTCTTGAGTTTTTCTCCCTAAGAACCCACCACTTCCTAAGCGATGAGGAAATTGATGAAGTACTGCATGACAAATTTTCAAATCGTCACGAAACCTATGTGGACAAGCGAGATCCTTTGGAAGTTCTGCAGTCAATTGGAGAGCGGCGTAGCTGGGGAATAGCAGATGTTTCCCTAATGGCCAAACAGTCACCTGAAAAATTCGAAAGTATGTTCGAGGCACTGCGCGGCGAATCTCTCCGCAGCTCAGTCGAATCCATACTTTCAATGGGGAGATCAAAGGATTCAATGGCCGCACCTATTTTGGCCTCTGCGACAGAGGCACTTCGCCGTATAGCTAGAAAATCCCCCATTCGAGCACTCAAGGTTCGGCGTTTTGGAGTAACTCTTGAAACGGCTACCGAAGGCGCCGATGCAGGCGAGCCTGAGTCACACTTGAGTTCGTAGGTACTTGGTGACCGCTTTGGGTCGACAGCAACGGGCCACGAAGGGCCGGCTCTTGCCCGTTGCGACTGAGCCAATGGGCTTTGCCGCCCGCCCTCAGGCACGGCGCCGCTACTGTGTCTGCGCCCTCCCAGCCAAGCGGTACACCTTGTACTCGGCGCGTTTCGGCGGCTGGTCGGGGGCCTGAGGATCGACTTCGAACAGGCTTTCGACATGGGCCAGGTCGATGTCGAAATCCGCCGCGTAGAGGGTCTGGAGTTCCGGGTCCACGCCCAGGGCTTGTTGCAGGCTGGCATGTTCTGCCGCGTCTTCGATGGTCAGCAGGAAAACGGGGCAGGTGGCGGGCAGGAGCAGGCGCAACTGGGCCACGTAGCGCTTGCGGAGGTCTTCCGGCAGAGCGGTGAGTGTATCCAGGAGGCGGTTGGGCGAACCATGCAACACATGATTGGGACATGACCAACAAAAAGCCCGCTCAATTGAGCGGGCTTTTTGTTGGTAGCGGACAATTACGCGGCGACGAACAACTCCGCGATCTGCACCTGTGCCGCCGTGAAGGCATTGACGCGAGGCTCTTCGCCGTAGGCCAGCCCTTCGGCGCGGACGATCTCGATGTCGCTGATACCGAGAAAGCGCAGCACCAACAGCAGGTACTCTTCATGGGCCTGGCCGCTGGGCTGGCCGGCGTGAATACCGCCTGCGGTGGAAACAATCACCACCTTCTTGCCGCCTGCCAGGCCCTTGGGGCCATTCTCATCGTAGGCAAAGGTCTTGCCGGCTACTGCCACGCGGTCGATCCAGGCCTTGAGCTGGGTCGGCACGGTGAAGTTGTACATCGGCGCGCCAATAACGATGGCATCGGCGGCGAGAAACTCGTTGAGGGTGCTTTCAGCCAATTCGACTTCATGCTGCTGCGCCGCATCGCGCAGTTCGGCCGAGGTACCGCCGGCCACCAGGCTGGCGGCGGACAGATGACTCAGCGCGTCGCTGGCCAGGTCACGATAACTGATCTGCGCTTCAGGCTCTGCGGCCAACCAGGCGTCGACCACGGCGCGGCTGAGTTGGCGCGAAGCGGAGGAGTCGCCGAGAATGCTGGAATCGAGGTGCAGTAATTTCATGACAATCTCCAAATTGGGATCGCCCCACGGCGATCAAGATGCTGGAGATACTACCGATGAAAGCAATGGCGGATTAGTCCGCGCAAATGCGATAGTTCGTCCCACTGATAGGACGATAAGCCCATGCATGACCTCAACGACCTGTTCTACTTCGCCAAAGTGGTGGAAGCCGGCGGCTTCGCCGCAGCCGGGCGTACCCTTGGCATTCCCAAATCACGCCTTTCGCGGCGCATTGCCGAGCTGGAAAACCGCCTCGGCGCGCGCCTGCTGCAACGCACCACACGCAAACTGGCG
This sequence comes from Orrella sp., assembly GCA_036675955.1. Taxonomy (GTDB): domain Bacteria; phylum Pseudomonadota; class Gammaproteobacteria; order Burkholderiales; family Burkholderiaceae_B; genus Pollutimonas. Next base: position 816 of record JAKFDW010000038.1, on the reverse strand, counting down.
CTGACCGATATCGGCGAACGCTACCTGCGTCACTGCCAGGCCATGTTGCAGGAGGCCGAACAGGCCGAGGAAACCGTGGCCAGCCTGACCAGCGAGCCACGCGGCCGTCTGCGGGTCAGCGCGCCGGGTGGCATCGCCCTGCTATCGGAGCTGGTGGTGAGCTTTCTGACGGTCTACCCCAAGGTCCAGCTGGAGCTGATTCTGACCAATCGGCGCATCGACCTGCTTAACGAAGGCGTGGACGTTGCCTTGCGCGTGCGCAGCGCCGAGGATGAAGACCCAACGCTGATCAGCCGCCGCTTGCGTCCAGCACAAGCTTTCATGGTGGCCGCACCCGCCTTGCTGCGGGACGCCAAGATCAGCACGCCTGACGACCTCTCAGCGCTGCCTGCCCTGGGTGCCCTGGAGGCGGACCGCAGAATTCACCTGCGCTTGCAGCATGACAGTGGGCGCGTGCAGGAAGTCGTGCTGGAAGCGCGCCTGGCCATCGAGGACTTCAGCGTACGCAAGCACGCAGCCCTGGCCGGCCTGGGCTTTACCATGCTGCCCGCGCCCCTGTGCCTGGATGAACTGGCCGACGGCCGGCTGATCCGCCTGCTGCCTGACTGGGCGCTGCCCACCGGCAATCTGCAGGCGGTATACACCCACCGACGCGGCATGCTGCCAGCCGTGCGCGCCTGGATCGAACATATCAGTGAAGCCTTCAGCCGCTGGGATCAGCCGGTTTAGCGGAAAAGGCGACAGATCTATTTTCCACGGCCTGAGCGGCCGCTCCTGGCCGGTTTCTACCCGATTTCACCGGCAGCATTGGGTCGG
>JAKFDW010000037.1:0-33428 GCA_036675955.1 Orrella sp. | reverse complement strand
CTGACATGCTTGAACTGCTCGGCAGCGGCGACGTTGATCGCCCGGCCGGTCCGGTCGGATCCGGTGAACGAAATCTTGTTGACCCGGGGATGTTGGACCAGGGCATTGCCCAGTTCGTTGCCGAAGCCGGTCACTATGTTGATAACGCCGGGAGGGAAACCCGCCTCGGTGACCAGCGCGGCCAGCTCAAGGACCGACGCGGAGGTAAATTCCGAGGGCTTGATCACTACCGTGCACCCTGCCGCAAGAGCCGGCGCGATTTTCCATGAGGTGAGCAGCAGCGGAGAATTCCAGGGAGTTATGACCGCCACCACTCCCACCGGCTCCTTGCGGGTGAAGTTGAAATAACCCGGCTTATCGAGAGGGATGACGGTCCCCTCTATCTTGTCGGCAAGGCCTCCGTAATAGTAGAACCATTGCGGTATGTAATTGACCTGGCCACGCATTTCAGCCAGCAGCTTCCCGTTGTCGCGCACTTCGGTTGCAGCCAGTTTTTCGGCATCCCGGGCGATGAGGTCGCCAAGGCGACGCAGCAAGGCGCCGCGTTGCGTCTGCGTCAGGCGCGACCATTCGCCTTGCGTGAATGCGCTGTGCGCAGCCTGAACCGCCATCTCGACATCGTCGGCATTGCCGCGCGGGACTTCCGCCCAGGGCTCTCCCGTGTAGGGATTTTCCGTCAAGAAATAGGAGCCCGAAGAAGGATCCACAAATTTGCCGTCTATGTACATCTGATATCGCTGCATGCCTGGTCCTCAGTTCAATGTCAATGTAAAAGGCGACAAATGATCCGCCCCCGCAACCATCATATCCCGCGCGGGCTTCAATTTGCCGGTTTGCTGCGTTCCAAGCCGGATCGCATTCCGTGATATTGTCGAATCCTTGCGTACCTGCATTCTGGATGCGCACAACCTAACCCCATCACAACCCGTCACTATGCAACCTGTTCTACCCGCTTTCCTGATCGCCCGCTGGTTATTGGTACTCGTAGTACTGGCGGGCCTCTATTTTCTTAGCGGCTTCCTGGTTCCGGTGCTGGCGGCGCTCATTGTGGGATTGGCAAGTTGGCCGCTATACCGGCGCCTGCTGCGGCGCTGCAACGGACACAACGCAATTGCCGCCTCGCTGGCATTGATCATCGTCATCATCGTGCTCATCGTGCCCTTGTCTCTGGCATTGACCTATGCCATCCAGGAAGCCAGCAGCTTCATCGGGTGGGCGCTGGATGCCAATCGCAACGGCATGCCGACGCCGGCGTGGATATTGGCCCTGCCACTGGTCGGTACCCGTTTGGCGGACTACTGGGTTACCTATCTGGGTGAGCCTCATGCATTGGGCACGGTCGTTGAAATGGTAAGCGGCGAGCATCTAGGCAACATCTATCGCATGTTGCTGGCCGCCACCGGCGATATTTTCAGGCTGTTGCTGACCGTGATCTTCATGCTGATCACCCTGTTCTTCGTCTACAAGGACGGCATCCGGGTCATGGGTCAACTGGACATCGTTGGCGAACGCATTCTGCCTACACGGTGGCAACGGTTTTCGCGTATGGTGCCGGCCACCATCAACTCCACCGTCACCGGCATGGGCTTGATCGCACTAGGCGAAGGCGTTGTACTGGGAGTGGCATACTGGATTGCGGGCGTACCGTCGCCAGTACTGCTGGGCGTCGTAACGGGCTTCATGGCGCTGATACCCGGTGGCGCGCCCCTGTCGTTCACATTGGTATCCGTCTATCTTGTCGGCTCGGGCAACCCCATGGCCGGCCTGGGACTATTCATATGGGGCGCGGTCGAGCTGTTCATCGTCGACAAAACCTTACGCCCCCGTCTTGTTGGCGGGCCCGTCAAATTACCGTTCTTGCCCACTTTTTTTGGGTTGATCGGCGGCGTCAAGACGATGGGCCTGGTGGGGCTGTTCATCGGCCCGGTACTGATGGCCCTGCTGGTGGCGATCTGGCGCGAATGGATACGCGAAGACAACCATGACGCCATCGCCCCAAGTCCGCCCCTGCCCGCCCGGACCGCAGAACCGGAACCCCAGTCGGCGTTGCTCGAGCATCCAGGCCGCAAATCAAGGTGAGGCCATGTCGGCCGTATGGCTGACATGCGCGCCGGCGGACTTTTGGCCTAGTACCGGCTGTGCCGTCGCGCACGACGAATTTGCTTGTTTCCCTTAGGAAATTTACGCCGAACAGCCTAGCCTGCAATACCTAACGCAACTGGCTTAACGCTTACGGCTGATGGCTGGTGAAAACCCATATCTGCTACAAGTTGTACATATTTTGAACGTATGGTGATAGGCGGAGCGACCGCTACTTGACGGCACAAACAGTACCGACAAGCGCTCTCGAATTATCTTCCGCCTGCCTGCTTCAAAAAAATCAACTACAGATTGTGGGGAAGACACTATGCATTGCCAAGCCAACGCCTCGCCTGAAATATCGGGCTTGCCATCGCATTTAGCGAACCTCGATGACACATCGGAAGAATCCCGGGCCTGGTACGTCGCCTATACGGAGTCGCGCCTGGAACAGCTGGCCTGCACGAACTTGCAGCTGCAAGGCTTCCTGACCTATCTGCCTATGTACCAGGCCGGCTCGCAAAGGCCCAGAAAGTCCGTGTCCGCGGCCTCCGATAAAGCGGCGGCGCGACAGGAGCCCATGTTTCCGCGCTACCTGTTCTTCAAGCCCGCTACGGACAAGCAATCCATCAGTAGCGTCAGGTCGACGCGGGGAGTACGCGCGGTGGTCAGGTTCGGCGCCTACTTTGCCCAGGTACAGCCCGAGACGCTTGCCGCCATCCGGCGTCACGAAGAACACGGTCCGCCAAAAGCGTCGTCCAGCAGCATGCTGCTGGAACGTGGAAGCCGAGTCAAGCTTTCCGATCCCGCACTCAATGGTTTGGAGGGTCTGGTCCATTCCGCATCTGCCCAACGAGTCATCGTGTTGATGGAAATACTCGGCCGGCAGACCCGGGTCAAGTTGCAGCCACATCAGCTAGAGCCGACCTAAGGCATACAAAAGATATCACTAAAAAACCTCGCTGGGGTGAGCGAGGCGCGACAGCTGTATCCAACTGACCCCGGCTTCAGTCGTTCCAGCAGTAGAAGACCAAGTGATTTTGCTCCGGCAAGAACACTGCGGCAGCCTGTTCAACGCTCGTGAATAAAAAGTGGATCCGATGAAACAATGGCATATTTTTTCGCGCAGGCATGCACTGCCGCGCCTAGTCTCCGTCAGCGCGATGGCAGCCGTCTTCGCGCTGCTTTCCGCATGCAGCATGTCGCCGGGCATGCATATGGGCAAGCCGCAAGATGTGGCCAAGGCTCTCAATGAAGAAGGCGCGCCGCCCGGCGCGTTGATGACGATATCGCCGCAACTGATCGAGCAGCAGCGGGCGGCCCGGGACAAAACCGTCAATAAGCAGATCAGGCAATTCTTCGGCGTCCCGGAAGAATACAGGGTTGGGCCGGGCGATATCCTGAGCATCGTAATCTGGAATCACCCGGAACTGATTTTGCCGATGGCCGGTTCCAATGTCCCCACCACTTCGAGCAGCATCGCCGATGTGGGCAACGGGTACAACGTCAGTCCCGACGGGCTGATTCAGGTTCCGTTCGTGGGAGCGGTGAAAGTAGCGGGTCTGACCGAATATCAGATCCGCACCATGCTGACGCGCAAGATGGCCCCTTACGTCAGTGACCCGCAACTGACAGTACGGATCCAGGCCTATCGCAACGGACGCGTTTATGTCGATGGTGAAGTGCGATCGCCCGGACTGCTCACCCTGAACGACATCCCCATGACCTTGCCCGAGGCGATCAACCGCGCCGGCGGCTTTACACCCGAAGCGGACCGGTCATCCATCGTTCTGACGCGTAACGGCATTGCGACCCACATCAGCATGCCGGAACTGACCCGTCACGGCATAAACCCCGCGCATATCCTTTTGGCCGACGGCGACCTTCTACGCGTCGTAAACGAAAACGACTCCAAGGTGTTCATGCTGGGCGACGTCGATAATCCTCGCGCCCAGCCCTTGCAGGACGGCGAGTTGACGTTGGCTCAGGCCCTGGGCGAGGCAAGCGGTATAAATCCCGAGACGGGCAACCCCAGGCAGGTCTACGTGATCCGCAAAGGTAACCAAGGGAATGCCGAGATCTACCATCTTGACGCGAGCGTGCCTACCGCCCTGGTTCTGGCCGCCGACTTCGAACTCAAACCGCGCGACATGGTTTTCGTCGATCCAGCACCGATAGTAAGGTGGAACCGTGTCATCAGCATGCTGCTGCCCAGCTATGGTGCGGTCGGCACCACCAGGGATATGACACGATGAACCGCCCCGACATGAACAACTCGTATGCTTTGGCGCCGGTCGGCCAGTCCTCGCCGGTTGTCTTCGCCCAGCCTTATACACCCCCGGGCAATGAAGACATCAATTTCCTGGGTCTGCTCGATACCGCCCGGAATGCACGCTGGCTGATTATCAGTACGGTCATGACAGCATTATTGATAGGCGGCGCTTACGCCCTGTTCAGCCAGCCCATTTATCAATCCGACGCATTGATCCAGGTAGAGCAAAATCGGACCAGTCCGACAACAGGCAACCTGCTGAGCGAATTGTCATCCATTTTCAATGTCCAGTCGCCGGCTACCGCCGAGATCGAAATATTGAGATCCCGTCTTGTTGTAGGCGAGGCCAGCGATAAGTTGCAACTGTATGTCGAGGCGACGCCCAACTACCTGCCTGTCGTGGGCCGCTGGCTTGCCAAACATGCTACCGGTCTGTCCAGCCCGCGCCTGTTCGACCTAGGAAGCCATACTCTCGGCGGTTATGTATGGGGAAGGGAGTCCATAGAAGTGGCGCAGCTCGATGTCCCCCAGAAACTGGAAAACATGGAGCTGACGCTCACCCGCACCCAGGCAGGATACACACTGCACGATCCGGATGGCGAAATGATTGCGCAGGGAAAAGTCGGCACCGTTGCGAAGATCGACGCGGGCGGCCAACAGGGCCGCATATTGATCAGCGAGCTGAACGCGAAGGCCGATGCGCGCTTCACGCTGATACGCCGCTCGCGTCAGAACATAATCCAGGACTTGCAGGACAAGCTGGTGATCGACGAAAAAGGCAAACCTTCGGGCGTGCTTTCCATGACGCTGAACGGAACCGACCCCGTACAGATCACCGACATACTGAACGCGATCGGCGTGGCTTATGTGAAACAGAACACGGAACGCAAGGCCGCCGAGGCCGAAAAATCCCTGGAATTTCTGGAAGGCTTCCTGCCTCAACTCAAGAAGCAGATGGACGATTCGGACAACAAGTACACCGCATTTCGCGATACCCACGGCACCTTCAATCTGGGAACAGAAGGCACGCTGTCGTTGAATACGGCGGTCGAGATGCAGACCAAATTGTTCGAACTTCAACAGAAACGCAGGGAGTTGAGCGCGCAATTTGGCGTATCGCATCCCACGATCCGCTCTCTTGACAGCCAGATCGTCGCGCTTGAAAGTGAAGTGGCCAGGCTTACCGCACATATCAAGACTCTGCCCGAGCTGGAGCAACAGCTGCTCAACCTGATGCGGGATGTGAAAGTGAACGGGGAGCTGTATGCCAGCCTGCTCAACAGTGCGCAGCAACTGCGGCTGGTCAAGGAGGGTAAAGTCGGCAATGTGCGCATGGTGGACAGCGCGGTGGTACCCGATCTGCCGGTGCGTCCCGACCGTCCACTGGTATTGGCCATTTCGGCATTGCTGGGCCTGTTGCTCGGCACAGGTCTGGCCTTGCTGCGCGGTTTTCTTCGCAACGGTGTCAAGGCGCCCAACGACATTGAATCAACGCTGGGCATGAACGTATTCGCCACCGTACCGCGCGTGCTGCCGGGTGCAAGCCGGCCGCCGCGATTCACCGGCCGCAGGGGCGCGAAGTATGTACTGGCCGAAAGCTCGCCTGGCGATCCGGCGATAGAAAGCCTGCGCAGTCTGCGCACCGCGCTGCGCTATGCGCTGGACGATGCCAAAAACAACATCATCATGCTTACCGGGCCGACCGCCAATATCGGCAAGACGTTCACAAGCGTCAATCTGGCAGCTGTACTAGGGGCCGCCGACAAACGAGTCCTGCTTATCGACGCAGATTTTCGCAGCGGCAGCATGCACCGGTATTTCGAGCTGGAACGGTATAACGGGTTCAGCGACCTGATCCAGGGCACCGCGACGTTGCCGGAAGTCCTGCACAGGTCTGTCATGCCGAATGTCGATCTCATTACCACCGGCGTACTGCCGCACAACCCTGCCGAAGCGCTGTTGTCCCCCGTCGCAGTCCAGTTGCTGCACAAGCTCGCCGAGAACTATGACGTGGTGTTGCTGGATACGGCTCCCGTGCTGCCCGTGTCCGACGCTATGGCGCTGGCGCCTCACGTCGGAACAGTGTTCATGCTGGCCAGGGCCCAGGTGAGCACCTTGAGCGAACTGGAAGAGTCTTCAAAACGTTTGAACCAGGTCGGCGCCCAAGTCAAAGGCGTGATATTCAACGATTTCGACGCTTCGAGCCAGCGTTTCAGTTCGCGCTACGGCAGTTATCAACACGGCTACGTGCCTTATGGAAGCAATGTATCCCGATGAGCAATAAAGACAAGTACAGAAAGCTTTGCACTGAAGAGAAGTCCATTCCGATCTTCTCGCAAGACTGGTGGCTCGATGCAACGGCGGGCTCCCCAAACTGGGATGTTGCTCTTGCGGAGAACGGCGGCAACATCGTGGCTTGCATGCCCTACATGAAGAACAGACGGGGCGGCTTGAAGATATCCACGGCTCCTCCGCTCTCCTATTGCCTGGGACCATGGATACGTCCCGTCAACGCAAAACAGGTCAATTGCATAAGCAGGCAAAAAGACGCATTGGAGAAACTGATCGAACAGCTGCCTGCATTCGACCATTTCAGGCAGCAGTGGCATTACACGCAAACGAACTGGCTGCCCTTTTACTGGCGTGGCTTCGAACAGACCACACAATACACCTACGTGCTGAACCTGCAGTCAGACGCGGATCGGACGTGGCAGGGGCTGCACGAAAGCACAAGAAGAGAAATACGAAAAGCCACGGGCAGGGGCGGTCTTCGTGTGCGCGACGATCTGACGGTCGATGCATTCTTGCCATTGCACAAAAAAGTCTATGAACGCCAGAACCAGCGCCTGCCCTACTCCGAAGATGTCGTGAGGCTGCTGGATAAAGCTTGTGTCGGACGCGACCGCAGGAAAATATTCATCGCGGAAGACCATTCCGGTGCAAGACACGCCGGCGTTTATTTAATTTGGGACGATACCAGCGCCTATTACCTGATGGGCGGCAGCGATACCCAACTGCGCAATAGCGGCGCGATGAGCTTATGCATGTGGGAAGCCATCAAGTATGCGTCTACGACGACGCAGCGCTTCGATTTCTGCGGATCAATGATCAAGAGCATCGAACGTTTCGTACGGGCATTCGGTGGAATGCAGACACCCTACTTCACGGTTTCAAAGACACCGTCGAAGCTTGCTGCGTCCATCCTGTTGATCAGGTCCCTGGCGAACCCTTACGCAACCAAATGATAGGCATGGAAGCTCTCAAGTCGACACGGGACAGCGCAATTTCCTGGCTGAGCACGATTCTGCGTGAACGCCTGAGCAAACATCTAAGACTTGGCAAGTCCGAGCGCGGATATCTCCTCATAACATTGTGCGGCAGTCCGGCCAGTGTCCGAATCAATTCAGAGCCTGCGACCTTCTCGCAGGCAAACTCCGATCTACCCTGCAGCAGTTGGGATCCACAAGCTGAAGGGTGGCAATCGGCCCTGGGCCTGCCGCTGCCTGCACCCGGAGCGACAGACATATCGTTGCCCCTGATACGCAGGACCGAAAGCGGCCATGTCATCCACTATGACATCCTGGGAATGGTTTACTGGATACTGTCGCGCCAGGAAGAGGTAGACCGCGGCGACCTGGACGATCATGGACGATTTCCGGCTCTTTCGTCGCACGCTTACAAGCATGGCTATCTGGAGCGGCCCATAGTCGATGAATGGATCGCGATACTGGCTCAGGTGGTTCAACGCACGTGGCCGCAACTGGCTCTGGTCAAGTCCGAATTTTCAATCAGCGTTTCGCACGATGTCGATACGCCGGCGCGCTATGGCTTCTCGAGCGTAGGAAGATTGCTGCGCACCATGGCCGGCGACGTACTGCGACGGCGTGAAGTACTGGAAGCGCTCCGGGCGCCGCTGATATGGTCCCAGTCCAAAGAAAGACTGCACAGCGCCGACCCTTTCAATACCTTCAACTGGATCATGGCCGCATCCGAGCGATGCAAGATCAAGAGCGCGTTTTATTTCATTTGCGGCAGGACGTTTCCTGCCCGGGATGCACGATATGACATCAAGCATCCGGCGATCCGCGAGCTCATGCGGCACATCCATGCACGGGGCCACGAGATAGGCCTGCATCCCAGCTACAACACCTACCAAAGGCCCGACATCATCGCTTCGGAGGCACGCGAACTCATCAGCATTTGCCAGGAAGAAGGCATAGTGCAAGCCACCTGGGGCGGCCGCATGCATTATCTGCGCTGGCAGACGCCTGCAACGCTATACGGATGGGAGCAAGCCGGCATGGCTTACGACAGTACGCTGAGCTACGCGGATCGGCCCGGTTTTCGCTGCGGAACCTGCCATGAGTATCCCGCTTTCGATCCGGTTGCCGGCAAGGCGCTTCAGCTGCGCATCCGTCCGCTGGTGGCCATGGAATGCACTGTCCTGGCGCCCCGCTACATGAATCTGGGTTGCGGGGAAATTGCACTGAAAAAGTTCACCCAGTTGAAACAGTCCTGCCGCGCCGTCAATGGCAATTTCACCTTGCTGTGGCACAACACACTTCTGGAGAGCCCTCAGCAACGCACCCTATACGAGCATGTTCTGGCCGCGTAAGCCACCGCCCTTCTTTACGTTAGCACCAGCCAGACCCTCCGACTCCGAGATTATGGGCACCGACATGAACGAACGAAAGAAACACATTCTACTAATCAGTTGCTTTTTTTACCCGCAGAACCGGATACCCGTGCTTCGCATCGGACAATGGGCCAAATACTGGGCGTCTGAAGGACATGGCGTCACGGTCCTGACGACAAAAAAATATCCCTTTATGGGGCCATTCGGACTTGAGCCCGAGCTTCCTGAAACGGTGAAGGTGATTGAAGTCCCGTGCATGCCGCGGTTTCTGCAACGCTCGGCCATGTCGGGCACCGAGAATAAGCGAAAGCCAGAGAGCGGAAAATCCACGAGCATGGAATCGAGCTTGAAAAAGAATGTGCGCCGGCTGCGCGGCTATATCGGGTCCACGGTGGACATCCATGACTTCTGGATCGGCCCGGCTTTCAAGGCAGGTTTGCATCTTCTTGCAGAGGACCGGTACGACGCCATAGTCAGCTCTTATTCGCCGCCGGCTGCACATATTGTGGCCAGCAAGCTCAAGAAAAGGCATCCGAACCTGGTGTGGTTCGCCGACTTCCGCGACCTATGGGCGAACAATCACATTACCTCGGCAAAAGGCGTATTCAAATGGATAGAGAGGGCCAGGGAAAAACACTGCTTGCGCGGGCTCGCTGACGCGATCATTACCGTATCCCAACCGCTGGCGGCTGATTTGCAGACGCGCCATCCCGATGTGCCGGTCTGGGTAGTTGAAAATGGATTCGACCCTCAGGAATTTCCCAGATGGGTGCAGGCCGTATCCGAAGCGCCCCGACTGAGCGGAAACATCACTATCTGCTACGCCGGCACGATTTATCCCAACCGGCGCGACCCCACGCCCTTGTTCAATGCCGTGAACGAGTTGATCGACAGCGAACAGTTGAGCGCCGATAAAATCAGCATCGAGTTCTATGGGCAAAACGAACAAGAGCTATCCGAAATAATTCAACGGACGCGCGCCAACCGGCACAACACCATCAAGATAAAGGGATTCGTCACGCGGCAAGCTTCTTTGGAAGCTCAACGCCGCAGCGACCTCTTGCTCTTGCTGGAATCCGGTGAGCCACTTGCGAGAGGCATGCTGACCGGCAAGGTATTCGAGTATCTGGTCAGCGGCATACCCATCCTGGCGGTCGGGATCGACAACACGCATGCCGCCGGCGCGCTTCTGGAGAATACCGGCACCGGCTTCTGCAGCAGTGATTCCGAGGAACTCAAGCGTCTCTTGCTGAGAGCCATCGAGTTCAAGCATTTCAGCTTCTACCGGCCGCGCAAAGACCTCATCGGCAGCTTTTCCCGACAGACACAGGCCCGATCGATTATTGACAGGCTGACGGCATTCCAGGGAGCGGCATCTTGTTGACCGGGTTGAAGGCATATTACCTGGCGGCTTCGCTGCTGCTGTTTCTTTTCGCCGTTTATTCGAACAAGAACGCCCTGTATGCTTTCGGCTATGGCGTCGCGCTGAACATATTTCCATTGGCCTTGCTGCCGGAGGTATCCATGGACATAGCGCGAATAGCGGGCATGCCGCTGGCCTATTTGCCGACCATCGCAGCCGGGCTGGCGCTGGCAGTACGCAACCAGGCCCGCTTGCCGCAGTCGTACAGTCTTTTGCTGACGCTCGCGTTCATCTATTGCGCCTATGCCTTTTTCACGACAGTAATCATGGGCGGGATGACGGTCGCAAACATTGCGTACTGGTCCGCCTGGCCGCTGAACTTCCTTATCTTCTTTTCCGCGGCGGCGTTCTTCTCGCGGGTCGATATGCATGCTGCGAACAAAGTCATCAGGGTGATGGCCACCATCCTGGTGCTGGGCTGCCTGACGGGGCTGGCCCGCTATGGGCTGGGCATAGCGCAAGACGCCAACTTCATGCCGCTCGTGAACCGGAACGGCACGGTCGTCTTCATTGTGATGGTGTTTCCGCTGCTGTTCTACACCTACAAGGAACAGGAGAAAGCTACAGGAAAGCTGATGTTCTGCGTCGGCTGCATATTCCTCACACTGGCTTTCACGTTTTCCCGTTCAGGCATCATAGGCGCGGTGGCATTCATCCTCCTGTACTACATGAGGCTGTCGCTCGCAGGCCTGGCGAAATCCGCAGCGGTCGTGCTGTTGATCGCAACGATTGCATACAGCGGCGTAGCAGACAGGTCACTGCAACGCCTCGAACGCGTAGTGGTGACCTCGCAGATGCTGATGCATGGCGAAAGCCTGGACACCAGCATGAACGATTACAACCGCGTGATGCTGCTCAGGGGCGCTATCGCCACAGCCAAGGACAACTTCTGGTTCGGAACGGGTCTGGGGCTGGAAAACTATCAAAAAGCCTTTCACAAGGTCAGTGACTACGGACAAGCCTCAAAAGCCCACAATTTCTATATTTCTTACTTTGCCGAGCTGGGAGTGGCCGGATTTTCGCTGCTGCTCCTTATTCTTTACCTGGCCTCGCGCAAGCTGCACCCGCTGTCAAGTCCGCACAAGGCATTCAAGGTTTCGTTCCTGGTGATGGCCTTGATGATGACCATGAACGAATACATTCTTATGCCCGAAATCTGGTTTTTTTACGGAATGCTGGCCGGAATCTCCCGTGTCGGCGGCTACGTATTCCCACCCTTGCAATTGCACTACGTGCAGGAACAGTCCTTCAACCGAATTCCAAATCGGAGTCCCCATGGCTAAGAAGTACGGCGTGCTGGAGCGCAAGATCGCCAAGTTCCTGTCGCAGTTTCCGATACTGAAATCGGCTGTCAAGGCGGCCTATGGCCGGCTGGTCTTTCTGAAGAACCGGCCCGCCAGCAAGACGGTATCCGACCATAAGTTCGAGCCCGTCGGAGACGACATCCTCAACACCTTCTTCGGCTACTACGATAAAACACCGCTGTCCGAGACGGGATTCCTGCTTTGCCACTCAACGACACATGCTACCGACTGCAAGCCCGACAGCACCAAGACACTGGATATCCTGGTTTTTCTGATCAACGACTTGAAGCAGCCGGTAGTAAGCCTGAAGACCAGTGTCTATAACTGGCAGCAAGGCGCACGGGCGCATTGGCTGAATGCCGACGCCTTCATCTTCAATGACTTCGACGCGCCGACCCAACGTTACATAAGCCGGGTCTTCTCCTTGCAGGAGATGCGGGAAGTGAAGCGATACGATTTTCCGGTACAGGACTCGTTCCGCAACGACTACTTTCTTTCCATCAACTACCGGCGTATCCAGGCGTTGAGACCTGACTATGGCTATCGCAACATGCCCGGGCTGGGCGAACGCGCCATGTCGGACCTGAAACAAGATGGGATATGGAAAATCAACCAGGCAACCGGGGCATCATCGCTGCTGTATTCGATCGCCGATGTATGCGAAATCGATTTCCAGCCATGCTTCAATGCCGCCAGGCACAAGATCAACCATGTCATGATTGCGCCCAATGGCGGCAGGTTCATATTTCTTCATCGCTATTTTCTGGGCAAGAGAAAGTTCGACCGCTTGTTTCTGGCAGGCTCGCATACGCGCGATCTGAAGATACTGGCCAATTACGACATGGTCAGTCATTGCTTCTGGATCAATGACCATTCAGTGATTTCCTTCATGCGCGGGCCATCGGGCCACGATGGCTATTACGTCCTCGACGTCGATGACGGCAGCATCAACCCCTACTTCGACGGCAAGCTGGACTCGATGGGCGACGGCCATCCGCACGTCCATGAAGACTGGTTCATCACCGACACGTATCCCGACAAGTCGCGCATGCAGCACTTATTGAAGGCCAGCCTGGCCACCGGCAACGTGCAGGAAATCGGACAATTCTTCCAGCCCTTCGAGTTCCATGGCGAGACCCGCTGTGATCTGCATCCGCGCGTGTCGCCGGATGGCAGCAAAGTCTTTTTCGATTCCGTTTTCAATGGGAAGAGAAAGCTGTACGTGTTGCAACTCCAAGCTTGAACCACCCGCTCCTTCACCCCGAATCAAACACGTCACGCTTCCTGATTTCCACTACTCAGTGGGGTTAAACCATGGATTTTTCAGTACTGATGTCGGTCTATCATGCCGAGGACCCAGTGTTTCTGCGCCAGGCGCTCCAGAGCCTGGACGACCAGACGCTCAAGGCGAGCGAGGTGGTCCTGGTGGAAGATGGGCCTTTACCGGGCGCACTGACCACAGTCATCGATGCATTCCGCATACCGCTCAATATCCGCTCAGTCCAACTTGCCACCAACGGCGGCCTCGCGCGGGCATTGAACGAAGGTTTGAAGCATTGCCGCCACGACCTGGTTGCACGGATGGACAGCGACGATATTTCCCTGCCCGACAGGTTCGAAAAACAGATCGCCTTCATGCAGCGCAATAGCGACGTCGCCGCCAGCAGCGCGGCACTGGACGAGTTCGATGAAATGGGCGTTGTGTTCTCTTCGCGCATCTTGCCGCTGACTCATGAAGAACTGGCGAAGTTTGCCAAGACGCGCAGCCCCATCAGCCATGCCGCCGCCGTGTTCCGGAAGTCGGCGGTCGATGCGGTGGGGGGCTATCCTCCGTTCAAGCGATCCCAGGATGTCGCACTGTGGTCGCTGCTTATCGTACGCGGATACCGGCTGGCGAACCTGCCCGACAAGCTTTTCATGGTCAGAGCCGGCGCAGGATTCATGACCCGCAGCGGGTTGCACAGCTTCAAGTACGAATATGCGGTTATCTGTTATCAGAGAAAAATCGGTTTTCTTTCAGTTTTCGATTTCGTGAAAAATACCGCCATAAGGTTCTTGCTGGCGGTTGCTCCCGCCCGGCTCAAGAAGGCGCTTTATTCGCATGCGAAAGTAGACATAAGCGAGCTATGCAGAACCCTGCCGAAACGCGCATTCGACGTGACTTTTTCGTTCCTGGGGCTGATTTTCCTCTCGCCGCTCATTGTGCTGGCCTGGCTTGCCGCAACGGTCGACACGCGCAGCAATGGCCTGTTCATTCAGGAGCGTATCGGGCGGGGAGGCGATAGATTCCGAATCTACAAGATCAAGACAATGCGGAATCGGACCGACCCAGGCTCGCCGGTTACCACCTCGTCCGACGACCGGATAACGCGCACCGGCGCGTTTCTGCGCAAGACCAAGGTCGACGAGCTGCCGCAACTGTGGAATGTGCTGGTGGGGGACATGAGCTTTGTCGGACCGCGCCCTGACGTTCCCGGCTATGCCGATGACCTCCAAGGCGAAGACAGAATCATTCTTTCGGTGCGTCCCGGCATTACCGGGCCGGCGTCGCTGAAGTACAAGAACGAAGAAGAAATACTTGGCCTGCAAGCCGACGCCCTGCGCTACAACAGAGAGGTGATCTGGCCGGACAAGGTAAGAATCAATAAAGAATATATCCGCGAGCACAGCCTGCTTAAAGACATCAAGTACATCATCAATACCGTTGCCCGGGGAACGCCCGAGTAATCGCCCTTCGCAACGCCATCCCAGTCCTCACCCGAGAAGGAGATCAAATGCTCAATACCCCTTTTCCACCGTGGCCCAGTTTCACCACCGAAGAAGCGGACACGGTCCGTGAAGTCATATTATCGAACAAGGTAAATTACTGGACCGGCCAGGAATGCCGCAAGTTCGAGCAAGAGTTCGCAGCTTGGACCGGCTGCCAGCACGCGGTAGCGCTCAGCAATGGCACGCTGGCCCTGGATGCGGCATTGAAGGCGCTGGGCATCGGTCCGGGTGACGAGGTCATCGTCACGCCGCGCACCTTTCTGGCTTCCGTTTCATGCGTCATCAATGCCGGCGCCAAGCCCGTATTTGCCGAAGTGGACCGTGACTCGCAGAACATCACCGCTACCACCATACAGGCAGTTTTGAGTGAGAGAACCCGGGCCGTGATTTGCGTGCACCTTGCCGGCTGGCCATGCGATATGGACCCCATCATGGCCTTGGCTGCGGAACACGACCTCTACGTCATCGAAGACTGCGCACAAGCACATGGCGCTCAGTATAAAGGCCGGCCTGTCGGTTCAATAGGCCATATCGGCGCCTGGTCTTTCTGCCAGGACAAGATCATGACCACCGGGGGCGAAGGCGGCATGACCACCACAAACGACACCCGGCTATGGGCCAGAATGTGGTCATTCAAGGACCATGGAAAGAGCTGGGATGCCATCTACAAGCGGCAACACCCACCCGGGTTCCGCTGGCTGCACGAAAGCTTTGGCACCAACTGGCGGATGATGGAAATGCAGGCGGCAATAGGCCGTATCCAGTTAAGGCAGATGCCGCGCTGGCACGCATCCCGGCTCGCGCTGGCGCAGGAAATCTGGGCAACCGCTGCACAGTTGCCTGGGCTGCGGGCACCCATGCCGGCATCCAATGTCACCCATGCCGCGTACAAGTGCTATGTCTTCGTTGAACCCGAAACATTGAGCGCCGGCTGGAGCCGTGATCGCATCATGGATGAGATCAACGCCCGCGGCGTACCGTGCTACAGCGGTTCATGTTCGGAGGTTTATCTGGAAAAGGCATTTGACGCCACTAATTTTCGGCCGGAAAGACGCCTGCCTATTGCCAAGGAACTGGGAGAAACGGCATTGATGTTTCTGGTACACCCTACGCTGGGTGAGCAGGAAATCGAGAAAACATGCAGCACGCTGACACAGGTAATGCGGCAGGCGGTCGAAAAACATGTTTACGCGTAGGAGGTTCAATTTCAGAGGCGAATTCTTCAAGAACGTCGTCACACTGATGACTGGGACCATAGCGGCCCAGCTATTCACCGTCGCCGTCAGCCCCATTCTGACACGGCTCTACACGCCCGCCGATTTCGGGGTTTTTGCCTTGTTCACGGCCATGAATGCTGTGCTGAGCATTGTGGCCGCCGCCCGGTACGAGACGGCCATCATGCTGCCCCGCGACAATGGCGACGCATTGAACATTGCGGTCTTGTCCGGCGTCGTTACTCTGATATTTGTTACGCTGCTGCAAGCCGGAATATTTGTATTTGAAGCGCAAATAATGGCCATCGCGGACACCCCTTTAATGGGCAAATGGATCCACCTCTTACCGTTGAGCGTGGCCATGACTTCCTGCACTCAGATACTGGTTTTCTGGAACAATCGGGGCAAACGGTTCCGGCAGCTGGCCACCGCCCGGGCGCTTCATGGAACCGGTATTGGCAGCACGCAATGCTTGCTGGGATACGGAATAGCCAGTCCGATAGGCCTCATTATCGGGCACATGACAGGACATGTGTTGGGAATCGCCGCACTGCTCAAGGCGAATCTGGCATCCATGGCGGAATGGCGCCATCTCGTTACCTCTTTGGCGATCAGGATGAATGCCAAGCGGTATCGGCGCTTTCCGCTGTTCTCCTTGTGGGGCGCGTTGTTCGACAGCAGCGCCACGCAAGTTCCGCTATTCGTCGTCGCCAGCTTTTACTCCGCGTCGGACACCGGCCTGTTCGGCTTCACCGTAAAAGTATTGTCCCTACCCCTGTTCCTGATCTCCAGCGCAATTTCCGAAGTCCTGTATCAGAAGACGACTCAATTGGACAACACCAGTCCGGCTGCGCTCGGACGCTATATCGTGGGCATCTTCATTCTTTTGGCTTGTATTGCAACACCGTTCTGCGCCATATTCATGCTGTTCGGCGTCGAGATATTTTCTTTCGTTTTCGGCCAGAACTGGGCCATGGCCGGCGAGTTTGCAGGGCCGCTGTCTATCGCGGCAGGGGTACGCTTCATGGTCAGCCCATTGAGCGTCGTCCTGAACCTGAACCACAACGTCAAGAAGGCGGTGGCATGGCAGGTAACGTACTTCTTCACCCTCACTGCAGTACTGCTCCTGTGCTCCCAGCAGAGCATGAGCTTTTTGCTGGATGCCTTCGTGGCACACGAAATCGTCCTGTTCGCCCTGTACTTTGGAATCATTCTCAAGGCGACGCGGTATCGAAGAACAAGCGAAACCGCGACTCTTGCCAACGATGTGCTTGCCAATGGCCGAGCCATCGGCAGCGCATCCGCAAAATCCTAAAGCAACCATAGAAACCCGATAGATTCTGGCACAGCCAAGGAGATATTTATGTGCGGCATCACTGGCGGCTGGTGGTCTGAACCACCGCGCGATCTGCATGGACGACTGGCAAGCTCCCAAAGCAAGCTCAAGAAACGCGGCCCAAACGACGAAGGTTGCGAACTGTTCGATGTGTGCAATGGCCGATTGGCATTGGGACACACCCGGCTCTCGATCATAGACTTGAGCAATGCGGGACATCAACCCATGCATACCCGTGGCGGGCGATACAGCATTGTCTTCAACGGCGAAATATACAACTACCGTGAGCTTCGGCAAGAGCTGATCTCGCTCGGCCACGCGTTCCACTCGGACTCGGATACCGAGGTATTGTTGAAGGCGTGGCAACAATGGAACGCCGATTGCCTGGTACGTCTGGAGGGCATGTTCGCCTTTGTCGTCTACGACGCCAGCAAGCGCACCCTTAGTTGCGCCCGGGACGCCTTCGGCATCAAGCCACTCTATTATGAACAGAAGAGCGACGCTTTCCTGTTCGCTTCGGAGCCCGCCGCGCTTTGCATCCTGCGCCAGAATAAAACCCAGGCAAACTGGCAACGTTGCTATGACTACCTGGTGCATGGCGACTTCGACAATCAGCACCAGACGTTTATCAACGGAATCCAGCAATTGCTGCCCGGCCACTGGATGGAGATAGATCTGGCGGATCCCGCCACCGCTGTGCAACAAGTCTGGTGGCAGCCTGATCTGTCGCAGACCAGCTCTCTTACCTTCGACCAGGCTGCCGAAGCCGTACGCGAACAGTTTCTTCAGAATGTGCGCTTGCATCTGCGCAGCGACGTGCCTCTGGGCGCAGCGCTCTCCGGCGGGATAGATTCGTCGGCAATTGTCTGCGCCATGCGGTATCTGGATCCTGGCCAGCCTATCAATACCTTCAGCTACATTGCACCGGGCTACAAGCAATGCGAAGAGAGCTGGATAGACAGAATCAATCAGTTCACAGGCGCGAAGGCGCATAAGGTCAGTGCGTCCGGCGAAGACCTGGCCCGTGATCTGGACAAGCTGATTCATCTCCAGGGAGAGCCATTCACCAGCACCAGTGCTTACGCACAGTATCGCGTGTTCCAGCTGGCTCATGAGAACAACATGACAGTCACGCTCGAAGGGCAAGGCGCCGACGAGCTATTGGCGGGCTACGCCGGCTACCCGGGCCACCGAATGCTGAGCATGCTCGAATGCGGCGATCTGCCCGGCGCCGAGCGTTTCGCGCGGAACTGGGCCCGCTGGCCAGGGCGCAGCTATGGACGGGCCTGGCAATATCTCGCGGCCATCACCCTTCCCGACAACTTGTTCGAAATCGCCAGCAAAGCGATGGGGCGCAGCTTCACGCCCTCATGGATCAACGCTGAGGCCTTGAAAGATGCAGGTGTCAGCATGGTGTTCGAGCGTGAGAAGACATCGGCCAACGCCAAAGGCCGCCGCGTCATGGAGAGACTCGCGAGCTCATTGACGAACCGCCACTTGCCGGGCTATTTGCGCGAAGGCGACCGCAACTCCATGCAGTTTTCTTTGGAGAGCCGGGTTCCATTCCTGACCTTGCCCCTGGCCAACTTGCTCTTTTCCCTGCCGGAACATTATCTGATATCGCGCAGCGGCGAAACCAAAAGCGTATTCCGTGCCGCCTTGCGCGGCATCGTTCCCGATGACCTGCTGGACCGCAAAGACAAGATAGGCTTCGAGACACCGGAATCATCATGGTTCATCGAGAAATCCGAGAGCGTACGACAGTGGCTGCAAACCAGCCACGACATTCCCTTCCTGAACGCCCGTGCCTTGCTGAACCAGTTCGACTCCATTGCCAGCGGTAAAGCTCCGTGCACCACGCAGGTCTGGCGCTGGGTCAACTTCCTGAAATGGTACGAACAGTCAGGTTGCACCGAAAATGGCTGAGATCTCCGTCCTCGATTATGGGGCTGGAAACGTGAGCTCGGTCATCCGCATGGTCGAGCGGGCAGGCGGAAATGCACGCCGGATTTCCTCGCCCGCCGAAGTGTCAGAGTCGGTCAAATTGATACTCCCCGGCGTAGGCGCATTCGACTATGGGATGTCGCAGCTTCAGGCGCGGGGCCTGATTCCCGCGCTTGCCACGGTCGCGCTCGAAAAATCCATTCCGGTGCTGGGCATCTGCCTGGGAATGCAGCTCATGTGCGCTGCCAGCGAGGAAGGAGATATGCCAGGGCTGGGCTGGATCGATGCTAACGTGCGGCGATTTCCATCCGCGGACGATTGCAGACTGCGCGTGCCGCACATGGGTTGGAATACGGTCCAGGTGCCCCGAAGGAACCCGCTGCTCTCGGCCGACGGCGGCGAGCAGCGCTTCTACTTCGTGCATTCATATTTCGTGGCCTGCAACAAGCCGGAAGATCCTATTGCCATGACGCACTACGGTGAGGATTTCGTGGCGGCGTTTCAGCGGAACAATCTGTTTGGCGTGCAGTTCCATCCTGAAAAGAGCCATCGTTTCGGCCTGCAATTGATAAGCGCATTCGCAGGTATCCAGCATGCTTAAGCACCGCGTCATCCCGACACTGCTCCTGCGCGATGGAGGCCTGGTCAAGACACGTCGATTCAAGGACGCAAAATACATCGGGGATCCGATCAACGCCATCCGGATCTTCAATGACAAAGAAGTAGACGAGTTGATCGTGCTTGATATCGATGCGTCAAGGCAGGGTAGCGAGCCTGACTACGCATCGATAGAACTGCTTGCGGGCGAGTGCTTCATGCCTGTCTGCTATGGAGGCGGAATTCGTTCGGTCGACCAGGCTGCCCGCATTTTCGACCTGGGAATTGAAAAAATATGCCTGCAATCCGCAGCCCTCGATCAGCGCGAACTGATATCCCGGATTGCCAGCCGTTTCGGCTGCCAAAGCGTCGTGGTATCGGTGGATGTGAAACGCAACTGGCTGAAAAAGCCCATGCTGTATGAAAGCCGTAGCGGGCGCAAACGGGAACAAGACTGGCTGGAGTTCACCCATGAGGCCGTCGAGGCGGGGGCCGGCGAAATCCTCATTACCGCGGTAGATCGTGAGGGCGCCATGACGGGTTACGACCTGGCATTGATCCGCCAGGCGGCCGAAGCGTTGAAAGTGCCACTGATCGCCCTGGGTGGCGCGGGAAGCCTTGCCGACATCAAGGCGGCGATCGACGCCGGCGCGTCGGCGGCGGCGGCCGGTTCCCTGTTTGTGCTTCATGGGCCGCACAGGGCCGTATTGATTACCTATCCGCAGTATGCGGAACTTGAAAAAATCCAGGAAAAGCTCCAATGAGTAGACCATATCAAGTATGCACCCGTTGTGTCATGGACACGAGCGCTTCGGATATTCACTTCGATGCTCAGGGCGTCTGCAATTACTGCAGCCACTTTCTGATACGCTCCAGGTCCATCATTCACCAGGACCCCACGGCCAAGAAGGCTGAACTGAACGGCTTTGTAGGAAAGGTCAAGGCAGCGGGAAAGAACAAGCGCTACGACTGCATAGTGGGCGTGTCCGGCGGCGTGGACAGCTCATGGGTTCTACATCAGGCCGTAAAGCTGGGATTGCGCCCGCTTGCCGTACACATGGACAATGGGTGGAACAGTGAACTGGCACAACACAATATCGCAAATCTGGTCCAGGGCCTGGGGGTGGATCTGCACACCCACGTCATAGACTGGCCCGAGTACAAGAAGCTGATGCAGGCATTCTTCGATGCCGATGTAATCGACGTGGAATTGCTCTACGACAATGCGATGCTGGGCGTGAATTATCGCTTGGCCATCGAGCACGGCACGCGATACATTCTTGCCGGCACCAATCAGGCAACCGAAGGCATGCGCATGCCGCCGGGGTGGAATTGGTTCAAGTACGACAAGACGAACATCAAAGCCCTGGCCCGCAATTTCGGCCGGGTGCAGATGCGAACCTTCCCGGCCATCGGCACACTGGATTATGTCTGGTACCGGCTGGTAAACCGCGTCCGCTGGGTGTCATTCCTGGACATGATGCCATTCAATAAATTCGACGCACTCGCGGAGTTGACCAAAGAATATGGCTACAGGCCTTATCCCTATAAACACTATGAGTCAATATTCACGCGCTTCTATCAAGGTCATATTCTTCCGAACAAGTTCGGCGTGGATAAGCGCCGTCTCCACCTGGCGACCTTGGTGGCTGCGGGTCAACTCAGTCGTGAACAAGCGCTTGAAGGCCTCGAGGGCATAGCGTATGTTTGCGAAGCAGACCTGGAACGCGACAAGCAGTATTTCCTCAAGAAAATGAGCTGGTCCAATGCAGACCTGTCGGCCTACCTGAGCCGCGCCCCAAAGCCGCACAGCCTCTACGGAACTGAACAGCCATTGTGGAATATGTTTCAGCGCGGCTATGCAACGCTTTGTCGGGGGCAAGCAAAGTAGTCCGCCGCGCAAGGCGGCGGTTTTCCGCTCATGCGGTAACGGCCTGTACGCAAAAGGCCTTTACCGCATCGGCAATATCCGCCAACTCCTGTTCGGTCAAGTGTTCACCGATAGGAAGGCTGAGCAAATGGCCGTCGTTGCGATTGGCAAACATATGCTGGTCTGGCTCGCCAAGGTATCGGTAGGCCTGCAGCTTGGGCAGTGCGATCGGATAATGCACCCCTGTTTGAATGCCGCCTTCTTTCAGGAAAGCCGCCAAGGCCTCGCGCGACGAGGTACGGACAACAAACAGATGAAAGGCGTGGCGGCAATGATAGGCGATGCGGGGCAATACAATCCCGTCGATGTCCTCAAGCTGGGACGAATAGAAGGCGGCAACTTCATTGCGGCGATCTATCCACGCATCGAGATAACGAAGCTTGACCGTTAAAATCGCAGCCTGCAGCCCGTCCAGCCGGCTATTGCGGCCCTCGAACTGATGATCGTACTTGTCGATGCGGCCATGATTGGCGATCATGCGGCATTGCCGCGCCAGTCGATCATCGTTGGTGGTAATGGCCCCGCCATCGCCATAGGCGCCAAGATTCTTTCCCGGATAGAAACTGAACGTGCCCGCGTCTCCGATGGCGCCGACACGCCGACCCTTGTATTCAGCGCCATGCGCCTGCGCGCAATCCTCGATCAGCCTCAGGCCCGATTCACGCGCCACCGCGGCAAGTGCATCCATATCGCAAGGATGTCCGTATAGATGCACGGCTATGATGGCAACGGTTCGCGATGTGATGCGGCGCCGTACATCGGCGGCATCGAGCGTGTATGTAACGGGGTCCACATCGGCGAACACCACTTTGCATCCGCTGCGTGTCACTGCCTCGCTAGTGGCGATAAATGTATTGGCCGGCACGATGACCTCGGCGCCGCGAGGAAAATTCATGGCCTCCAGCACTATTTCGATTGCGTCCGTGCCATTGCCCACGCTGACGCAATGGGCAGCCTCCTGATACGCAGCGAACTGGCGCTCGAACGTGTCCACGACTTCGCCGCCAATAAAAGCCGAGTCTCTTATGACTCTGGCAATCGCCTCATCGATTTCGGATTGCATGCGTCGGTATTGCGAATGTAGATCAAGAAATTTAATCATTGACGTCTCTTATTTTGCGTGCGGGACTGCCTGCATAAATGCCAGGCGCGACAATATCTCGTGTTACTACTGCACCGGCGCCAATGACCACGTCATCGCAGATCTGGACCGGCAATATGGTTGCGTTGGTGCCTATCGATACCCTGTTGCCCAAACGCGTGGGCATCCACAGCGCCTTATTGCCACGCGCCGGCCCACCGTGGCGAAACAGGTCGTTTACGAATTTAGCCCCATGGGAAATAAAACAGTCCTCGCCCATCTCGACCAACTCACACACGAAAGCATGGGACTGAATGCGGGTGCGATTGCCTATCTTGACGCCATTCTGGATTTCGACAAAAGGGCCGACAAATACATCGTCGCCCAAGGTGCAGTTGTAAAGGTTTACCGGGTCCACCAAGGTGACTCTGGCTCCAAACGCAACGTTGGCGACAGCGATGTTTCTGATGCTGGGCGTATTCACTACGAGGCTCCCAGCTTCGAATACTTGGGGCGAAAATGCAGCTTCACTTCTCGCCCGGTTTCGATCGACTCGTAAATTGCGTTGATGAGCTCCAGGCTCTTGCGTCCTTCGAGACCGTCAACCATGTGCCGTTTATGATTGACGATGCAGTCGACCACATGACCGTAATAGGCGTGGTGACCAAAGCCGTAGACATTCGGCGGATTGACCGAATATTTTTCCATGACGTCGCCATCTTCGGGTTCCGGTTCGACAAAATTCCAGACCTTCATTTCGTTGACGGCAAATCCGCCGATTTCCACCGCACCCTTTTCGCCCAGTATCGAGATGGAGCCCTCCAGGTCCTTCGGCCTTGCCGCGGTAGTCGCTTCGATGCAACCAAGCGCTCCATTGCGAAAGTGAAGAATCACGACCGCGGTGTCTTCGGCTTCGATATGGGCCAGCGCGGTGTTGCTCATCGCCACAACACTGTCGACTTCGCCCATCATCCACTCCAGCAGATCGACATGATGGCTGGCTTGATTGGTAAGCACGCCGCCATCGAGAGCCCACGTGCCCCGCCAGGCATCCTGGTCGTAATAGGACTGAGGACGGCACCAGCGTACCCTTACGGTTCCCATCACCAGCTTGCCGAAACGGCCCCGCTCCAGCGACTCCCGCAGTTTCATGACCGGCACATTGAAGCGGTTCTGCTTGACCACGAACAGTTTGATCCTGGCCCGGTCGCACGCCCTGATCATGTCGTCGGCGTCATCCAGGGTAAGCGCCATCGGTTTCTCGACGACAATATGCTTGCCGTAGGGAGCGAGCTCCTTTACATGGCGCGCATGATGACCGCTTTCTGTAAGCACCACGACCACGTCGATATCGACTTCGCGCATCATGCGGTGCATGTCGATAAAACCCGGCACATTGAAATGCTCGGCAGTGCTTGCAGCCCGCTCTTCGACAATATCGCATACGGCCGCCAGCTCGGCCCCGGCGATCTGATTCTTTCCCAACAGTTCGGCGTGCCGCTTGGATATCCGGCCACAGCCCACCAATGCAAATCTCAGTGTCATTCCACCCTCTCGAAAGTCAGTTCACTTGCCTGGGAAATCCGCCCAATTCCGAAATACTCGATGCCCTGAAGACCATCATCATGCAGGTCGAAAATATTCCGGCCGTCGAAGATGACGGGATTTTTCAGTTTTGCCTTGATCGCGTCGAAATCGGGGCTCCTGAACTCTTTCCATTCGGTAACGATGATCAAGGCGTCGGAATTGTCCAGTGCGACCATGGGATGCTCGCTATAGGACAGCTGGCCGCCGCAGGCACCAAAGACCCGCTGGGCCTCGTCGATTGCCGCGGGGTCGTAGGCGACGACTTTAGCCCCCAGCCTCAAAAGCGCGGCAATAATGACCCTGCTTGGCGCCTCCCGCATGTCGTCGGTATCGGGTTTGAACGCGAGCCCCCACAACGCAAACTGCCGACCGGTGAGGTCTGCGCCGAAACGGGCAACTACCTTGTCGACCAGTACCGACTTCTGGCGCTCGTTCGCCCGCTCCACGGCGGAGAGCACCTTCAAGTCGCCGCCAACTGCTGCAGCCATGCGAAGAAGCGCTTGTATGTCCTTGGGAAAACATGAGCCGCCATAGCCGCAGCCGGGATAGAGAAAGTGCCATCCAATCCGCGTGTCCGAACCTATGCCCTGCCGTATCAGCTCGATGTCGGTGCCCAGCTTCTCCGACAGCAAGGCTAGTTCGTTCATGAACGAGATCCGGGTTGCGAGCATGGCATTTGCCGCGTACTTGGTCAGTTCCGCGGAGCGTGCATCCATAACCAGCAGCCGATCGTGCTTTCGCTGGAATGGAGCGTAAAGAGTGCGCATGATATGGATCGCATTCGGGTCGTCCGAGCCGATGACGATACGGTCGGGACGCATAAAGTCTTCGATCGCCACACCCTCTTTCAGAAACTCCGGATTCGACACCACGCTGAACTTGATGTCCACGCCCCGGCGATCCAGTTCCGCGCGAATTACCGCTTCGACTTTTGCAGCGGTGCCGACAGGTACTGTGCTTTTATCGACGACCACTTTGTAATCGGTCATGTACTTGCCAATGTTCCGGGCAGCTGCAAGAACGTACTGCAGATCGGCCGACCCGTCTTCATCGGGCGGTGTTCCAACGGCGATCAATTGCAACGTACCGAATTCCACGGCGCGCTTGACATCGGTTGTAAACCCCAGGCGCCCGGCTGCGACATTCCTTTTTATGATTTCATCGAGCCCCGGCTCATAGATGCATATGCCGCCCGCCTCCAGCAAAGCGATCTTTACACGGTCAACATCAAGGCAAAGAACGTCATTGCCGACATCGGCAAGACAGGCGCCCGTTACAAGGCCGACGTAACCGCTGCCAATCACCGTAACCTTCATACATTCCTCTTCCGACTCTGTGGGTATAAGCCCCAGGCTGGCGCAGCTGGGGCTTTTATGCGCCGTACGCTAAATAATTGATACAGACGTTATGGAATGAATCATAGAGAGGAACGATATGCGAGCACATCAGGTCTTTGGCTTAGGCTGCTGCAGCGGCTCACGCCAATGGCCGCGGCCGGACGACTTACCCCGACTGACGTATGTCATGCGGTTCCCGCACTACTTATGATGGGCCTGTGAAAAAGTCGTTTCCAAACGCTAGTTCGGAAAGAAAATCCAACAGGTTCGATCAAGCCCGCAAGAAAAGGAGAGGGGAAGGGATGAGCTACATCGTTACTGGCCGCGACCCTGCGGAAATCATGCCTGCGCCTCCAAGGCGCAGCACTTTCCGCAGCCGGCTTCTAGCCTTGCCTCGTACCCAGAAACGTGCGCTTCAAATGACCGCGGACACTTGGCTGATATGGCTGGCCCTATGGCTGGCCTTCTATTTGCGGCTGGACGACATGGGCGCCGCCCAGCCTTTCAGCGGGCACGCGTGGCTGTTCATTGCTGCGCCGCTGCTGGCTTTGCCGGTACTGGCGCGGTTCGGGCTGTATCGCGCTGTCCTGCGCTATGTCGGCTATCAGGCCCTCGCAACGGTGGCCATGGCTGTAAGCACGTCGGCCGCCCTGCTTGCGGTCGCCATTTTCCTGTATCCGGAACCGCCCGCCATCATTCCGCGCTCTATCGTCATCATTTACTGGATGCTGTGCCTCATGTTCGTGGCGGGGTCACGCATCGCCCTTAAGCAGTACTTCCGGGGCTTACCGTTTACCTTCGCTCTGCGTCCCGGTTCCATGCGCCCGGCGGATCGCAACCAGGCCGCAAAGGTTCGCGTGGCAATCTATGGCGCCGGCGATGCGGGCAACCAGCTGCTGATGGCCTTGAGGCAAGGCAATGAACGCCATGCCGTTGCATTCATCGATGACGATCCGGACCTGCCGGGCCGCATCATGGCAGGCCTGCCCATATACGGGCCGCAGCAACTGGAAGCACTGATCAAGGAACGCAATGCGCAGGAGGTATTGCTGGCCATTCCATCGGCCTCCCGCGCCAGGCGCGCCGAAATTGTCAATCTGCTTGCCCCCTATCCTTTCAGTGTCCGCACCGTCCCCGGCTTCATGGACCTGGCCAGCGGCCGGGTAAAAGTACAAGACCTGCGCGACGTCGATATTTCCGATCTGCTGGGCCGCGATCCAGTACATCCCGACAGGCGACTGCTCGAGCGATGCATACGTGACCAGGTCGTCCTGGTTACCGGGGCCGGAGGTTCGATCGGAGCCGAGCTATGCAGGCAGATTGTGCAGAGCCGGCCCAGCACGCTGATTTTGTTCGAACAGAGCGAGTTCAATCTTTACAGCATACAGAGCGAACTGGAAGCCTATATACATTACTCCGGGCAATCCGATATCCGGATCGTACCCATACTCAGTTCCGTACGGAACCAGGATCGCCTGTTCGATGTGATGTCGATCTGGCATGTCGACACCGTCTATCATGCTGCCGCATACAAGCACGTGCCCATGGTGGAATGCAATATCGCCGAAGGCGTGATCAACAATGTTTTCGGCACGCTGTATTCGGCGCAGGCAGCGCTTCGAGCCGGCGTCAGCAACTTTGTGCTGATATCAACAGACAAAGCCGTGCGCCCCACGAATATCATGGGCAGCACCAAACGGTTGTCGGAACTGATCTTGCAGGCATTGGCCTGCGAGGCCGCGCCGCGCCCGTATGGACGTGAGGGCGAACCCCCCATCCCCAACCGCACACGCTACACCATGGTGCGGTTCGGCAATGTACTGGGCTCTTCCGGGTCGGTCGTGCCTTTGTTCCGGCAGCAAATATGCAGTGGCGGGCCGGTAACCGTCACGCATCCCGAAATGACGCGCTACTTCATGACAATACCCGAAGCCGCACAGCTCGTCATTCAGGCGGGTTCCATGGGGCTGGGTGGCGATGTATTCGTACTCGATATGGGAAGCCCGGTGAAGATCGCCGACCTCGCCCGAAAAATGATTTTGCTTTCCGGCCTGAGCGTACGTAGCGCCCTTACTCCTGGCGGGGACATCGATATCAAATTCGTGGGGCTGCGCCCTGGCGAAAAGCTTTATGAGGAGCTGCTCATCGGCGGCGACGTAAGCGCCACGGAACATCCGATGATCATGCGCGCCAACGAAAGACGACTGGGATGGGAGCCGTTGAAGCTTGCATTGGCCGAGCTGGGCAGCGCCGTAAAAAATGACAACTACCCCCGCATACGCCAGTTGTTCGTCGAACTTGTCGATGGCTATGACCCCGACGACACGATGGTAGACTGGATGCACCTTCAGCAGGCCGCTGCAAGCAGCTTCCCGCCGAATATTGACCATTCATCAAGCCCCCTGCAGGCCAAGCATGCGCAATTTGAGGCATGACTGGTATGGAAAAGTAAGCAATACAACATAAAGCGGCCCGCCCGTTTCATTTTGATTCGTTTTAGACCCGGTACCTAACAACTGTGAAACCGGAATCCGGACACAATGCATCAAGCAGACTAAAAATAAGGTGCTGACATGAAACGACTGTTATTGGCCGGGGCCGCTACGTTGGCAATGCTGGGTTCATCAGCAGCCATGGCGCGAGTCGATGTTGATATTTCCATTGGCATACCGGGAGTCATCTACAGTGAACCCGACTACTATTACCCGCCTGTCAGGTATGTAGAGCGTCCTCGGGTGATAGTCGTACCGGAACGCCGATACCGTCCGGTAACTGTATATGGCGGCTCACGTTATTACCGCGAAGGTTATCGGGACGGCCGCCACTATCAAAAACACCATCGCAAGCATCACGGAAAGCACCACCATAAGCGCGGCCATCGGGATGATTAAAGCGCGTTGATGACAACAAAAAAGCCGCGGCAGCGGCTTTTTTGACATTCATGGACGGCGGCAGGCGCGGTCAGGCAGTAAGCGTGGTTGCGCCACCCATATACGGACGCAGAACCTCCGGGATTTCCACTGTGCCATCCTCCTGCTGGTAATTCTCGAGCACCGCCACCAATGCGCGGCCGACGGCCAGGCCGGAACCATTCAAGGTATGCAGGTATTCCGGTTTTCCCTTGTCGGCACGATACCGGGCCTGCATACGACGGGCCTGGAAGGCTTCGCAGTTGGATACCGAAGATATTTCACGCCAGGTGTTCTGGGCAGGCAGCCACACTTCGAGATCGTAGGTCTTGGTTGCGCCGAAGCCCATATCGCCGCCGCACAACAACACCACACGGTATGGCACGCCAAGGCGCCGCAATACCGCTTCTGCATGGCCCACCATTTCTTCCAGCGCATCGTATGAGGTTTCGGGGTGCACCACTTGCACCATTTCGACCTTGTCGAACTGATGCTGCCGTATCATTCCCCGGGTATCGCGCCCGCCGCTGCCGGCTTCGGATCGAAAGCACGGCGTATGCGCCGTCAACTTGATGGGCAGATCCTGCAGCGGGATGATTGTGTCCCGCATCGATCCTGCCAGCGTGATTTCCGAAGTGGAGATCAGGTAAAGGTCTTCGCTTGCGACGACATTGCCCTGCTCGTCAAGATTAGGCTCGCCGTCCTGGCCCCCTTTGGTCACCCAGAACATGTCGTCCTTGAATTTGGGCAATTGGCCCGTGCCGAAGAGCGTGGAACTGTTGACGATGTATGGTGTATAGCACTCTTCGTAGCCGTGCTCCGAGGTTTGCAGATCCAGCATGAACTGGGCAAGAGCCCTGTGCAGCCGCGCCATAGGCCCGCGCAACATCATGAACCGGGCACCCGATAATTTACGCGCGGTTTCAAAGTCCAAGCCCAGGGGTTCACCCAACGCGACGTGGTCTTTGGGCTCGAACGATAAGGACCGGGGATTGCCCTCGGCATCGGCCGACACGTGGCCGGGCAACCAGCGCCGCACTTCGACATTGTCATCGCTGGACGCCCCTGCAGGCACACTTTCATGGGGCAGGTTGGGCAGGGTCATCAGCCATTCGCCAAGTTCACCCTGCACGGCGGACAGATCCAGTTCGAGCTGTTTGAGGCGGGCCGGAATCTCTTGCGATTCAGCCATTTCGCTGGAAGCGTCCTCGCCCTTGGACTTGAGCTGGCCAATCAGCTTGGATACTGCATTGCGGCGCGCCTGCAATGCCTCGGTTTCGACCTGAAGCGATTTGCGGCGGGCTTCGAGTTGGCCGAAGCGTTCAATGTCGAACGAAACGCCGCGAATGGCCAAGGCCTTGACGACCGATGGCAGATCTTTGCGCAACTGATTGGGGTCTAACATAATCAACCAAAATATAGATTAAAGAAATCGAAAATACGGGCCATGGGCCATCGTGCATTCTACCTGCGCTGCTGCATTGCCACGCCTGATTGATAATCATTCCGAACGGTAGCGTTTGTCCAGGTCCCGCAGAAAAGCGAGTTTGTCGGAGATTTTACCCTCCAGGCCGCGATCCGTCGGCTTGTAGAATTTGGCCCGCACACCGTCAGGAAAGTAATTTTCGCCCGCAGCATAACCATGCGGCTCGTCGTGCGCGTAGCGATAGGCATGGCCGTGCCCAAGCTCCTTCATCAACTTGGTGGGCGCATTGCGCAGGTGCACGGGAACGGGTGCGCTGCCGTGCTCCTGGACATATCGGCGGGCCGCATTGTAGGCGCTGTAGACCGCGTTGGATTTCGCGGCGCAGGCCATGTACACCAGGGCCTGCGCCAAGGCCAATTCCCCTTCGGGCGAACCCAGGCGTTCGTAGATGTCGGCCCCATTCAGGGCAAGCTCGGTCGCCCTGGGATCGGCCAATCCGATGTCTTCCACTGCCATACGGATAATGCGCCGCGCGAGATAGCGCGGATCGGCGCCTCCATCGATCATGCGGGCGAACCAGTACAGGGAAGCGTCCGGGTCCGAACCACGCACGGACTTGTGCAGCGCACTGATCTGGTCATAGAACGCGTCTCCGCCTTTATCGAAACGGCGCAGATCCTGGGACAAGGATGTCTCGAGCCAGGCGGCATCAACGACAGTGCGTCCCGCGCCATGCGCCGATTCGGCGACCACTTCCATCGCATTGATAACGCGGCGCGCGTCGCCGTCGGCCCAACGGGCGAGCTGGTCGCGCGCTGCCGGGTCGAACTCCAATATGGCGCCGGGTGCCGCATCGAAGGCCCCCTCGGGCCCGGGCGCGCCGGCTGAGGAATGCGCGCCCCGGTTAAGGATGGCGATGGCACGATCGATGAGTTCCAGCAACTCGTCGACGGACAAGGACTGCAGTACGTATACCCGCGCGCGGGACAGCAGCGCGGAATTGACTTCGAAAGACGGATTCTCGGTGGTAGCGCCTATAAACGTGAACAACCCGCTTTCGACATAGGGCAGAAAAGCGTCCTGTTGCGCTTTGTTGAAACGATGGACCTCATCGACAAACAATATGGTGCGGCGCCCTTGCCCTTGGGCGACCTGCGCCGCAACCACTGCTTCGCGTATGTCTTTGACACCGCCCAGCACCGCCGACATGGAAAGGAATTGCGCTTCGAAGCCGGCCGCCATCAGACGCGCCAGCGTCGTCTTGCCTACGCCTGGCGGTCCCCAGAAGATCATGGAGTGGGGCCGCCCGGACTGGAAAGCCACGCGCAAGGGCTTGCCGGGGCCCAACAAGTGCGATTGCCCCACCACTTCATCCAGCGTCCGAGGCCGCATCCGCTCGGCCAACGGGGCATAGGCCGAGGCGTTTACTGAAGAGGTGAATAAATCGTGGGAGTTCATCGAGCGCCCATGCTTACTGCATTTTCACAACGTCCACACCTTTGGGCGCAACAAACTGGAAGGCGTCGGGCGGCAACGCGGGATTGGCCACGATACCGGAGAGCTCGATGCGCGTGGTCTGCCCGAAAGAATCGAGCAATTCCAGGCGTGCCGGCAGATTAGCCTTGAAGCCGATGTCGACATGCGTGAACCCGGCATCCGCGCTGCGCGGCGTAGCCCGAAGCCAGTCCAGGCCGTCTTTGCCCGGCAACTCGGTAATGGAAAAAGCCTCGTCCAGCGAGCCTGATCCGAATAATATTGCGGCCGGCGAGGCCCCAATGGATTGGTCCACCTTGCGCTGGGTAACCTGGGCCAGGTCAGGGTCGTACTGATACACCAGCTTGCCATCCGACACGATCAATTGTTCGTAGGGCTTTTTGACGGCCCACTTGAATTGACCGGGTCGCTTGAAGGCGAATTCGCCTGACTGCGGACGTTTTCCACCGCCTTTTTCATCTACTGTCTGCTGTGTGAATTGCCCGGTGCCCGACTGTACCTTGGCAGCGAAGTCACGCAACTGGGCGGACGCATCCGCCGACCAGGCCAGTACGGGAGCAGCGGCCAGCATGACAGCGACGGCAGCACGCCGCATGAACGCGACATAAGCGCCCGTCGACGCATAAGCCGGTTTATGGTGCATGGAAACTTGCTGATCAATCTTCATTAGAGGCATTTCCCGCTGGAACCAGAATTTCACGATTGCCATTGGACTGCATGGCGGAAACAAGACCAGACTGCTCCATTTGCTCGAGCAGCCGGGCCGCCCTGTTGTAGCCGATACGCAAATGACGCTGGACCGACGATATGGAGGCACGGCGGTTCTTGAGTATGACCTCGACAGCCTGGTCGTAGAGCGGGTCGGATTCAGCATCGGCGAAGCCCGTCACGCTGCCCACGCCGTCGCCGGTTTCTCCTTCGAGCGTGCCTTCGAGCAAGCCTTCAACGTAGTTTGGCTCACCCTGCTGCTTGAGCGACTCTACCACGCGATGCACCTCGTCGTCATGGACGAACGCGCCGTGCACCCGCGCCGGGAAGCCCGAACCGGGAGGCAGGTAAAGCATGTCGCCCTGCCCCAGCAAGGCTTCCGCTCCCATTTGATCGAGTATGGTGCGGGAATCGATCTTGGACGATACCTGGAACGCAATGCGCGTAGGAATGTTCGCCTTGATCAAGCCGGTGATCACGTCCACGCTGGGGCGCTGGGTAGCCAATATGAGGTGGATGCCCGCCGCGCGTGCTTTCTGGGCCAGCCGGGCGATGAGCTCTTCTATCTTCTTGCCGACGACCATCATAAGGTCGGCGAGCTCGTCGATCACCACCACGATCATGGGCAATGTAGCCAAGGGCTCGGGCGCATCGGGTGTCAGCGAGAATGGGTTGGGGATGGGTTCTTCGCGCTTGATGGCTTCGCTTATTTTGTTGTTGTAGCCTGCCAGGTTGCGCACGCCCATCTTGCTCATCAGGCGATAGCGCTTCTCCATTTCACCCACACACCAGTTCAAGGCATTCGCCGCATGGCGCATATCGGTCACGACGGGAGCCAGCAGATGAGGAATACCTTCGTAAACGCTCATTTCCAGCATTTTCGGATCAATGAGAATGAGGCGCACCTGGCTTGCGTCGGCCTTGTACAGCAGTGAAAGAATCATTGCATTGATGCCTACCGACTTACCGGAACCGGTAGTGCCGGCAACCAGCAGATGAGGCATCTTGGCCAGGTCGGCCACCACAGGATTGCCGGCAATGTCTTTCCCCAGCGCCATGGTAAGCACGGAGGAACCGGCGTGGTAAGTTTGAGAGCCGATTATCTCGGAGAGCTTGACCATTTGCCTCTTGGCGTTGGGCAGCTCCAGCCCCATGAGATTCTTGCCGGGTATTGTTTCAACCACGCGGATGCTGACCAGGCTCAGGGCGCGCGCCAGGTCCTTGGCCAGATTGACGATCTGGCTGCCCTTGACGCCTGTGGCCGGCTCGATTTCATAACGGGTAATGACGGGGCCCGCCTGGGCCGACACAACCACAGCCTTCACGCCGAAGTCGGAAAGCTTCTTCTCGATAAGCCTGGATGTGAATTCTATGGTTTCGGG
>JAKFDW010000036.1:0-5234 GCA_036675955.1 Orrella sp. | reverse complement strand
TAGAGGCTGTCGCCGACACCTTCCGGTTCGTATTGGGGTAGTACTTCTTGAAGAACGCCTGCCTGCAGCTGCTTCCATACGGCATAGCGCGGTAGCAGCGCGACGCCCAGCCCGGCCAGCGCCGCCTCCAGCAAGTAGGGGTAGTCGCCCGACTGCAGGCGGGGCGTCGCCTTGAACAGGACGCGCGTGCCGTTCATGTCGAGTTTCAGATCGAAGCGGCGGCCCATGGACGCCGGGGTGATCAAGGTGCACCCGGTCAAGTCCTGGATCGTTCCGATGGCGCGGCGTGTCGCAATGAAATCGGGCGCGGCACACAGGCACCAGGCGATATTGCAGATCTTGCGCGCGACATGGTCTTCGGATGGCGCGGAAGTAATCTTCAAGGCCACGTCGACTTCGGCGGAAATCAGGTCGCCAATGAAATCGTTGATCAGTACCCGCAAGCTTACGTCCGGGTAGTTGCGGGCGAAATCCAGCAACACGGGGGCGAGGTACAGGTGGCCCAGCCCCGTGGGCAGGCGTATCCGTACGTCGCCCCGCACGGACTTGCCGAGGCTTTCAATCGACGTCCGGGCGGCTTGCGCCTCTTCCAGCATTCGGACTCCATGGGTATATAACAGCTGCCCCGCTTCGGTGACTTCCATGTGGCGGGTCGTACGCCGCAGTAGTTGGGCGCCCATCGCGAGCTCGAGTACTTTCAGTTGACGCGACGCGTTGGAGCGGGTCATCCCGGTGCGCCGCGCCGCTTCGCTCAGTGTGCGCGACTGCACGATGGCAACGAATAACTGGATGAGATTCAAATCGATCTTATTGTCCATTATGGCTCAACATTGGTGGCACGTATCGTGCCATTGTTAATGGATAAGAGCGATGCTAGCATGATTGAACGCAACCATTCAGAAGAAAGAACATGCCTGCCATGAACCCAGACCTGCCTTTTGCGGGACTTCGAATTCTTGACATCAGCCAAGGCATTGCCGGGCCCTATTGCACCCAGATTCTCTGGCAGCAAGGCGCGCATGTCATCAAGGTCGAACCGCCCGAAGGCGACTGGGGGCGCAACGTAGGCGTCGTGCGCGATGGCCACAGCGCACTGTCCATCAGTTATAACGCCGGGAAACAAGGGCTTTGCCTCGATGCCCGCACAC
This sequence comes from Orrella sp., assembly GCA_036675955.1. GTDB lineage: Bacteria > Pseudomonadota > Gammaproteobacteria > Burkholderiales > Burkholderiaceae_B > Pollutimonas. The sequence goes on along the minus strand of JAKFDW010000036.1, from coordinate 4,086 downwards.
CGTCCGGCAAGCAGCTGTTGCGCCGCCTTGCGCTGCAGGCCGATGTGGTCGTGCAGAATTTCCGCCCCGGCGTGGCGGAGCGCCTGGGTGTGGGCTACGCGGCCTTGGCCGACCAGAAACCGGACCTGATTTATGTATCGATCAGCGGTTATGGCGCCGACGGCCCCTATGCCCAGGCGCCCGCCTCGGATTCGGTGATGCAGGCCGACACCGGACTGATGTTTGCCAATCAGGATGCCGATCAGGAACCCCGGCGCATCGGCCTGTTGCTGGCCGATATATCGACGGCCCTGTATGCCGCGCAGCAATTGGCGGCGGCGCTGTATCTGCGTCTGAAGTCGGGTCGCGGCGCGCATCTGGAGGTCAGCTTATTCGAGGCCTGCGCCGCGCTGCAGATCAATAATATGGCCGCGTTCGCCATGGCTGAAGGCCAGCCTGCCGGCGCGGTCAGTGCGCCCAATGGCGTATTTGCGACGGCAGATGGCCAGTTGTCGGTGCTCGTATTGAACGATGCGCAGTTCGCTAAACTCTGCCGGGCGCTGGATCGCCCCGACTGGCTTGGCGACGCGCGTTTTCAGAGCAACGAGGCGCGCATGGCGGCGCGCGACTTCCTGCACAATGAAATCGCCATCCAGATGGCGCAGGCGCCCAGCGAAGTCTGGATAAAGCGCTTGCAGGAACATGATGTCCTGCATGCGCCGGTGCGCGATTACGCAGCGGTGGCGGCTCACCCGCAAACAGCGCACCTGGGCATGTTGCAAACCATACAGCAGGCTCGCATCGGCGAGCTGCAACTGCCTGGTCTTCCCGGTGCCGGGGGGCGCCGTCCAATGTGCGCGGCCCCCGACATCGGCGAGCACTCCATCCAGATCCTGCGGGACGCCGGGCTTGATCCGGCGGAAATCGCCAAGCTGCTGGACGCCGGCGCTATCAGGCAATTCGCGGGTGCATCGTCCGGGGTGTCGGCATGATGCGCGCCCTGCAGGTCCAGCGTTTCGGGGAAAGTGACGAGGCACGATTGGCTACTTGCGACGAACCCGGCGCACCTGGCCCCTATGAAGTCGTGATGGAGGTCGCGTATGCGAGCGTAAGCCATGCGACCGGGCTGATGATAGCGGGACGTTACCAGACCAGGCCGCCGCTGCCGTTCACCCCCGGTACAGAAGCTGTCGGACACATCGTAGCGGTGGGCGCGTCCGTTACCCGGTTAAAGCCGGGCGATGCGGTAGCGGCCATCGCGAACTGGGGCTGTTTTGCCGAACGCGTCAAGCTCCCGGAATATACCGTCTATCCCATCCCCGACGGCTTGCCGCTACTCGATGCCTTGCCGATTCCCATATCGTACGGGACCGCGTATTGCGGACTCCTCTGGCGTTGCGCGCTGCAGCCCGGCGAGACTGTGCTTGTATTGGGTGCAGGGGCAGGGGTGGGCCTGGCGTCGGTCGAACTGGCGACCCAGATGGGCGCGGACGTCATCGCGTGCGCCAGTACCCAGATTAAGCGTGATCACGCCGTTGCGCTGGGAGCGCGCGCAGCCGTGGCGCCCGGTGCCGACCTTGCCGCCGAGGTAAAGGCCCTGACCGGCGGCCGCGGCGCCGACATTGTCGTGGATCCGGTCGGCGGCGAACTCTTCGGTCACGCCGTGCGAGCGGCTGCACACAATGCGCGCCTGCTGAGCATAGGATTCGCCAGCGGCACCTTGCCCGTCGTGCCTGCGAACCTGTTGCTGGTAAAGAATTTGACTCTGCATGGTTTTTTCTATGGCCGCTATATAGGCTGGACGCCCGCCGATGAGCGTGTCGTCCATGCGCCGGCATTGCAACGCGCGATGCAAACCATATTGGGCTGGGCCCGCGACAAGCGGATACGGCCCACCGTTACGAAGGTTTACCCCATTACCGAGCTTGGCAACGCGCTCGGTGCTCTTCATGGCCGGGAAGTCATCGGCAAAGTAGCTTTAACGATAAGACAGGAGACAACATCATGACAATTCATACCAGATACCGCCTTGCCCGATGGCTGGGACAATGTACTTTCGCCATCCTTGGCGCAACGGGACTGGCCGCGCAGGCGTCCGCCGCCTATCCCGACAAGCCGATCAAAATGGTCGTGCCCTATCCACCCGGCGGTCCCACAGATCTGGTGTCCCGCGGCGCGGCCGCCGCCATGGCGGAGGTCATAGGCCAGCCCATCGTCGTGGACAACAAGTCCGGGGCCAGCGGCATGATAGGCGCCGACCAGGTTGCGCGCTCGGAACCGGACGGATACACCTTCCTGGCCAACGCTTCGCTGCATGTCATCAACCCGCACATCTACAAGAAAATGGCGTACGACTCGTTCAACGACTTCGTGCCCATTACGCAGTTGGCCGCCGTGCCCCTCGTCCTGGTCGTACCCAAGGACTCTCCGATCAAGTCGGTAGCCGATCTGGTCAAGGAAGCCAAGAGCAGCGAGGCCGGCCTGAACTTCGGTTCGGCGGGCACCGCGTCGGCGCAGCACTTGTCAGGCGAATCGTTCAAGGACCTGGCCGGTATCCGCATGCAGCATGTTCCCTATAAGGGCAGTGCGCCTGCGCTGACCGACCTGGTCGGGCGTCAGCTGGACTTGATGTTCGACTCCATGCCGTCGGCCATGCCCTTCATCAAGTCCGGACAGCTGCGCGCCATTGCGGTGACCACGGCCAAGCGCGTATCGGCCCTGCCCGATGTGCCCACGGTTGCCGAATCGGGCTACCCGAAATTCGACATCAGCACATGGTACGGATTATGGGCACCCAAGGGCACGCCGGATGCCGTCGTCGAAAAGCTGGCTGAAACGGCAAAACAGGCGTTGCAAAACCCGAAAGTCAAGGCGCAGTACGCCACCATGGGTGCGGAGCCAGTAGGATCGTCGCCCAAGGAATTCGCCGAGTACGTTCGTTCAGAAGGCAAGAAGTGGGCCGAGCTTGTGAAACAGGCCAACGTCCCCTTGCAGTAAAAGGCCGATGCGCGAGTTCACCGCCCCCGATGCCGCTAAGTCTTGGGGGCATCCTCGACGCCGATGTCTTCGTTCCAGAGTTCGGGACGGGCTTCAATGAATCCGCGCATCATCTCAATGCAATCGGCATCCTGGAGCACGTCTACCTGAACGCCGCGTGATCGCAGGAGCGCCTCTTCACCCATGAAAGTCTGGTTTTCGCCTATGACTATTCTGCGGATGCCGTACAGAAGGATGGCGCCGCTGCACATGGCGCAGGGCGACAGCGTGGTGTAGAGCACCGACTCGTGGTAGATAGCGGCCGGCTGGCGACCGGCATTCTCGAACGCATCCATTTCGCCGTGCAAAATGGCGCTGCCCTTTTGCACGCGCCTATTGTGTCCGCGGCCGATGATACGGCCTTTATGCACAATGACGGATCCGATCGGGATGCCGCCCTGGGCCAGGCCCAGCCTGGCTTGTTCTATTGCTGCTTGCATGAAAAGGTCCACGGATTTTCCTTGGGCGTTATTGGGAGGTTCGCGTCCAGAGCCAGTGCTGGTCGCCATTCGTGTTTTGCAAGGTCGGGGAACCCAGGCATAGATGGCGCACGAAATTCAGCGCATTGGGCCAAAGCTGGGGGATGCCGGATTGATCCTGGTGCTGTTCGAGACGCCATTGGACGCCTCGTTCTATGCGAAAGGCCACGGCATAGGAAAACGGGACATCGGCGATCCACGGTATGTAGGCGGGAGGCGGGCGCTCTTCGGCGAGCACGACCATGGCGGCGCGCGCACCGCGCCGCAGAAGGAAAGCGGCTTCCATGAAGGCTTGCTCGAGCCCGTCGGCATTCACCGACAGGGCGATGGCTTTTGTGTTGCCTCCGCGGATTTTTGACCACATTCCAGCAACCGCGTTATGGACCGACAGGCCGAAAGATGTTGGCGACAAGCCTTCGTGGCGGCCCATGGCCTGGAGCAGCGCAAAGCTGCGAGTGGTCTCGCCGTGCTGCGATGCGAAGACCAGCGGCATGGATGGACGGTTGTCGGCCAGCGGCCAGGCGCAATCGAACACCATCCGAGCCATCGGGCTTAGACGGCGCCGCTGCACGGGAGTCAGGAAATTGAGTTC
>JAKFDW010000035.1:0-16516 GCA_036675955.1 Orrella sp. | reverse complement strand
CGACAAGCTCTGGAATGCGCACGTAGTGCATCAAGAGTCCGACGGAACCTGTTTACTGTATATCGACCGCCATCTGGTCCACGAAGTCACCAGTCCTCAGGCCTTCGAAGGCTTGGCGCTGGCAGACAGAAAGCCATGGCGCATCAGCGCCAACCTGGCGGTGGCCGACCATAACGTCCCAACCACGGCACGCGCCGAGGGCATTACCGACCCCATCTCCCGTCTCCAGGTCGACACGCTGGACGAAAACTGTGAAAAATACGGAATCACCGAATTCCGCATGAACGATACGCGTCAGGGTATCGTGCACATCATCGGCCCGGAGCAGGGCGCAACCTTGCCCGGCATGACCGTTGTTTGCGGCGATTCCCACACGAGCACCCATGGCGCGCTGGGCACGCTGGCATTCGGAATCGGCACATCGGAAGTTGAACACGTGCTGGCCACGCAAACCCTGCTCATGAAGAAAAACAAGAGCATGTTGATCAAGGTCGAGGGCGAATTGCCCTTCGGCTGTACGGCCAAAGACCTGGTGCTTTTCATCATCGGCAAGATCGGCACGGCTGGCGGCACGGGTTATGCCATCGAATTCGGTGGCGGCACGATACGATCCTTGTCCATCGAGGGCCGCATGACTGTCTGCAATATGGCTATCGAAGCCGGCGCCCGATCCGGCATGGTCGCCGTCGACCAGAAAACGATTGATTATTTCCGCGGCCGTCCTTATGCCCCTACCGGGGTCCTGTGGGACCAGGCCGTTCAGTACTGGCGCACATTGCATACCGACGAAGGCGCGAAATTCGACCGCATCGTCGAAGTCAATGCGCGCGACGTCATGCCTCAAGTTACATGGGGTACGTCGCCCGAAATGGTTCTCTCAGTCGATGGCCGTGTACCGGACCCGGATAAAGAGAAAGACGATGTGCGGCGCAGCGGCATTGAGCGCGCGCTGCAATACATGGGACTGAAACCCAATACGCCCCTGGTCGATATTCCCGTCGACCGCATCTTCATCGGTTCCTGTACCAATGCCCGTATCGAAGATCTGCGCGCGGCGGCAAACGTGGCACGCGGCAAGCGGGTAGCGTCTTCGGTCAAGCAAGCCATGGTCGTTCCCGGCTCCGGCCTGGTGAAGCTCCAGGCGGAACGGGAAGGTCTGGACAAAATCTTCCTCGAAGCCGGATTCGAGTGGCGCGAGCCGGGCTGTTCCATGTGTCTTGCTATGAACGCTGACCGCCTGGAACCCGGCGAGCGCTGCGCCTCGACATCGAACCGCAATTTCGAAGGGCGGCAGGGACAGGGCGGACGTACACATCTGGTCAGCCCCGCCATGGCGGCAGCCGCGGCCATCGCAGGTCATTTTGTTGACGTACGTAATTTTCGATAGGAAGCCATCATGCAAGCATTCACGACCCATCATGGCCTGGTAGCGCCGCTCGACCGTGAAAACGTCGATACCGATCTGATCATCCCGAAACAGTTCCTGAAGTCCATCAAGCGCACCGGGTTCGGCGAGAACTTGTTCGACGAACTGCGCTATCTGGATCACGGCGAACCCGGTATGGACAACAGCAAGCGTCCGCTGAATCCGGACTTCATGCTGAACCAGTCGCGTTACCAGGGAGCCTCCATCCTGCTCGCGCGCAAGAACTTCGGTTGCGGGTCCAGCCGCGAACATGCGCCCTGGGCGCTTTCGCAGTTCGGATTCCGCGCCGTCATTGCGCCGTCCTACGCCGACATCTTTTTCAACAACAGCTTCAAGAACGGACTCTTGCCCATTGTCCTGCCGGAGCTTCAAGTCGCGCGCTTGTTCGACGAGGTGAAAGGTTTTGTCGGATACAAGCTGCGTATCGACCTGGAACGCCAGGTCGTCATTACCCAGGATGACCGCGAACTGGCCTTTGACATCGAGCCGTTTCGCAAGCATTGTTTAATTAATGGTCTGGATGAAATTGCGCTCACCTTGCAAAAGTCCGACACGATACGCGCTTTTGAGGCCGAAAGGCTGGCGCGTCACCCCTGGCTCGAGGCACATCCTATTGCCTAGAGTGTTTGCCATAGCAGGCTGATCCAAGACAAGGGCCGCGGCGACGCAGCCCTTTCTGTTGTATGTGAACCACAAATTCATTCGGGAAAAATAATGAGTCACAAGATTGCTGTACTGCCGGGCGATGGAATCGGCACCGAAATTACCGAGCAGGCTGTGCGGGTGCTGACCGCCCTGGGCCTGGACCTGGACTTGCAAACCGCCCCCGTCGGTGGCGCCGCTTTCGACGCCCACGGACATCCCTTGCCACCCGCCACGCTGGACTTGGCCAGGAATTCCGCCGCCATTCTTTTCGGCGCCGTGGGTGACTGGAAGTACGACTCTCTGGCGCGCGAGTTGCGGCCTGAGCAAGCCATACTTGGCTTGCGCAAGGCTTTGGGTTTGTTCGCCAATCTGCGTCCGGCAATTTTGTATCCGCAGTTGGCCAACGCCTCGTCGCTCAAGCCTGAGGTCGTCTCTGGCCTGGATATTCTTATCGTGCGGGAACTTACCGGCGATATTTATTTCGGTCAGCCTCGCGGCGTGCGGCAGGTGGAAGACGGCCCCTACAAGGGCGAACGCCAGGGCTTCGATACCATGCATTACGCCGAATCCGAAGTGCGCCGCATCGCACATGTGGCATTCCAGGCGGCCCGGAAACGCGGCAAGAAATTGTGCAGCGTCGATAAGGCGAATGTGCTTGAAACGTCTCAGTTCTGGCGCGACATCATGATTGCCGTTGGCTCGGAGTATTCCGATGTCGAACTGTCCCATATGTACGTCGACAACGCCGCCATGCAGCTCGTTCGCGCGCCAAAGGCGTTCGATGTCATTGTTACCGGTAATTTGTTCGGCGATATTCTTTCCGATGAGGCGGCGATGCTCACGGGATCCATCGGCATGTTGCCCTCGGCTTCGCTGAACTCGTCCAACCAGGGACTGTACGAGCCCAGCCACGGCTCGGCGCCCGACATTGCCGGCCAGAATATCGCCAATCCTTTGGCGACGATATTGTCGGCAGCCATGCTGTTGCGCTATTCATTGAACGAAGCCGGGCAGGCCGACCGTATCGAAGCGGCTGTACAGGCTGTTCTCGAGCAGGGCCTGCGTACCGCGGACATCTATGAAAGCGGAATGACCAAGGTTACGACCACGCAAATGGGTGACGCCGTTCTCAAGGCATTAAACTAGTATTTCAAACTGATTTCTATTTTTAAAGTGACAGCAACATGAACCAAGTAGTTGGATTGGTCGGCTGGCGTGGCATGGTGGGTTCGGTCCTCATGCAGCGCATGCGCGACGAGAACGATTTTTCCCTCTTCGAACCGGTGTTTTTCTCGACCAGCAATGCGGGTGGGCGGGCTCCGGCATGGGCCGACGGCGCGGGTCCGTTGCAAGACGCCTACGATATCGAAGCGCTTAAAAAACTGCCCGTCATCCTTACCGCACAGGGTGGCGACTACACTTCGGCGGTGTATCCCAAGCTGCGCGCCGCGGGCTGGTCGGGCGTCTGGATCGATGCGGCCAGCACTTTGCGCATGGCCGACGATGCCATCATTGTGCTGGATCCGGTCAATCGATCCGTCATCGATGCTGCCTTGCAACGTGGCGTAAAGAACTTCATCGGCGGCAATTGCACGGTCAGTTGCATGCTTATGGGTCTGTCGGGCCTGTTCAACAACGACCTCATCGAATGGATGAGCAGCATGACCTATCAGGCGGCGTCGGGCGGCGGCGCCCAGCATATGCGCGAACTCCTCACCCAGTTCGGCGCGCTGAACGCGGCTGTCAAGCTCCAGCTCGATGATCCTGCGTCGGCTATTCTCGACATCGATCGCGGCGTTCTCAAAGCGCAGCAAGATCCGAATCTTCCTCACGAACAGTTCGGCGTGCCGCTTGGCGGCAACCTTATTCCCTGGATCGACAAGGACTTGGGCAACGGCATGTCACGCGAAGAATGGAAGGCAGAGGCCGAGACCAACAAGATTCTTGGTCGCGGCGCGGCGTTCGGTACGCCTGCCATCCCTATCGATGGTTTATGCGTGCGGATCGGCGCCATGCGCTGCCATAGCCAGGCCCTGACCATCAAGCTCAAGCGCGATGTACCGCTGGACGAGATCTCGGACATGCTCAGGGAAGGCTCAAAGTGGGCAAAGGTTGTGCCCAACGAACGCGATCTCACTATGCAGCAGTTGACTCCCGTCGCAGTTACCGGCACGCTGGATATTCCTGTCGGTCGTTTGCGCAAAATGTCAATGGGCCAGGAATATCTAAGCGCTTTTACCGTAGGAGATCAGCTATTATGGGGGGCGGCCGAACCGCTGCGCCGAATGTTGCGAATTACTCTGGGTGAACTATAAAAATGCCTATGTCCCGTCGTGTGTCGTCGTCTGCTTCTGCAGTATTGAGTATCAAGCCTCTCATCGGGGCGCTGGCGGCGGCATTGCTGGCGTGCTCAACGGCACACGGAGCCAGCTTCGGGCATTCGCGGATCATATCGGCGCTGGGTCAACCGTTACGCATCGACGTACCGGTCAAGCAACTCACCGCCGACGATATGCGTTCACTCCAGGTCAGCCTGGCTCCTGCCGCGGCATGGGCGCAGGCTGGCCTGACGCCGCCGGTCGACCTAGGCACGCTGAAAGCGAAACTTGCCGATGGTTACACCGCCGGCAGCAAAGTCATACAGGTGCGCTCCACCCAACCTTTCGACAAGCCGGTAGCCGACCTTCTGCTTGATGTGCGCACGGCATCGGGCCAGCAGCGCTATCAAGTCAGTCTGCTGACGCATTCCAGCGCCATGGCGCAAACCGGGGTGTCGCGCTCCATACGCGTGCGGCAGGGCGACACCATGTTTGCCATAGCCCAGCGCCACGCCGTGCCGGGCGTTACTGTCTACCAGATGATGGTTGCGCTCCAGCGCGCAAATCCCAAAGCGTTCATTGAAAATAACCTGAACCTGGTCAAGGCCGGTTCCACACTCTCCATGCCCGGCATGGCGCAACTTACCGCCATCTCCGACCGGGAGGCGCGACGCATCTTCCAGAAGCAGGCGCAAGCTTTTGCTTTGTATCGCCAGCGCCTGGCAGGGCAGGGCGTTGTTGTCGGGCAGGAAGACAGTGCGGCCAAAGGTGTTGTTTCTGCGGAGAGCACGCCCGATGATTCCCAACGTGACGGGGCTCCACGCGATCAACTCCGTTTGTCCGGAAGCCCAGCCCCCTCGGCTGCCGCGGAAGGCGCAAATGGTGGCAGCCGCGCCCAGACCAACGGAAATGGCTCCGCAGCAAGCAATGACGCCTCTGGGTCGCGGCCATCGGCCGATGTGCTTGCGGACGACCGTCTTGCCACAAAAAAAGGCATCCAAGATTCCGAAGCACGCGTGTCTCAACTCGAGCAGAACGTCAAGGATCTTAACCAGGCTTTGCTGGCCCAGGGCGAGGCAGCCGCCGATTTGTTGGTCGACGGGGCCAAGGGGCTGGGCATAACCTTGCCCAGCATAGCGGGACTAAGCGCTGAACGTGCCGGCAGCGCCGGAAGTTCGGCCGGCCGCGGCCCGGCCGGCAGCAGCAACGGAACTGGGGACGGGACCGTTACCGGAGGGGCGCCCGCTACCGATAATGGGGTCGGCATGGGCGCTGGCGCCAAGACGCCTCAGGGTTCCGGCTCGGGCCCCATAGCGGATGGCGTCGGTGCAAGCGGCAGCACTACCTCGAGCGATTCCGGCCACGATGGAACTGGAAAGTCTGATGCTGCCGCCGTAGCGGCTGCCGGCATGGCCTCCGGTACCGGTAGCGCAGCGGGCTCGAATCAGGTGAGTGGCGGCGCCAATTCCACAGACACTGCAGCAAAGAATGGCACGCCGGCTGCAGGCAACACCGATCCGGGCCAGGGCACCGGTTCGAATCCGGATACAAGCTCCGGCTCGGGCGAAGGCACTGGCCAAGGAACAAGCCAAGGAACAAGCCAAGGAACAAGCCAAGGAACAAGCCAAGGAACAAGCCAGGGAACAAGCCAGGGAACAGGCCAGGGAACGGACCAAGGAACAGGCCAAGGAACAGGCCAAGGAACGGACCAAGGAACGGACCAAGGAACGGACCGAGGAACGGACCGAGGAACGGACCGAGGAACGGACCGAGGCACTGAGTCAGGTGTGAAGCAAGACACTAGCCCAAGCAACGCCGCTCAACCGGCTGCTGCGTCGCGCGACGGCAGTGCCGCGCCCAATGCTGCTGTCTCGCCTGCATCGAAGGCCGCAACGTCGCCCGGGCAAGCTGCAACCAACGCCACAACCGGCAACAACCGAAACAACAACCCAAACAACAGTACAGTCGATAAGTCGTCTGCTTCCGGCTCCAATGGATCGGACGGCGTGGCAGAACCTATTTCAAGCAAGGCAGAACAAACCGTGTCGTGGATTCAAGAACATATGCTGGGGGTCATTACGGGCCTGCTGGCATTGGTAGTGCTCATCATCGCCTGGCTATTGCGCCGGGCGAACGCGCACAGCGGCGATGATCATGGCGGTCTCGTAACGGAAGCAATGGTCAAGGAGAAACTCGACCAGATCAATCTGGACCTCGAACAGTCGACACCGGACGATTCAACGACCCGCAGGCGCTAAACACCATGCCGCGCATGGCACTTGGCCTTGCCTACGATGGTTCATTCTGGCAAGGCTGGCAAACTCAACCCAACGGCTGTACGGTCCAGGATCGCCTCGAGGCCGCACTTCACACATTCCTGGCTGAAACGGTCGGGACCATTTGTGCGGGCCGTACGGACACCGGCGTGCATGGGTTGGGCCAGGTCGTACACATCGATACCGGAGTCGAACGGCGCATGGAATCATGGGTGCGCGGCCTTAACGCTTTGCTTCCGGACAGCATTGCCGTCCAGTGGGCGCGGGAAGTGCCCGACAGCTTTCATGCCCGGTTTTCCGCCATGTCCCGCAGCTATATTTATATAGTACGAAACGCGCGTGTGCGGTCGCCCATGCTGCATGGGCGCGCCGGCTGGGTATACCATGCTCTAGAGCTCGAGCCCATGCGCGCAGCGGCGCGTTTGCTCGTGGGCGAACATGATTTCAGCTGCTTTCGTTCATCCCAGTGCCAGGCAGCCAGTCCAGTCCGGACGTTGCAGGCACTGGACATAGAACAGTACGACGATTTTTTCCTGTTCACCTTCAAGGCCAATGCCTTTCTGCATCACATGGTGCGAAACCTGATGGGTGCAATCCTGTATGTAGGGCAGGGACGAAAAGATGCCTCCTGGATGACCGAGCTGCTTATGCAGCGAGATCGCCGCCTGGCAGCGCCTACTTTTTCCCCCGACGGCCTATACCTGGCCAAGGTGGACTATCCATGCGAGTTCGGACTGCCCGACATTTCGGGGCGCGCAGCTGTTTTTTCGCACATGGGCTTCAGGCTGCCGGGCTGTTGACCCTGGGCATATACCGAGATCGGGAAAAGGTCGGATCGTATAAAATTCGTCCCGTTTCCGTTAGCAATACATGGTCTATACTTGTCAGCTTTTGGCCGGCCAACCGGCATCAGCACAGTTAAATCAGAGGTTGCCGTTACCCCTCCCGAGTCGAGCTCATGAAATTCTTTCTGACTTTATCCAAGTTAATAGACACCTTGAATGTGAAGGTGGGGCAGGCCGTTATCTGGCTTACGCTCGTAGTCGTTCTGGTCAGCGCGACAAACGCCGTCATACGCAAGGTCTTCAATGTCAGTTCCAACGCATGGCTTGAGCTGCAATGGTATTTGTTCGGAGCAATTTTTCTGTTGGCGGCCGGGTATACGTTCTTGCGCAATGAACACGTGCGGGTCGATGTGCTGTCACAAAAATTCTCCAAACGCACACAGATACTGATCGAAATTTTCGGGGTGGTGTTTTTCCTGTTTCCCGCATGCGTTCTCATTTTTTGGCTTTCCCTGCCGTTTTTCTACGAGTCTCTGGTATTGAACGAGCAGTCGTCCAATACCGGTGGCCTGATCCGCTGGCCCGCAAAGTTGCTGATACCGATAGGCTTCGGTTTACTGATACTGGCCGGATTCTCGCACCTTGTTAAATGCGTCGGCTTTCTAAGGGGAGATTGTCCGGACCCGACCGCCAGGCCCAAGGGGAAAAGTGCGGAAGAACAACTGGCCGATGAAATCCGGCAACTGGCCGAACAGGAAGTGGCCCCGGCAGAACAAAACATACCAACAGGAAAAGGCCGCTAATCATGGAGTTTTTTGTCGATAATCTGGCTCCGATCATGTTCATCAACCTGATCGTGTTCTTGTTGCTGGGCTTTCCTGTTGCTTTTTCTCTGGCTGCCAACGGCATACTCTACGGCCTTGTAGCCATCGATCTCGGATTGATGCAGCCAGCCTTGTTCCAGGCCTTGCCGCAGCGGGTATTCGGCATTGTTGCCAACGATACCCTGCTGGCCGTGCCGTTCTTCACGCTCATGGGCCTGATCCTCGAACGCTCCGGAATGGCGGAAGACCTCCTTGAAACCGTAGGCCAGTTGTTCGGGCCCATCCGTGGCGGACTGGCCATTGCCGTTGTCCTGGTTGGCGCCATGCTGGCAGCCACCACTGGCGTGGTGTCGGCCTCGGTCATCTCGATGGGGCTTATTTCGCTGCCCATCATGTTGCGCTATGGCTATGACAGGCGCCTGGCCACCGGCGTCATCGCGGCCTCGGGCACCTTGTCGCAAATTATCCCGCCGTCGTTGGTGCTCATCATCCTGGCAGACCAGCTCGGCCGGTCCATCGGCGATATGTATCGTGGCGCCATGATACCGGGCATGCTGCTCGCCTTGTCGTACATCGGCTATGTCGTTATTCTTTCACTGCTCAAGCCCTCCAGCGCGCCGGCCTTGCCCGAAGAGGCTCGCATCTACGTCAAGCCTGACGGCAGCCGCGGCCTGCGCTCGCTCGGTATTCTCACCATCATCGCCACCACTGTTTCCTATTTCGGGGCAGGGTATTATTTCAGCGATCACACCCAGGTGCCGGTCGACGAGCGTGTAGTTATCTACCTGATGGGCTGGGGCCTTACTGCGCTGGCTATCGCGCTGGTGAACAAGGTGCTCCGTCTGGGCTTGCTCTCGGAAATCGCCGAACGCGTCACGTTCGTGATGATTCCGCCGCTTTTCCTTATCTTCCTGGTGTTGGGCACCATTTTCATCGGCGTCGCTACGCCCACCGAAGGTGGCGCAATGGGCGCCGTGGGCGCTTTGATAATGGCGGTCTCCCGGGGCCGGTTCTCTTTCGCCCTGCTCAAGCAGGCCATGGATACCACGACCAAGCTGTCCTGCTTCGTGGTGTTCATCCTGGTGGGATCCACGGTGTTCAGCCTCAGCTTTCGGGGCGTAAACGGCGATATCTGGGTAGAGCACTTGCTAAGCGGTTTGCCCGGTGGCGAATGGGGCTTTCTTATCGTTGTAAGCCTTCTCACTTTTTTCCTGGCGTTCTTCCTCGACTTTTTCGAGCTGGCCTTTATCATTATTCCATTGCTTGGTCCCGTTGCCGATAAAATGGGCATAGACCTGATCTGGTTTGGCGTGTTGCTTGCCGTCAATATGCAAACGTCGTTCATGCACCCGCCGTTTGGCTTTGCCCTGTTTTATCTTCGTTCCGTGGCGCCCAAAGACGACTATCACGATCGCGTTACGGGTAAGCTCATTCCCAAAGTCACCTCCGGTCAAATATACTGGGGTTCTGTGCCGTTCATTTGCATCCAGATTGCCATGGTTGCCGCGGTCATGCTTTTCCCGGGCATGGTGACGCACTATAAAGACAACGCAGTGGTGGTTGACCCGGCCACAATCAATTTCGGTACCGAAAACGCCTATGGGTCCGATTCCTACGATTCCGGCTCCAGTTTCGGTGACGCACCAGACCCGGGTGCGGCGTTTAAATAGAGAGGACAAAAACATGTTGGCGGCAGCACGTACACGCGTCAAGATTTGCGGTCTGACACGAGCTGAAGACGTTCATGCCGCGGCGCAGGCCGGCGCCGATGCCGTCGGCCTTGTCATGTATTCAAAAAGCGCCCGCGCGGTCACCGTGGAGCAGGCCCGGGCATTACGTGCCGCCGTTCCCGCGTTCATGTCTGTCGTCGCTTTGTTTGTCAATGCTTCCGAGCGCGAGGTGCAAGAGGTCATTGCGCAAGTGCAGCCGGATCTGCTGCAGTTCCACGGCGATGAATCGCCCGACTATTGCCAGAGCTTCAATCACCGGTATGTACGCGCGTTTCGCGTCGGCGCTCCTGGTTTGGACAATGCTGACGCTGTCCTGCAGCAATGCAGCTTGTATCCGTCGGCCAGTGGCTGGCTGTTCGACAGCTACAGCCAAGGGTACGGCGGCAGCGGACGCACCCTCGATTTAGCCTTGTTGCAAGCGGTGCAGGATGCCGACGATAGCCGCAACATCATCCTGGCGGGCGGCTTGACGCCCGAGTCGGTCGGCGCTTGCATACAGAAGCTGCGGCCTTACGCGGTCGATGTCAGCAGCGGTGTCGAGATCGCGCCCGGCATCAAGTCCCCGGAAAAGATCCGGGCGTTTGTAGCTGCCGCCCATGGCATCTGATTATCTGCTCCAGCCGGCGTCAAATCGCAACGATTGCGTCGCGCTGGATCAGCACGACGAACTCGCGCCTCTCAGGAATGAATTTTCCCTTCCTGAAGGCGTAATCTACCTTGATGGCAATTCGCTGGGCGCAAGCCCGAAAGCTGCGGCATCGAGAGCCCGCGCGCTCATCGAGCAAGAGTGGTCAACCGATCTGATACGCAGCTGGAACAAGGCCGGCTGGTTCGATCTGCCGGTGAAGCTGGGCGACAAGCTGGCTCCCTTGATAGGCGCCAACGCCGGGGAAGTCGTGGTTACCGACACGACGTCCATCAACCTGTTCAAGGCCCTTGCCGCCGCCCTGCGTATTCAAAGCCTCGATCCGGCGAAGGCGCATCGTAAAGTCATTGTTACCGAACGCAGCAACTTTCCCACAGATATCTATATCGCTCAGGGCCTGTCGCAATGGCTGGATCGCGGCTATCACATCAAATTCGTCGAAAGCCCCGAGGCCTTGCATGCCGCCATAGATCACGATACCGCCGTCGTCATGCTGACACATGTCAATTATCGCAGCGCGCGCTTGCTGGATCTCGAAGGCTTGACGGCGCATACGCATCGGCAGGGCGCTTTGATCATATGGGACCTTGCGCATTCGGCGGGCGCGGTGCCTGTGGCCCTCAACCAGGCCAATGCCGATTTTGCCGTGGGCTGCACCTATAAATACCTGAATGGAGGCCCGGGTTCGCCGGCCTTCATCTGGGTTGCACCCAGGCACCTGAACGACTTTTCGCAACCGTTGTCGGGATGGTGGGGCCACGCGGCGCCGTTTGCCATGGAGCCTGTGTTCCAGGCCGGCTCGGGAATCAAGCGCGCGCTTTGCGGCACCCAGCCCATGGTTTCACTGGCTCTCGTGGAATGCGGTCTCGATATATTCGCCAAGACCGGCATGGAAGCCATCCGCCAGAAGTCGCTTGCCCTGACGGACTTGTTCATCCATCTCGTTGAAACGCGTTGCGCCGCCCATCCGCTCACGTTGGTTACGCCTCGCCAGCACCAGTTGCGCGGAAGCCACGTCAGCTTCGAGCATCCCCAGGGTTATGCGGTCATGCAGGCCCTGATCGAGCGTGGGGTCATAGGCGATTACCGCGAGCCGCACATTATGCGTTTCGGCTTCACGCCCCTGTATCTGCGCTTCAGTGATGTCTGGGATGCGGTGGACGTTCTGTCCGGCATTCTCGACTCCGGCGATTATCGCATCGATGAGCAACGCGTCGCGGTGACCTGATACGGTACTATGCAGCCCCTCATACCGTTCTTGCAAACATGTCAGCATCACATTCGGTTCCTCGCCGACCAATTTCAAAAGGCCGCCGCATTGCCGCGGAACTTTCTCTTGCCGTAGGCGGTTTCGGGATAGGCACGGGCGAGTTCGCAATCATGGGCCTGCTGCCCAATATCGCTGCCGACCTGAATCTGACCGCGCCTGAAGTCGGTCACCTGATCAGCGCTTATGCCCTCGGGGTTGTCATTGGTGCGCCGCTTATCTCCGTTCTTGCCTCCCGATTGCCGCGACGCCTGTTGTTGATTGTATTGATGGCGGTATTTGCCGCAGGCAATCTTGCCAGCGCACTGGCGCCTTCGTATGGATCAGTGATGTTGTTCCGTTTCCTTAGCGGTATGCCACATGGCGCCTATTTTGGTGTCGCGGCGCTGGTCGCCGCGTCCATGGCAGAGCCGGCCCGCAGAGGGCAGGCAGTGGGGCGCGTGTTGCTGGGATTGACGGTAGCCGTTCTGGTAGGTAATCCGCTGGCCATTTGGCTGGGCCAGGCCAGCAGTTGGCGAGCGGCATTTGCGGCGGTCAGCGCAATTGGACTGCTTACCGCCGTGCTGCTGCGCAGTGTGCTGCCCGATTCTCCCGCATCGCGCCTGAACAGCCCGATGCGCGAATTGAGCGCCTTGCGGATAGAGCAGGTTTGGCTGACTCTGGGTATTGGCGCTATCGGTTTTGGCGGACTGTTCAGCGTGGTCAGCTATATCGCTCCGACCTTGACTGAAGTGTCCGGCGTGTCGCCTGTATGGGTTCCCTTCGCCATGTCGTTTCTAGGCGTGGGCATGATAGTCGGGAATATCGTGGGTGGTTGGATGGCCGACAAGGCATTGATGCCCGCCATCGGCGTATTGCTGGTCTGGAATGTAGCCGTGTTGGCGATATTTCCCTTGATAGCGGGGCATTCATGGGCCGCGATGGCAGGCGTCCTCCTGATCGGCAGCGGCGTCGCCATCGGTCCTCCACTGCAGATCCGCCTGATGGATGCGGCGCCACACGCACAAACCCTGGCGGCATCGCTGAATCATTCCGCGTTCAATATGGCCAACGCCTTGGGCGCCTGGCTGGGCGGTCTGGCGATCGCCGCCGGTTATGGCTGGACATCCACCGCCTGGGTGGGAGCGGGCCTGGCCGCCGCCGGCTTGATGATTTTCGGGGTGGCGTTATGGCGATTGCGTGGCAAAATGCCAAATGAGAAGCACTTTTATAGTTAAAACCTGAAATAACTGCTAAACAAATTACACAGTAACGGTATACTTAGCCAAGTTATTGTCGTTGTGTCCACGCCGCAGGGTCGACACACAGGGATGCACCCGCCTTATCGCCTCCGAAACACCCGGGAATGTCTATAGGATTATTGCCGGAACCTATAGGCGCGACTCGGGTGTAATATCAAGTGCAATGGCTGCAGGCGCATTGCAAATCTGTCAAAAAAGAGAGTGCTATGCTCGACGGACTTACCGACTCATTATTGTTCGCGTATTTCGGCACCAAAAGCCCTTTCTGGGAATTAACGGCCGATAGCGACGCCTTGCAACTGGCTGGCGCCAAAGGCACTCCCAACCTGGCCGTAGTCCTGGTTCCCCATCAGGCCGAAGAAATCCGCGCATTCACCGGCGTGACATCTCATGCTGTCATCGATATCAAGCTTTTCGGCGAATCGCAGAAGCTCAGCTTGGTCGGCAAAAAAAACGGAAGCAATTCGTGGCTGGGCACCGCATCCGACTACAGCGATGCGCCGACAGTGGCCAAAGACCTCGCTCACGGGCTTGAATTCGCCGAACAAGTCATTTCGGAAGTCAACTCGCTGGTCGTGATCATCGACCACAACAGCAATATATTGCGGTTCAACCGCTTGTGCGAGGAAGTAACCGGTTTTCGTGAAGAAGACGTCATTGGCAAGAGCGCGCACGCTTTCATGCGTGCCGATGAGCAGGCGGCTTCAAGGGCGAATATCACCGACTTCTTCAAAGAGTCCACTTCGTACGAGGTCGAGCGAAATATCAATACGCTGAACGGTGTTCGCACTATCTTATGGCGAAACAAGTTCGTACGCAGCGGCAGCGGGCCCGATGAGCGTTATCTGGTCTGCTCCGGCACCGACGTCACTGAAGAACGCAAGGCGCAGGCAAGGCTGCTCGAGCTTGCCACTGTCGACACGCTTACGGGCTTGCCGAATCGGCATGCCATCTACGAAAAAATCACCGCTGCCATCAAGGCCGGCGATCGCTTTGGCGTTATCTTCCTCGACCTGGACAACTTCAAGCAGGTCAATGATCATTACGGCCATCTCATTGGCGACAGCCTGATCCAGGCCGTCGCCCTCAACATCAAGACCTGCTTGCGCGACGGCGATGTCGTGGCCCGCCTCGGCGGCGACGAATTCCTGGTGTTCGTACAGAACGCCACGGAAGGCCTGATGGAAGGCGTGGCCCAACGCATCATGGAGCGCCTCAGGGCGCCTATCAGTTTGGGCCTGATCGAAGTCTATACCGGTTGTTCTATCGGTATCGCGCTGTTCCCGCAGCACGGTGAGACACTAGACCATCTCATCCGCTGCGCGGATACGGCCATGTATGTTGCCAAGGACGCCGGCAAACGTACTTACCGAATGTTTTCACCCGAGATGGACAACAAGGTTGCCGAGTACATCTGGCTGGACCGCAATCTGCGCAAGGCTCTCGACCTTAACCAGCTCGAACTCTATTATCAGCCCAAGCTGTGTCTGGAGACCGGCGTGGTGCGCAGTGTAGAGGCCTTGATCCGATGGGATTCCCCCGAAAGAGGACGGATCTCGCCGGCGGGCTTCATTCCCTATGCCGAGGACAGCGGACTCATTGTCCCGCTCGGAAAGTGGGTAATGAGGACAGCCGCCAAGCAGGCCGCCTTGTGGCAGGCCAGCGGCCTGAACCTCCGCGTTGCAATCAATGTTTCCGCGCGTCAATTGTGCAATTCCACCATTGTGCAAGACTTCGCCCAAGCCATACACGAGGCAGGCCACACACAATGCCTGCTCGATATCGAATTGACAGAAAGCTGCCTTATCGACGACGAGGCCCAGGCGCTGGCCACGATCCGTCAATTCCGCGAGCTGGGCGCCCAGATCCACCTGGATGATTTCGGCACGGGCTATTCCTCACTGTCTCAAGTTGCTCGACTGCCGCTTGATGTCATCAAGCTGGACCGCGGCTTCATCAGTTCCATCAACGAGAAGCCTACCTCGCAAGCATTGGTGCGAACCATGGTCGCTGTCGCACAGCAGCTGAAGATAGAAGTGGTAGCCGAGGGCGTCGAAACAGAGGCCGAAGCGGAATTCCTCAAGAGCATAGCCGTCGACTATGCCCAAGGCTTCCTGTACGCCAAGCCTATGCCGGCCAAAGACTTCCAGGACTGGTTCAATAACAAGGGCAAGAAGCTCAGGCTGGTGGCCTGACGAACTGGCAGTGCCCCGGCGCTGCCGGGCCGAAAAGACAGCCGGCATGAATGCCGGCTGTTTGCGTCAGGCTGGAAGGCTCACGCTGCACGTTGGTTCGAGCTTCGTACATGCTTGTTTTGAAGCATGACCAGGCGTTCCATGTAGACGAGATCCTTCTCCTCTATGGTGAACGCCGCACTGGCCCAGTCTTCGGTTATTTCCATGAGCTCGGCGCGGTCCAGTGGCAACACGCGCTGGCGTGCCCGAAGCATGGCGCGTATGCCGTTGAGCTTGGGGCGCATTACATCTATGAAGGTACGTGTCGCCTTGAACGCGTCGTTCTTGTCGAACACCTTGTCCACCAGGCCTTTGTCGAAATACCATTCCGCGGTATGCGACTCGCCTGTGCTGATCAGCTCTTCGGCTAGCCGCATGTGCGACTTGCGTGCCACCAGGGAATAGGCCCCCATGCCGGGAAATAGATTGAATGCGATTTCTGGAAAGCCCATCTTGGCATCTTTCTGGGCAAGGACGTATTGGTGCGCGAGCGCTGCTTCAAAACCGCCTCCCAGCGCCGTGCCCTCGACCATGGCGATCGAAATCGCCCCGGTTCCGAAGCCGGTGACTGCCTGATAGACGGCATCGATGCATGCGCGCGCATAGGCAAGCAGGTGTTCGTGTTCGCCCGCGCGTATATGCTGCGCGAAAAGTTGCAGATCGCCGCCGACATTGTAGATCTGGGGGACGGAGGACCCTGTTACCCAGAAATCGATGGGCAGTCCGCAACCTCGCGCCGCCCGCCCCAATTGAGCAATGTCACGAAGAAGCGCCGAATTGAAGCATGGGCGAGGCTGCGCATTGAGCATCATCCATAAGATATTGCGGCCTTCTTCGTAATAGGGATCAATCTGTGTGAGCTCGCCGGCCTCGGTAAAGAGACGGCAGGCCGGGTGGTCCTCTAGGTTCATGTGTCAAAGCCGCCCGATGAGCGTCCGGATTCTGAAGGGTGGAAGAGGCGGCCGACGGGCCAGGTGGAATGGCTGCGAAGATCCAGTAACTGAAGCATGTCCGGTTTCGGAGCATACACGGCATATTGAAGCGCGGTCATGGTTTCCTGTACTGACAACACCCAGGCTAAATGGGATTATTCTTTGCGTATCCGCATATTGGTTTACCTGGCG